>JAZKZL010000225.1:0-23803 GCA_045612645.1 Oscillospiraceae bacterium
TCCGCAGGGTCTTGATGTTGAGGTGGATGGCGTTCCTTTTGTTCCTTCTCAGCACCCGGGAACAAACAAGCTTTATTTATATCTTACCGCTGAGCAGCATACCATTACGATCGGCGGCGTAGAGATCGACTACTTCTTTAATCCTGAAACAGGCAAGTGGACAGAGCCGGGTAGTGCATTCGTTATTACAGGCGATGGTCTCAAGCACGGAACAGATTTCATGTATCCTGCCGATTCGGGAATACTCACTATACTTACAGAAAAGGAAATCACCATATCAAATGCAGATCCTGATAACGCAACAAATAATGTAATCGTTGTGGCTGACGGCGTATCTGCGAATATCACATTGGATGGCGTCAATATAGAAACAGGTATTGAAGTTGTTTCGGAAGAGTTAACTATTGATACGAGTTCGTATGCTGCTTTCAGCATTGCAGATGGCAGCGATGCTGGTGTGAAAATAACTCTTGCGGCAGGTTCGGAAAACGTCCTCATAAGCACAGGCGCTTATGCGGGTCTTCAGAAGAATGGCGAAAACGGCACTCTGCTTATCAGCGGCAGCGGTACTCTGAGGGCTGAGGGCGGCGCTGCAGGTATTGGCGGAGAAAACGGTGAAGAAGCTCACAATATCACCATCAGTGGCACAACGGTTACAGCCATCGGTGAAAACGGTGCGGGTATCGGAAGCGGCGCTGATGCTGATGCTTCTGAGATAGCTATCATTGATTCTGTCGTGATTGCAACAGGCGGCACGGACAGCGCAGGTATCGGTGCAGGCGGCAGCGGAACAGCCTCTGCCATAAGCGTAAGAGATTCTGTTGTTACTGCAACAGGTGATGGCGACGCTGCGGGCATAGGCGGTGCGGCTGCGGCGAGCGATATCATTATCAGCGGAGGCTCGGTAAATGCAGTTGCAGGAGCGGATGCTGCGGCAAAGATAGGCGGAAGCGCTGCGGTAACGCCTTCAAATATGATGGGCAATTATGTGTATCTGCTTACGATTGACAATCCTCAGAAGCGTGAAGTGAAGATCAACGGCGTTGATTACGATCCCGATTATCATAGTGAAAGTGATACAAATCTTTATGTATATCTCCCTGCGGATGATTATGTTGTAACTGTAGGCAGTGATGATACTCCCTATTATTTCGACAGCTCCGCAAAGGTGTTCAGATGTCCCGAACTCAAGGTGACAGGCGGCAGACTCGGCACTGATTACAGCTTCGACAGAGGTGCAGTGACTATCCTCACTGATTCTGCAATGACCATCGAGAATATCGATAAGTCAGCTCCTGCAACCGATACTATTATAATAGGAACAGGCGTGGCAGCAGATATCACCTTTGACGGCGTGAACATAGATTCGGTCGGCGTCTCTCTTACTGTAGAGGACGGCGCAAGCCTGCAGCTTACTCTTGCAGCGGGTTCTGAAAATGTACTCAGCGGCGGTATCACCTCAGGCGGTGATATTTTCGTGAACGGCGCGGGCGAGCTGGTCTCCGATATCGAATCCACGGCAAAGATCACGATAGACAGCGGCTCTGTGACAGCAGATGATATCACAGGCTCCGCAGTGGTCATCACGGGCGGCTCGGTCAAGACACAGGGTATAACTCCTGAACCCACAAACGGCACAGATCCTGTATATCTTCTGAAAATAGCAAATCCCTTAAACAAGGATCTGTATATCGACAATGCAGCTTATCTTCCCACTCAGCACAGCAGCAGTGACAGTAATGTCTATGCTTATCTGACAGGTGAAGTACACTCTGTCAAGACCGACAGGTACCTTACATATCATTTCGATGAGCTTACATCGACTTTCTATCTGCCTGATCTTAACGTTTACGGCGAGAATGTGGTGTACGGCACGGATTATACCTACAGCGGCGGCGTTGTAACAGTGCTGACCGATACGGCGATTACTATTGAGAACATTGATCCTGATACTGCAACATCCGATACCATTATTATTGCGGCTGGCGTAGCGGCTGATTTAACACTTGATAGTGTGAATATCAGCACCACCTCTACAGCAGCACTGCTGATAGAGAGTGGAAACGTATCTGTCAAGCTTACACTAGCCGAGGGTTCAGAGAACTATCTGACAGGCGGCAATGGAGCAGCAGGTATTCAAAGCGGCACTGAGCTGACCATAAGCGGCAGCGGAGAGCTTACAGCCAATGGCGGCACAGACGGCGCAGGCATCTACTGCGCAGCAGATATCACAATAGAAGACAGCGATATAACTGCAACAGGTAATGCAAACGGCGCAGGTATCGATAGCGATGGCGATATCGTTATGAATAACGGTAGCATCATTGCAAATGCAGGCACATCGGGCGCAGGAATAAACAGCGGCGGAATCGTCAGCATCAATGGCGGCAGTGTTATGGCAACAGGTGCTGCTGATGGCGCGGGTATCGATAGCGTCGGCAATATCATCGTGACCGGCGGTAATGTTACTGCAAATGGTGGCACATCAGGTTCAGGAATAAGCAGTGGCGGAACAGTCAGCATCAACGGTGACACTGTAACGGCGACAGGCGATACAGGCATAAGCAGTACAGCAAGCATCACTATAGATGGCGGCAGTGTTACTGCAACAGGAATTGATGCGGATGGTATAACAAGCGCAGTTAGCGTGACGGTTGACAGCGGTGCGGTTACAACAAACAGCATCAATGCACCTGACGTGACCGTAAACGCAGGAGCGGTCGATGCTGCAAACATCACAGGTGACAGTGCGGTGATCAACGGCGGCTCGGTAACAGCAACCAGCATAGATTCCTCTGAAACGGTTATCAATGGTGGTTCTGTCAAGGCAGACAATATTTCTGTGGATCCTACCAATTCGAGTGGCCGTGCAGTTTATCTGCTGACTCTTGCTAATCCCGATAACAAGAAGATCGTTATCGACGGCACAGAGCGTTTGCCTAAGCAGCATGGCATTGATAGCGACACAAACGTATATTTCTATCTCACAGGTGAATCCCACGCAGTAAAGCTCGGCGATGAGGCAACAAAAACATATATCTACGATCAGTACAGCGAGCAGTTTGTTATTATTGGCAGTGATCTGGTAGTAACAGGCGGCACTTACGGTCTGGATTACACATATCCTGTTAATACAGGCGTGCTGACTATCTTAACTGATACAGCAATGACAATAGAAAATTCTGCCGATGTGCCTACAACATCACATACTATTATAATAGACACTGACGTAGACGCTGATATCACACTGGACGGTGTTAACATCAGCACAAGCGGTGCGGCACTTTCGGCCAATGGCGGTGACGTAAAGATCACTCTTGCCGACGGCTCGGATAATATGCTTGTATCAACAGGTGCAGCGGCAATATTTGCCGAAGGCACAGGCTCTGTTACTTTAACAGGCACAGGCACATTAAAGGCAAGCGGCACAGCGGCTATAAGTGCAGCTGATGCAGCAGTAACCTTTGACAACGTGGTAGTAACTGCTATGGGCGGTGTTACTGCAACATCCATCGTGATAGACGGAGGCTCGGTCAAGGCTGACAGCCTTTCTGCAGTTCCTACTGACGGAACAGAAAATGTATATCTGCTGGTCATCGAAAACAGCGGAAATAAAACCATCACGATCAATGGAAATACATATCCCGTTAAGCAGCACGGAATCGATGGTGATACCAATGTGTATGCATACCTCAGAGGTGAGACACAGGCGGTAACTGTTGACGGCGCTGAGACAGTATATGTGTTTGACGGAACTAAGTTCAAGCTCCCCGATCTGATTATCTCAGGCAGTGGAGTGAGATTCGGAACGGATTACACTTACGAAAACGGTGTGGTGACCATACTTACAAATAAGGCTGTCACCATATCCAATAATCCCGATGTGGCTGAGACTTCTGACAGGATCGAAACTGCTGCAGGAATAACAGCTAAGATCACATTGGACGGTGCAAACATCAACAGCGCAGCGGAATCCGCAATAACAGTGAACGGCAATGCAGTTATCACATTGGCTGAGGACTCCGAAAACACACTTTCTTCCACTGCGGATGCAGTAAAGCTTGCAGGCAGCGGATCACTGGAGATAAGCGGAAACGGCAGCATAACAGCAACTGATATCAACGGAGCTTCGGGCACTGTAAAGATCAGCAGTGGTTCGATAACAGCTGACAATATCAGCGCTGATAAAGTCGTGATTACAGGCGGTTCGGTTAAGGCTGATGCGGTCACATCCCCCGTTGATGGAGACGGAAAGCCTGTTCACCTTATGGCGATCCCCAATAGCGGAAACGAGAATGTCAATGTAGACGGCAAGGAATATGCTCCGAAGCAGCATAGCTCCACTGATTCCAATATTTATGCTTATATCTCGGGTGAGTCTGATCACGTCATTCAGGTAGGCGCAGTCAAGACCACTTACAGATATTCTGTTGAAAAGGCAAAGTTCCTCATCGTACCAACAAAGGATATGTTCACAGTTGAACTGCCGATAGATCTCACATACAACGGAAATCCTAAGGCGGCTTCTGTAACAGCATCTGACGCTGCGATGACTTACACAATCAAATACTTCAAGGACGGCGAGCCCGTTACCGATACATCCGATGCAGGAGATTACACTTTCGTGATCTCTGTATTCGGAGATGATAAGTATGCGGAGCAGATCGTATCCAGCAACGAATGGAAGTTTACAGTCACAGGTGCAGAGCTTGATCCTCCTGCAAGCGTAGTGTATACAGTAGGCTATGGCTACAAGGCTGAGGACGCTGTATTTGATACGAACACAGGCGCAATGGCAGCAGGTGGCAATGTAGTGACAGGTACATGGACGCTTGAATATGATGGACATATCACCACAAGCGGAAACACCTACACCGCAGTGTTCGAGCCTGATGATATAAATTATCTTGCGTTTACTTTCACATTCGTTCAGATGGTCGTAAATGCTGTTGAACCTGTTGTGGAGGCAGATCCCGAGGCACCCAGAGTGATCCCCGGCAAATCCGTGACATTCAGATTCACAGCAGAGCATCCTAAGTATCCCGAGTTTACCGAGGGTCTCCCCACAGAGATCATTTCCATAAGCGACGGAACAAGCACAAGCAGCAATACTACCTATACAGTGCCTGAGGATGCTGAGATCAACAGTACTATAAATATCACGCTCAATATTGCAGGCGTTGACGGTAAGTACAGCTCATCCACAGCGGAAGCGGTCATCACTGTAGCGGAGAAGAACCGCGTTAACGATCAGATCACAGTGGATACCGATAATGCTGTTTACGGTACCGATCCCGTACCTCAGGGCGCATTCAGCGGCGAGCAGGACGGCGAAGCCGAGTGGTCATACACCTTTGCTAAGGGCAATGTCGGCATGGATGGCAGCTTTGGCGAGCTTTCCGAGCTTTACAATGAGTTCGGCGCTCTTGATGTAGGAACTTACACTGTAATGGCACGTTACGAGGATGCTGCAAACATCGGTTATGGCGTGGGTACATTCAAGGTTACTCCCAAGCAGCTTCGTGTAAGCTTCAAGGGTGAGGTGACAAAGCAGTATGACGGCACTCTTGCGGTCGTAGGCTACACAGCAGACGCGAAGGACTTCGTTCTGAGCGGACTTGTGGGCGGTGCAAAGCGCTACATAGATACTCTCGGCGTGACTATCCTCTATAAGGATGAGAACGTGGGTGAGGATAAGGAGCTTATCATTGCGATCGTAAATGACGGTCATGTTATGACCGCAGACGGAGCAGAGGACGGCAACTATACCGTTCCCGATTCCATTGACTTTACGGGAGCTGTTATCGAGAGACGTTCCGTGACTGTTGCAGCTGAGAATGCAACAAAGACATTCGGCGAGGCTGACCCTACATTCACTTACGTTGTTGAGAATATCGTTGCAAATGAGATTCTCACGGGCGAACTCAGCCGTGAAGTGGGTGAGGATGCAGGCGAGTACGACATCATACAGGGTACTCTCACAAACGAGAACAACGCAAATTATGACATAACATTTGTTCCTGCGGTGCTGACGATCACAAAGGCTGCAGCACCTGAGGATGTTCAGCTTGAAGCAAAGCACGGCTGGGGAACTCACGGCGAGAAAACACTTGCTGTAACAGGTGTTCCTGCGGATATGGGCGATATAATCAATGTAACTGCAACAGTATCCGATCCTGACGATATCGTGGCTGATACCGCTGCTTATGCTGACGGCATGGTGATCTACACACTGAACACCAACACGTTCGACAAGATCGGCTCGGCTGCCGAGATCACTCTGGTGGTGACATCGCAGAACTATGAGGATTTCAATGTTACTGTATCCATCATTATAACTGCCAAGGAGGATCAGGATCCGCCTGCTATCGAGCTTGAATTTACACTTGATCCCGATGGTACATTCACAGCAACCATAAAGGCTGTTGAGGGAGCGGAATACAAGTTTGAGAACGGCGACTGGTCTGAAGTGAACTATATCAAGGGCGTTCAGCCCAGCACATATGTTACCGCTTACATCCGTATGGCGGAGACAGAAACTCACAATGCAAGTGCTGCAGTATCCGTGACGGAGCTTTCGCCTAAGTCTACGGTGCTGGATCCCGTATTCATTCCCGATCCGGGCGCATTCAATAATTCCATGGATGTGCAGTTCAGCTGTCCTACAGTGGGCGCAACAATACTCTATACCATTGACGGCACCGATCCCAGAACAAACGGCATTGAATATACAGAACCAGTTATAATCAGCAAGACAACTACCTTCAACATCATTGCAATCAAGGAAGGCATGCTGGACAGTAATGTCATAACCGGCAAATTCACTAAGTCCACCGGCGGTAGTGGCGGTGGCGGAGGTGGAGGCGGCGGAGGCGGTGGCACCGGAGGCGGTGGCAGCGACGGCCCCGGTGGCAGACCTATGGCTTCCTACGGCGAGTCTCCTGCGATAGACGGCAAGAACCACAACTGGCATCAGATCGCAGCAATGATTGAGGCACTTCCTATCGGCGGAGAGCTTGAGGTACAGCTCAACGGCTGCGTAGATGTTCCTGATTTCGTCATCAAGGCGATTGCAAACCGTGACGCGCATCTCACATTTGAGTACAATACGCTTAATCACTGGTTCGTGGATGGCGCCGATCTCTCCGATACCGAAGAGCTTGAAAACGCTTATCTGAATATCACATATCCTGTACGCATCATGACTTATGACCTGCGTGGACGAGCAAAGTTCAAGTTCCGCATCAGCGATACAAAGCTCCCCACAACACTCATATCCGATCTTGATATCAAGAACGCGGGCGAGTTTGCTAATGTATACAAGCTTGTGGATGGTGAGCTTGTGTATGTGGACACAGTGATCATCGGCGAGGATGGCCTTGCAGAATTCACTATGACAGAAAAGGGCGATTATGTGTTCATGGCGAGCAAGTACAGCGATCTTCTCGGTGATGTCAACAATGACGGCAGAGTGAACGCTCTCGATGCAGCTGCGATACTCCGCCATGTTGTAAGACTCGAAGATGCTTCCAATATCGAGATGGGCGACTTTGATTACAGCGGCAGCATCAATGCAATGGACGCAGGCGCTATCCTTAAATGGATAGTTGGTGCGGCATAACTTACATCTATAATTTCAGCCTCTTCCGAAAGGGAGAGGCTGATTTTTTGTGTGGTTGATTTGTACAAAAGAGCATTCAGCTGTTGCTTTTTGGCTGAAAATGCTTGACATAATTTTGACACAGATATATAATAATACTAGTAAGACTAACAATAATAGGAGGAAAACATGGCACTTTTATCTATTAAACGTATAGCTGCTGTCATAGTGGCTGCATTAGCCGTTGGAGCAGCAGTTACAGCAACCTCAGTGACGGCTTTCGCAGCATCGGCTGCGCTGAATGGTACTGCTGTGGAGGACTTCGCAGGCGCTGTCACAGACGTATACTACGATAGTGATGTGTGTACATCGGCAGCTGACCCAACAGCATACACAAACACAATGGATGAGCTTACTGAATCTACTTCTGTCTCTCAATTTATTGTATATACAATTGGCGATCAGAAGTATACGGGCTCGCCTATCACACCGTCAGTCAGGGTAGCATACAATGGCATGATGCTTACAGAAGGCACACATTATACTGTTGCATATTCCAACAACATAGAACCCGGAACGGCAACTGTCACCATTACAGGTATTGGTTACTACACAGGTACGAAAACGGTAAACTTCGCAATCAAGAAGGATATAGCAAATGCAACCGTCGATGCCGTTGCTGATCAGATCTACACAGCCTTTGCAATAAAACCCGAATTGACTGTGATGGATGGCGACAAAGCTCTTGTTTTAGATACGGATTATTATGTGGATTTCTCCGATAACAAAAACGTAGGTACAGCATCTGTAACCATCCAAGGCATCCGCAGTTACATGGGCACAAAGACAATAACATTCAATATCCTTCAGAGATCCCTCAGCGACGCAAGTATTGACCCAATTTCGGATAAGACCTACACGGGCTATGCGCTGACGCATAATTTACATGTTGTATCGCGCGTATTGCTTACCAAGGATACGGATTATACAGTAACTTATTCCGATAATGTAAATGTAGGCACAGCCACTGTTACCATCACAGGCATAGGAAATTATAAAGACAGCAAGAGTATCACCTTTAATATCATTCCAGCATCCATCAAATATGCAACTGTAGCTTCGATTGAAGATCAGCCCTTCACAGGCTCTGCTATCAAGCCTGCCGTTACCGTAGATTTTAGCAACTGCGACTATGGAATCCTTGTGGCAGACAGAGATTATACTGTATCCTATTCCGATAACATAAATGTAGGCACAGCAACGGTGACTATCACAGGCGTTGGCAATTTCAAAGACACACCGTTTAGGGCTACTACATTCAACATCGTAGCAAGATCCATCAGCGGAGCAACTGTTTCCGCAATTGCGGATCAGCCCTACACAGGCTCTGCAATAACTCCCGCAGTGACTGTAAAGGTCGGCTCTGTAACGCTCACAAACGGCACCGATTATACTGTAGCTTACTCCGATAACACAAACGCAGGTACAGCAACTGTTACTATCACAGGTAAGGGTAATTACACAGGTACTAAGACAGTTACGTTCAAGATTAACGGAATATCCATCAGCGGCGCAACAGTGTCCGCTATCGCAGATCAGACTTATACAGGTGCTGCAATAACCCCTGCAGTCACCGTAAAGGACGGCTCAACAGAACTTGTAAGCGGTACTGATTATACTGTAGCGTACTCCAACAACACAAACGTGGGTACAGCAAATGTAACCATTACAGGTAAGGGCAACTACAGCGGCACAAAGACCGTAACTTTCAAGATCGTATCTCCCTCTCCCGCTGCGAATTTCAAGGCGGTTGCAGGCGAAGGCAAGGTTACACTGACATGGGATGCAGTAACAGGCGCAACGAAGTATAAGCTCCGCCGTAATGACGGAAACGGATGGAAAGACTATAAGGTGCTGACAGCTACCAGCTTTACAGACACATCCGTTGTGAGCGGCACAACATATCGTTATGCAGTGTATGCATACGCTGGAGGCGTATATGGAGGTGCATCTGCGATAGTATCAGCGACACCCAAGGCAGCAGCTGTGGCAGCGCCTACAGGTGTAAAGGCAACATCTGACAGCGGCAAGATCACTGTTAAATGGAATGCAGTAACAGGCGCAACAAAGTATAAGGTGCGCCGCCATGACGGTACAGGCTGGTCTGACCTGAAGGTAGTGTCCACCACAAGCTACACTGATACAGCTGTAACTGTCGGCACTACATACAAGTACGCAGTGTATGCATATGCTAACAAGTGGAGCGGCGCATCTGCAATAGTATCGGCATCGCCAAAGGCAGCAGCTCCTGCAAATGTCAAGGCAACGGCAGGAAGTGAAAAGATCACAGTAACATGGAGCGCAGTCAGCGGAGCGACAAAGTACAAGGTACGCCGCCACGACGGTACAGGATGGTCTGACCTTAAGGTAGTGTCCACCACAAGCTACACTGATACAGCAGTTACTGTCGGCACCACATATAAGTATGCAGTATATGCATATGTTAACGGAAAGTATGGTGCGGCATCTGAAACAGTATCAGCAGTGCCAAAGGCAGCAGCTCCGGCTAACGTAAAGGCGGCAGCAACCAGCGGCAAGATCACCGTAACATGGACAGCGGTAAGCGGAGCAACAAAGTACAAGGTACGCCGCCATGACGGCACAGGCTGGGCAGATTACAAGACCGTGAGCGCTACAAGTCTTACCGATACATCCGTAACAGCAGGCAAGACCTACAAGTACGCAGTATATGCGTATGTTAACGGTGCATGGGGAGGCGCTTCGGCGATAGTTTCCGCAACGGCAAAATAATATCGAAACGAATGTCAGCCTCTCCCGAAGGAGGGGCTGATTTTTGTGCTTTTACCACAATAATAACTTGACAATTATTCCATAAGGTGTATAATATTAATATAGGTTATTACTAAATTAGATCAGGAGGGTTTTTATATGATTACTGCCAAAAACAGGATCAAAGCTGTTTTGTCGTTGCTTCTGGCAGGCGTAATGGCTTCGCAGACAGCGATGAGTGCATTTGCCGAATCAGGTATATCTGAAAGCAATACCGAGGTTGAGCACATTGTGCTTGTGGAGGAAGAGCCGTCTGAATACGGTGAGACCGATTGTCATTTCGAGGATGAATATGGCAATATCGTTGAGTTTGATCTTTCCGTTGCCCAGTACGATGATTACGGAACACTTCCGTCGTCCTATGATCTGCGTGATTATGGCGTGGTTACTTCTGTTAAGAGTCAGGGCAGCACAGGTACCTGTTGGGCACACAGTGCGATTGCCGCAGCGGAATCAAATCTTGTGTACAAGGGTCTTGCAACATCCGATGTGGATCTTTCAGAGGGACATCTTGTTTGGTTTACCGAAGGTCAGTATGTGTCTGATGCGAACGATCCTCTTTATAGAGATTTCGTAACATCTTGCAAGGGCGCTACAGCTGCTTATAATCCCGGAGGCGGTAATATTTACAAGGCGCGCTCTGCGCTGAATGCGGGTATGGGTGCGGCTCTTGAATCTGACTATGCTATTGTAACGGATGCTCCTGTTATTGATGAAAGCAAACGATATGATTCATCGTATTTCCTTGAAGGCTGTAAGGAATATGATGTTACAGACAGGGATACGATCAAGAGCGCGCTTATGAATAACGGAGCGCTTACCATCTCCTATTATTATGCTGAGGCATATGAAAATGTAACAGCCGAGGGCGGTACTGCTTTTTACAACAACGTTAATACAAACACCAACCATGCAGTAACACTGGTAGGCTGGGATGATGATTACAGTGCCTCCAACTTCGCCGCTACACCTGCAGGTAACGGTGCATGGCTCTGCAAGAACAGCTGGAATACCTGGTATGGCGACAACGGATATTTCTGGCTTTCTTATTATGATACCAGTATCGCAAGAATCAATCTGCTTGAAATGGCGAAGAGTGATAAGTATTCTCATATTTATCAGTATTCAGGCTCTTACACAGGTTCTCTGAGAATGAGCAATTATACGATCTGCGGAGCAAACATATTTACCGCAGTAAACGATGATCCTATTACTGCTGTTGCTTTCCAGACATCCGATCCCAACGCGTCCTGTGATATTCATATATTTACAGGAGTTGACGGAACGCCTACAAGCGGAACTAAAGTGCTTACAAAGAGCGTTCAGTTAACTAATGCGGGTCTTTACACTATTGCACTGGATGAGCCTGTAAATGTTACTGAAGGTACAAAATTCTCTGTTGTGGTAGCGTTGACAAGCAGCGGTAAGGTGGGAATTTGTCTTGATGACAATTCCAACTCCGCAGGTCACAGCTTTTACTGCACCGGTGATCCTTTGAAAGCAAACTGGACTGACACTTATACATACTATGAAAATGATGTGCATGTAAAGGCACTTACATCGTCCACTGTCAAGGCTGTGGCTCCTGCGAATGTAAAGGCAACAGTAGAAGATGGTAAGGTAACTCTTGCTTGGGATGCTGTAACAGGCGCAACAAAGTACCGCATCCGCAGAAATGACGGCAGCGGTTGGGTAGATTACAAGGATGTAACAGCTACAAGTTTTATTGATACAGAGGTGACGGAAGACAGCACCTATCAATATTCAGTATATTCTTATGTGAACGGTGAATGGAGCGCCGCTTCCGACATTGTGTCTGTGAAAGTACCCGCAGCAGGTCTTGATGGCTATGACGCTAATCTGACATACGATGTATTGACAGGCGTTCTTTCGTGGGATCCGTATACAGGCGATGTTCCTGATGGTGAGGAATTAAAATACAGACTATTATTCAACGGTTATAGCAGCAGTTATGTGCACGGCTCAACAGACTCAGATAACAGGATAAGCGTGTACCATCTTCCTACACTTGTTGCGGCAGAGGGGTTACTGTATGGCAGAAATTATAGTGGTGATGTTGAGGTTTCGCTGCTGGTATATTCAGAATCCGCTGATTATACGACTACCGATATCACAGTATCCTCTGACAGTGTTATATATACCTTTAACGGCGGCAATCAGCGATCCTATATTGAATCCCCAGCCGATGTTCGTGTGACAGATTATTATGGTTCTGGCTGCTTTATTACATGGACAAAAATTGACGACCCGAACGGATTTGTATTTAATGCAATGGGAGTTAGTTCGGGCTGGGGCTTGACGATGACGTTCGATGGCATGTTGGAAAACTATGACTGGGGCATAATCAAGAGCTTTGTCGATAATGGTTACGATACGGATTATATCATCAATATATATACCATTGATAACAATGGCGATTATAGTGCACCTACTACCTGCAAGTTCAGCGATCTGTTCAAGGTAGAGGATCTGAAGGCAACAGCAGGCGATGGCAAGGTAGAACTGACATGGAGCGAGATTAGTGGCGCAGAAAAGTACAAGATCCGTCGTTACGACGGCACAAGCTGGTCTGATTACGCTGAGGTGGAGAACGCAGGCTACACTGATACCGATTTAATAAACGGCAAGACATACAAGTATGCTGTTTACACATTCAACGGCGGCGCATGGAGCCCTGCTTCTGTGACCGTATCTGCTACTCCTGTTGATACAAATATTGCCGCTCCTGAAAATGTCAAGGCAACAGCAGTTGTTGGCAAGATCACACTTACATGGGATGCAGTGGCAGGTGCAACAAAGTACAAGATCCGCCGTCACAATGGCACAAGCTGGTCTGATTACAAGGAAGTAAGCACCAACAGCTTCACCGATACAGCAGTAACAGCAGGCACTACATACAAGTACGCAGTATATGCATACGGCAGCAAGTGGAGTGCAGCATCTGCGATCGTATCTGTGAAGGCTGCAGCAGCAACAGTTTCTGCCCCCGCAAATGTCAAGGCAACAGCAGTTGTTGGCAAGATCACACTTACATGGGATGCAGTGACAGGTGCAACAAAGTACAAGGTACGCCGTCACAATGGCACAAGCTGGTCTGATTACGCAACAGCAACCACCAACAGCTTTGAAGATACAGCCGTAACCGCAGAAAAGACCTATAAGTATGCAGTATATGCATATGCAAACGGCAAGTGGAGTGGTGCCTCTGCGACCGTATCCGCAGTGGCTAAGGCAGCAGCACCCACAAACGTTAAGGCAACCGCAACCAGTGGCAAGATAACACTCACTTGGGGTGCAGTGGCAGATGCAACAAAGTACAAGGTACGCCGTCACGATGGCACAAGCTGGGCGGATTACACTGAGACCACCGAGACAAGCTTTGTAGATGCTGCGGTAACAGCATGCACTACTTACAAGTACGCAGTATATGCGTATGTGAGCGGTAAATGGAGCGCTGCTTCCGTTATAGTATCCGCAGCAGCATTATGATCATAGCAGTTATCCCCCTCTCAGGCGAGAGGGGGATCTTTATGTATCAGGGAAGTTTGTATATCGTCTTTTTGCCTACGCCGCTCTGGATAAGCTCGCCGTCGGCGCATAGCTCCTTTATGAGGTTGTATGCCGCAGTGGTCTTCAGACCAGCAAGCTGCTCCACATCGCTGCGCACCACGAAGCCACGCTCCTTAACAAGCTGCAGCACCAGCGCCTTGTAGCCATCAGGGGCAGTGCGTTCCTGCTTTGCGTAGGAGAGGCTTGGTAGCACTGTACGGAATGCACCCTGCACGGATTCAAATTCGGGCGCTTTGTCGTAGCCGCTGTAAAGACCTCGTATCTTGCTGATGCCGCAGCCGCAGCATTCCATAAGCTCGATACGGCAGAGGGTATCGGCAAGGTTGGGATATCTTGGCTGAGATATGCCCATATCCACCGCCTCCATAGAGAGTCCTGCAGGCAGACCTCCCAGTGAAACTATCTCAATGCGGTCTTTAAAGATATTTATCAACGTACTGCCGCTGTAGGAGTAATCGCGGTGCGCGATGGCGTTGAGTATCGCTTCGCTGACGGCGTCCTGCGGATAGTTGGCGGCGGTGAGCTTTTCTATCAGTGTGCAGGAGCGTACAAGCTGCTGCAGGATAGAGCCGCCGATAGTGCTGCTGTGGCTGATGGAGGATTTGTCGCAGCCGTTGAAGAGCGTCACCTTTATGCTGAAAGGGCATTGCTCGCTCAGCAGCAGTGCGAGATTTGTGAATCTTCCCTCGGTATCAGTGAGATGCAGTGCGTGCAGATGCTCGCTGTCGGAGGGGATACCACATTCATCCAGTGCCAACTTCAGTGTGGAGAAGTTCAGCTGTGCGGGGCAGAGATCATTTTCATTGAAACGGCCTGTAATATGAACAGGCTGAATGCCGATGGCGGCAGATTCCTCAGCCTGAGCAGGCATTGAGGCTGCGATGCGGCTGTATGGCTTATCAGTGCCTTTGCCCACCATGACTGCCACAAGATCTTTGCCTTTAAGCTGCACCGTTCTCACCTGCACAACAGCGGAGATATCGGGCTGTATCGCTTCGAGTATCTCTCTTGCGGCGAGTGAGGCTGTGCCTGCGGGATCTTCTGTGCCGATGACGGTGCCGTCCTCCCGTATTCCTATATAGATCACGCCGCCCTCTGCGTTGGCAAAGGCTATCACCTCATCAATTATATCGGGTGTATAGCATTCTTTCAGGCGGGTGCTGTAATTCTTGTCAGCCATGAGAAAGCTCCTTTCTTTTGTTTGCTTTCGCTTGCTGTTATTGTACCATCTGTCAGCGCTTTTGTCAAGCAGCGGATTTCGTTATATCAGCTATTTACTTTTTGAAACAGATGTGATATACTGTATATTGACAATAAACTGATATCATGGAGGATATTATGACAAAATTGCGGATGAAAGCGCCTTTCAGGTTATTGCTGATGCTCATTCTGCTGGTTGCTTGCTTTAGCCTTTTTGGCACTGTGGCTGCGGCTGAGGACGCAGTGCAGGTGACAGCGCCTGTTATTTCTCCCGAGAGCGGCACTGTTTTCAGCAGATCGCTTATAGTGAGCATCACCTGCGAAACCGAGGGAGCAGAGATACATTATACAATAGACGGCAGCGATCCCACTGCAGAGAGTCCCGTATACTACGGTGCATTTTATATAGATTCCACAAGGACGATCAAGGCTGTTGCGATGTGCGATGGCATGGCTGACAGCGAGATCGTCACTGCAGAGTATAAAAAGCAGAGCAGCGGTGGCGGAGGAGGCTCAGGCTCGGGTGGAGGCGGATATTCCGCAGGCAGCGGTCTGATAGGCGGTATCAAGGAAAAGATGCCGAGATTCAACGGCGAGAAGATGCCCTGGGATGAGATCGCGATTCAGATCGGTCTGTTGGAGCGTGGCAGCGAGGCGGATATCTCCCTTAACGGTCTGACAGATGTGCCGATAGAGGTCATGCAGGCGATCGCCGATGTGGATGCAAAAGTGAATTTCAAGGTGGATGTCGCTAAGGACTGGTACATAGATGGTGCGGATATCGTAACACCCATGGCGGCTGATCTCAGCGTAACGGAGCCTGACATCGAGGTGGAGCTTAGCAACGGAATTGTGGGAGCAAGGCTGAGGATAGGCGGCACGAATCATCCCACAAAGCTCAGCATACGCTTTGATAAGGAGTATGCAGGAAGCTTTGCAAATCTTTATAAGGTTGAGGATGGCACTCTCACATTTGTTGACTGCGTAAAGCTGGATGAAAAGGGAAATGCAAAGCTGCTGGAGCTGAGCGAAAAGGGAGATTATATCGTTCTGATGGGGCAGTACAGCATGCTGCTTCAC
The DNA here is from genome assembly GCA_045612645.1 of Oscillospiraceae bacterium. Classification (GTDB taxonomy): domain Bacteria; phylum Bacillota; class Clostridia; order Oscillospirales; family Ruminococcaceae; genus CAG-115. The sequence continues at coordinate 16,322 of JAZKZL010000225.1, forward strand.
GATGTGAATAACGATGGTGATATAGATACAGAGGATGTTATGGCTCTGCTGTATAACATAGTACAGCTTATGCCTGCGGAAAATCCCGATATGTGCGATGTGACGGAGAATGGCACGGTCAACGCTTACGACGTTGCGGCGCTGATCGCGTTTCTGTCCGCGATAGGGCTATGAGTTTTCCGTTCATCAATGTAGATTATCATTCATCCTGTATTGTAAATAGTACAACGCCTGCTGAGCATATCAGCAGGCGTTTTGTGTATATAAGGACTGTTGTGAGAGAGCCTATTGAAATAATCGCGCATCGGTGATATAATATGTATCAGAAAATGTCACATATTCTATTAATGACGGAGAATATATTATATGCTCGAAAATATACAGAAGCTTGATTTTATGATACTTGACGGTATTCAGGAACACCTGCGCTGCGATTTCCTTGACGCAGTGATACCCGTGATGACGCATCTCGGCATAGTTATATGGATAGCACTGGCACTGGTGTTTATGTTTGTGAAAAAGTACAGGCTCTGCGGCATTTCCATGGGTGCGGGAATGATAACGGGTCTGCTTGTGGGAAATGCGCTGCTGAAAAATCTGATACAGCGTGACCGTCCCTGTTGGATAAACGAATCCGTGCAGCTGCTGGTGGAGATACCGGAGGATTTTTCCTTTCCCTCGGGGCATACGCTGGCGTCCTTTATCTCAGCGATAGTGATATTCCGCTATGATAAGCGGCTGGGTACTGCGGCGCTGATATTTGCGGCGTTCATGGCGTTTACGAGGCTGTATCTTTATGTGCATTTTCCGTCTGATATATTCTTCGGGGCGCTGCTTGCTGCTGCGGTTGCAATAGGTGTGGATATTGCGGTGAGAAAGATCACCGTGAAATATGATCTGCTATGAGCGTTTTAACTTGCTGTGCATTATTCTGAACCATCGCTTGACGGTGAAGCCTAAGGTGGCTTTTTCGCCGGGCATCAGTAAGCCTTTCAGATATTTTTCGTCCCATGCTTTGTTTTCGGCAAGCGCCATAGCACGGCGTTCGGTGGGAGTTGCACGGTTATAGGCGACTCTTCTGTCGAACTTTTCAAAGGTTTCGGGACTGGTGTCAACGGTGACGATAGCCTTGCTCAGATCCAACATAACGTTTCCTCCTTAGGTCAGTTCGTGATGTGTTGTGAGGTCAGTATATCATACACAGCGGATAAAAGCAATATGTTTTTGTGAAAAACAGCAATGCGCCTAAATTTCCATATATGGATTTTTGTGCGTTTTGACTATGCTATAGCAATGATTCCGAACGCCTGCGTGTTATTACATGCAGGTTGTTTTTATTTTTTGGATAAGTTATTGACAAAATATAGTATATGTGCTAAAATAGCAAAGTACAATAAAATAGGAGGCGTAAGGTGGCTAGGATAAATAAATCACTGCTTACAAAGCTGGAGATAATCCAGGTAGCGACAAAACGTTTTCTTGAGCATGGCTACACTGAAACTACTGTCAGTGCCATCAGCAAGGAACTGGGAATGAGTACGGGTAACCTGACGTTTCACTATCCCACGAAGGAGCATCTGCTGGCGGTCCTGGTGGATATGCTCTGTGATTTCCAGTGGAAGATGATGGAACAGGAGGCGAACGAAGGCTACAGCTCCGTGATGGCGGTCTGTCTTGAGCTTATGGCGATGGCGTCCATGTGCGAAACGGATGAGATAGCACGGGATTTCTACATCTCGGCATATCAGAGCGTGATGTCGCTTGAAAAGATACGCATGAATGATAAGCACAGGGCAAAGCAGGTGTTTGCGCAGTTCTGCGGCGACTGGACTGACGAGCAGTACAATGAGGCTGAGATACTGGTCTCGGGCATAGAATATGCTACGCTTATGACAACGGCTGATTCTCCGCAGCTGGATGTGCGCATAGCGGGAGCGCTGGAGCTTATCCTGAGGATATACAATGTTCCTGAGGAGCTGCGGGAAATGAAGATAAAGCGTGTGCTGGATATGGATTACCAAGGTGTTGGCAGACGTGTGCTGGCAGAGTTCAAGGAATTTGTCCGTCAGACGAATTACAATGCGATGGAGCAGCTGATAGGCATTCATGCAAGGTAATAAAGGCTTTGAGCCGTTATTCATATATATAATGACAGGGAGGATTACAATGACAAACACTAAAAACAGAAAGCTGATATTCTGGCTTTCACTGCTTATGGTGCTGTTCACCGTTATATTTACGGCAACTGTGACAGTATCTGCGGATGATGGCTGGATAGACTTGATCGAACCAATAAGCGAAGGACATGTGTATAGACTTCAGATAAATACAGATGGCGTTGAGGGAACTGATTACGAATTTGATGGTTTGACTCTGAAAATTCTTACAGATACGCCTATTTCATTAAATGGCGAACTAGAATACGCCAGGATAGAGGTTGCGGCAGGAGTTGACGCTGACATCACTTTGTGCGGCGCAACTATTGAGCATCTGATCATCGCAGATGACAGTACGGGTGATGTTACACTTCGTCTTGCTGATGATACGGTTAATACTCTGACAGGCAATCTTATTAAGAACGGCGACGGTCAGGATGTTGGTACGCTGACTATCTGCGGAAACGGCTCACTTACAGCTTCAGGCGGCTGGAATACAGCGGGAATCGGTGGATCTTGTGATGGAAATGTAGCAAATATAGTTATTGAGAGCGGTAACATAACTGCTGTAGGTAGTAGTGGTGGATCAGGCATCGGCGGTGGCGTCTGTGGCAGCGCAAGAAATATCGTCACCAAGGGGGGCGTTGTTACTGCTTATGTTGCTGATAGTTATGCTGCAGGCATAGGCGGCGGATGCGGTTGGGCAGCGCCGGGAGGAGCTGCGTCCGATATCATTATTATGGGCGGCTCTGTAAAGGCAAACGGCGGCAAGGATAACTATGGTAAAGGCGGTGCCGATATAGGCAACGGCGGCGAGGATGGTAGCGGTGAAGCAATTGCCGGCGATGAGGTTCAGCCCACAGACGGAGAAGAGCCTGTTTACCTGATGGAGATCGAAAACCCCGACGAGGAGGATATCGTTATCGATGGCGTGGATTATCCCGATACCCACGGCGATGAGAAGAAGATATACGCATATCTGACTGATGACATTCATGTTGTGGAGATCGGTGATACAAAGAAAATGTATGACTATGACGCAGATAGCGATACATGGATGATCGCCATCACCGACAGAGCAGGTCTTGAGGCGATCAATGACGACCTCGGCGGCAATTATGTTCTCGGTGCGGATATCGACCTCAGCGGCGAAGAGTGGATCCCCATAGGCAATTCATCGGATGCCTTTACAGGCAGATTCGATGGAAACGGTCATGTTATCAGGAATCTGACCATAACTTCTGACGGCGGCGGACAGGGACTTTTTTACGACAATTACGGTCTTATCATGAACGTCGGCATTGAGGGCGGCAGCATAAGCGGTTACAATGCAGGCGGTGTATGCGTCGATAATAGCGGTACTATCATCGGCTGCTACAATACCGCCGATGTAAGCGGTTACAGAGCAGGCGGTATATGTGGTAACAACAGTGGCACTATCTCGCACTGCTATAATACAGGCGATATTACAGGTACTTCCTCATCTTCTAATGTGGGAGGTATCTGCGGTTATGTTGGTTACGAATCTTCTGTTGAATATTGCTATAACACAGGAAATATCAGCACGGGAGATAGTGTCGGCAGTATTGTCGGCTCTGTTAGCGATAGTGACTTACATAATTGCTATTATCTGCAGGGTACAGCGGAATACGGCTACCGGCGTGTGGACATAGAGGGTTTCAGCAATACCATCACCAACGGTGTAAAGACCCTTGCAGAGCTTTGTGCGCTCGATATTGACGGCGAGGGTACTGTATGGGCAGCAGGCAATGCTTCCTTTACAGCTGAGGATGTGACAGTTGACGAGGATAACGCACGCTTCGGCGCTGCTTCCGTAAAGCCGCCGTATCTCACGATCTTCGGAGAGAATGATCAGCCTACGGTGGAATTTGAGGTATACAACTTCTCCGTCACCGATGATCCCGATTGGCAGGTATACACCCCCATCACCACAGCAGCACAGCTTCAGGCTGTCAATGACGACCTTGACGGCAATTATGTTCTGATGAACGATATCGACCTTGACGGTGTTACATGGACGCCTATCGGTATGAACTCCTTTTTCACAGGCAAGTTCAGCGGTAATGGTAAGGTTGTAAAAAATCTGACAATTTCCCAAAGCTACTATATAGGGCTTTTCGGTAGTAGCGAAGGGCTTGTTATGAACCTCGGCGTTGAGGGAACATTAACAAGTGACAGTGGGTATTGTGTCGGCGGAATCATCGGCGGAAATTACGGCACGGTAAGCGGCTGCTATTTCAAGGGTGATGTAAGCGGTGAAACATGGCAAGGCGGAATTGCCGGCGGAAACGCTCCGTCAGGCATCATAGACAACTGCTTCGCAATTGGCAGCGTTACAAGCTCGGACGATACAGGCGGTATCGTTGGTGTCAACAACGGCACAATAAGCGACTGCTACTGTGTAAGCACGGTAACTGTTACAGGCACAGATGCCGACAAGGGCAGCGTGTGTGGTGAGAATAGCGGCACTATCACCAACTGCATTTACAACAAGGATATCTACACCGATGAGGATAACACCGAGGGCGTAGATGGTCTCCTGACACTGGATATGACCGCAGGCAACGCACTGGATACCTTTGGCTTTGATACAGATGTATGGGGATACAAGGCTGCTGACAAGGAAAACGGCATCGCTTATTATCCCTATCTCAAGGCGTTCGGAGAGGAAAATGCGGCATCTGTTTCCTACGAAACCAAGCTCAGCATTGAGTATGATGAGAGCAAGGGTGAGCCTGTTTACGGCGAGGATCTGTATTTCATCATCAGCGCACTTGTGAAGTTCGATGGCATGGAGGAGTTCATTACCGCAGAGGACAGCTATGCAAACGGTGCGGGCAGCTTCAGACTTGCTTGCGGCGGAGCGGCAATAACTGAGTATTTCCCGATCTATGATTGCTCTGAAGTTGAGATGAAGACAGCATTCCCGGCAGAGGGCGTATCGGTAGGCGAACAGACGATATGGTTAGAATACATTGGCGATGACAGTGACTTTTTCTGCAGTCTCCCAGTGTACTGCACTATAACCATTGCAAGGGTTGTTATCGACAGCGTGACTATCGAGATCAATGCACCTCAGCCTGAGGTGGCTCTTGATATGGAGCCTGTTGTAACTCCTGAGGGTATGTCTTATGAGTTGGTATGGTTTGATGATTGTAATGATAATGTAAATGATACCGTTGCCGAGTATGGCAATACATATCGTGCATATTTCCAGATCTGGACAGACGGCAATTATGAGTTTGCCGATACCCTTACAGTAACGGCTTCCGCCGAGGATTTCGAAGTTGAGCTTGACGGCGATCTTTATGTGAACATCTATTTCCCCACACTGCCTAAGGGTACTGTACCTGTTGTAACAGCTACTCCCGGTAACGGAGAGATTCATCTGGGCTGGGAGGATATCGATGGCGCAGATCTGTACCGTGTTCGCAGAAATGACGGCAGCGGCTGGGTGAACTACGCCGATGTTCGTGATACATCTTATATCGACACTGATGTTGAGAACGGAAAGACATATAAGTATGCTGTTTATGCCCGTGTGAACGGTGCATGGGGCAAGGCTTCCGATATCGTGTCTGCTGCTGCCACGGGCGAGGTGCGCATTACCTGCGCTGAAGTTTACGGCAACACAATAGAGCTTGAGTGGACAGAGATATACAATGCGGAGATGTATCGTGACCGCAGAAACGATGGCAGCGGCTGGGTGAATTATATTGATACTCTTGGTATTTGCGCCGTGGATGAAGATATTGAGGCAGGCAAGAGCTATCGTTACGCGGTATATGCAAAGACTAACGGCGTATGGAGCGAGGCATCCGAGATCGTGACTGTTGTTGTCAAGCCAATAGCAGTGGAGAATGTAACTGCTGTAGCCATGGACGATGGCGTGCTTGTTGAGTGGGATGAGGCAGCAGGCGCAGACCTGTACCGTATCCGTAGGAATGACGGCAGCGGCTGGGTGGATCTTACATCTGTAGAGACAAACTCCTACACTGATACAACGGTAGTAGCAGGTAAGACATACCGTTATGTGGTGTACGCAGTCATAAATGGCAAGCAGAGTGCGGCGTCCAACACAGTATCGTGTAAGTTTGTAGTAGCAGCTCCTGAAAATGTAGCGGCAGATGCAGCGATAGGTCAGGTTGTTATTACATGGGACGAGACCAACGGCGCAGCGGAGTATCTGGTTCGCAGAAACGATGGCAGCGGTTGGGTTGATCTTGTAACTGTTGATACGAACGAATACGTTGATACGAATGTATCCGCAGGCAAAAGCTACCGTTATGCGGTATATGCAAAGGCAAGCGGAATGACAAGTGCAGTATCCGCAATAGTAAAGGCGACCGTTCCCGTAGCTGCTGTAACCGATCTTACAGCGACTTCGGATGGCACGGTGGTAAGTCTCAGCTGGACGGCAGATGGCGATAGTTATAAGATCCGTCGCAATGACGGCAGTGGCTGGGTAGATCTCACAGAGACAACAGATGCCGCTTATACTGATACAGATGTAACGGCAGCCACTCAGTACAGATACGCAGTATATGTATGCGTTAATGGTGTATGGAGTAAGGCTTCCAATATTGTAAGCGTAACAGTATGAACTGAATAAAAACACCGCACTGTGGCGAGGCTGCAGTGCGGCGTTTTTTATATCTATGCTGCGTGAAAAAGATCTTCTGCTATGATCGCAGAGGCATCTCACGAAAGCGGAGCGGTCTTGTCAAAGCAAAAACGGATCGCTTTAATGGCGATCCTATCGTAGTTTTTGAAATTAAAAACCCGTCCATCGGACGGGTTAAAATATGGTCGAGATGACTCACGCCCGCTATCGCTAGCGACCTTTTAAGTGGCTTTGCTATGCGGATTGTAAGTTCCTTTTGGAGTATTATACACCAGTTTTGGGGAGTTATCAAGCTTTGGGATGAGAGTATTAAAATAAATACTAGTATAATTTCGTTATAAGATGACTACTAATACACAAAATGTTTTTCAGCGTTTGGATTTCTATTACGATAATAAATTCATCATATTATTAATTGCATTTTATACGTATCGTCTCAGTAGACCAATATCTTTATTAACATTTCTTGGGCTAATACTGGAAAGAACCTTATTTTCAACCTCAGGAGTCCAATAGATTTTCAGTTTATTTTGTGCTCTAGTTATAGCTGTGTAAAAAACACTATGAGTAGGCGGTGCCGTACTTTATGTATAGAAAAAAGAGTTAATTATTCCTTTTCTTCCTATACTCCGACGGCGAAACACCAACGTGTTTACGAAACAGCCTGCTGAAATACAGAGG
>JAZKZL010000226.1:0-4399 GCA_045612645.1 Oscillospiraceae bacterium
GCCGTCTGCGGCTGTTTGCAGATGTGCGCCCGTCTCGGCGGCTCTCTCGTCAAGGGCGGTCATATCATCGCCGACACCTTTGACAGTCCGGCTTGCGGTCGCATATGCGGCATTCAGATCCCCGACAACACCCTCTTGTTCTTCATACTGTTTTGTAAGCCATGCGACTTTTGCCGCAGCCGCGTCCATCTCTGCGGAGCTTTCTGCCGCCGCGTGCGCTAAAAAGTTCTGATTTGCGTACTCTTCGGCTGCTTTCTGATACTCCCACTGTGCATTGTTCAGCGAGGTTTGTATATCGTTCAGCCGCTGATACCCCGCCGCGCGTTCCTCGGTCGCTCTTTTGAGGTTTTCTTCCGCATCTATCTGCTGTGAATACAGCTCCGTATAACGCGCCTGCATAGCCTGTGCTTCCGCTTGCCGTCTGTACGACGATATAAGCGCGTCAATGGTCGATTTCTGCGTTTTGAGGTGCCCCGTTTCTTCGTCGAGCTTGATATTCAGCCCATCAACGGAACTGTTAAGTTCCCCGACGATAGCTTTCATGCGTTCACGGTCGGCAATGCTTAACTTTTCCTGCTCATCAAGGCGGTACAGCTCGTTTGCAAGCCTTTTATACTTTTCAGCCTGCTTTTCCGCCGCTTCCCGGCTCTCGTTCCAGCTTTTGCGGCTGTCGCTGACGGTCTTTGTCAAATTTCTGACGTTATCGACCGCCTGCTTTTGCTTGTCGCTCATGAGATCGTAGCTGTCTACGGCTTCGTCAATAAGATCGGTCTGAATGTCTATCAGTTTCTTGACAGCAACACCCGCAGCCATTGCCGCCGTAGCTATCGCCACATACGGGTTCACTGCCGCTGTTGCGTTGAGTGCTTCGGTCAGCGTTTTGCCCTCCGCAAGCAGGGCATTGACGGTTTTAAGCGCCGCTATACCCTCACTCAAAAGCATTGTCGCCTTATAAGTTACAAACGCCGCTGCCGCCGCCTGTACTGCCGCTTCTACTCCGAAAATGAGCTGTGCATCTTCGCCGAACTTTTCGGCTATCAGCTTGTGAGCCGCTTCCACAGCCCCCGCAAGCCCGTTTTCGCCGAACCCGTCCGCGAGCTTTGTTACCGCTTCCGTACCGAACTGCACCGCGTTTCGCAGGCTTGGCGTGAGCTTGTCGGATATGGTGATCTCCGCTCCCTCTAACGCGGATTTGAACAGTGTTACGTCACCCGCAAGGTTGTCAAGCTGTGTCTCCGCCATATCATGCGCCGCGCCTGCGCTGTCCTCGATCGCCCCGCGGAGCTGATTCCAGCGGTCGGTGCTTGTGTTCAGCAGAGCATTTACAGCCGCAAGATCACGCTTTGAAAAGATCGTAGACTTTGCAAGTGCCGCGTCCTGCTCCGACAAGTCCCCGAGAGCGCTATTCAGGTCTGCAAATATATCCTGCAAACTGCGGAAATTGCCCTCGCTGTCGAACGCTTCAACGCCGAGATTTGCAAGTTCATCGGCGGCTTTTTTAGTCGGAGCTTGCAGCGCGAGAACGATATTCCGGAGCTTTGTGCCGCCCTCGCTCGCTTTAATGCCGTTGTCGGCGAGAAGCCCGAGCGTTTCTGTCAGCTCTACCGTGCCGCCCTTTATGCTTTTCGCGGTCGCGCCGATCGTCAGTATTCCGTCGCCGAGCTGCTCTACGGAGGTGTTTGACTTCGCCGCCGTTGCCGCCATCTGATCTATCAGCTTTTCGGTGTCCTCGGTCGAAAGTCCGAGGGCGCTTTGAGCGTCTGTCACCATGTCGGAAGATTTTGCAAGCTCGATGTTTCCGGCACTCGCGAGGTCAAGGACTTTCGGGAGCATAGCCATAGACTTATCGGCATCGTATCCCGCAAGCGCCATGTAGTTTAGTGCCTGCGAAGCCTCGTTTGCCGAGAACGCCGTGCTCTTGCCCATCTGTTGGGCGAAATCGCGGAGCTGTTTAAACGTCTCCGACGCTTCCGACCCCTCGGTGCTGATCTCGTCCACCGAATAGCCCATAGTAGCCGCTACCTGTGACATGGACTTGTCAAACTCCGCACCCGTTTCGACTGCCTGCTTGCCGATAGCTACCAGCGCCGCAGTTATCGCCGCAGCCGCATTTACAACGCCCGCAAACGTCTCTTTCGCGTGTTCGCCGAACTCGGATATCTTTTTGCGCTGCTCCTCGGACACCGTGCTTGTGTTCCGAAGCTCCGTCTGCAAGCCCTGAAGCCTGCTTCTGGTGTTCTCAACTTCCCGCTGATACTCCCGGTATTCCTCGGCTGTGATATGCCCGTCCGCAAACTGCGCGTCAAGCTGTTTTTTCTGCTCTTTGAGGTCTGCGAGGGTCTTTTCCGCTTCTTTTACGTCAGCCTTGACTTTCTCGTAGTCCTCCGCGCTGATCTTACCCGCCTTGAACTCCTCTTCGGCTTTTCCCTGCTCGTTTTTCAGGTTTTTCAGGCTTGCGGAAGCCTCGTCGATAGCCTCTTTCAGGGGGGCGTACCTCTGTTCCCACTCGGCATTCGCTTCAAACGCCCTTTTTGCCTTTTCCTGATTTTCTTCAAGGACTTTGAGCTTGTCGGCGGTGGTTTTTATGGCATCGGACAGCAGTTCGTGCTTTTGCCGTACAAGTTCGGCGTTCGAGGGGTCGAGTTTCAAGCTCTTTTGTACTTCGTTAAGCTCCCTCTGTGTGGTCGCCAGCGCCTTATCCGCAGAGGAAAGGGCTTTTGTCAGTCCCGAAGTATCACCGCCGATCTGGACGGTAATGCCTTTTATTTTTCTAGCCATCTTCCCACTCCTTTACGGCTTTTTTGATACGGTTCAGTTCGGCTTTGTCTATACTCGAATCGGGTATCTCGCCCCGTTCGTATGCTTCGAGTATATCTTTCAGCTGCCTGTATTGCTTTTCCGGGTCTGCTATCGTCTCACCCTTTGCCCGTCTCATGCTGTTGATATGAGCGTGAGCCAGATTGAGCGCCATGCCGACCGTGAGATCACGGAGAGCCATAGTGTCAGCCCCTGTGCTGTATATCATCTCAGCAAGTTCTTCCGTCGTGAGTGATGTGCTGTCACCGTCGGAGGAAGCCGCACGATAGCGCTTGTCGGGCTTCATGGTCGATATATACAGCTCCGTTACAGTGCCGACGATCGACGGCATATCAGCACCCGAGACCGATTTCAGCCACACATCAAAAGGCGGTAAATCGGGCGTACCCTCGTCCGCAAAAGCCCACAGTATCTGTAAAAACAGCCTGCATTCCTCGCCGTACAGTGCCGCGCCCTCGATTTCGGGAGCGTTCCCGCGCTGTTCGTCAAGCTCCATAGCCCTTTTCAGGTCTTCCGCAAGCTCACGCCCGAACTGTGCTTTATATGCGAACCATGTATGCACGTTTGACCGCAGTATAAGCGGTCTGCCGCCTATCTCATACGTTTTTTTCATCGTTTATCTTCCTCAGTACCTTTTCCGCACTCTCATTGAGTGCCGTGCCGCATATATGGCATATAATGCATATCGGCTCATGATTCACCCACAGCATACCGCATTTCGGGCAATGCCACCGCGGGCGGGGAGTGTTTTTCTTTGATTTCTTCATACGCCCATATGCTTCACGCGGTCTTTGACTTCCGAACGTTTCGCGTTATTGAACCGCCCGAGATCGCCGACGAGATAGCCCGTTATGCGGCGTATGCGCTGGAACGGCACGGGGTCGAAGTCGTAGGACAGTTCCGCGTAATCGCCGTCGAACGTGATATCAACCGTGCCGTGTTCGTCGGGGTAAGCCCTGTTCGCGTGCTCCCAATATGCCTGCAATTCATCGTGAGACATTTCGGGGTGTTTGCCTATTGTAATCATGTGGTCAGCTCCTCACTTTTCAAGTACCACCGAAAATACTTCTTTGGCGTTGTACATAGCGACCCACGCTTCGCCCTTTTTGATGATGATAAAGCCGTCGCAAAGGTCGTAATCGTCCCAGTCACCCTCATCTATCGTTATCGAACCCGCGTTGATGAAGGATATTTTGATTCTCTTGTACATGGTGAATGCTCCTTTCGGGTCTGAAATCATGCACAAATAATCATCATAAGTTTGTGCAGTATTTCATAAAAAAGTTTTCAAAAAAGGTTGACAGCCACGTTAAAACGTGGTATAATATAATTGTAAGGAGGTGAGAAAAATGAGCAAAAGAAAAAAGAAAGCAAAGGATTTCGAGATCTATTGCACATCGGTCGCAAAAGTGATTGCCGCACTTGCCGCGCTGATAATCGCAATAGCAAAGCTTATTGATAAGCTCTGAATCGAAACTCCGGGGGGCGATAAAAGCCCCTCCCCCTTGTGGGGTTTGCTTTCTTTCACCCTTATTATATCATGTTTTTAGGAGGTTGTCAACATGGATTTTTTAACTATATC
>JAZKZL010000227.1:0-43652 GCA_045612645.1 Oscillospiraceae bacterium
GGCATCCCCTGCGTAGGCGTTCCCGGCACTATCGATAACGATATCCAGTGCACAGAGTACACTATCGGTTACGATACAGCTATGAACACCGTTATGGAAATGGTTGACAAGCTGCGTGATACATCTCACTCCCACGAGCGCTGCGCAGTTGTAGAGGTAATGGGCAGAAACGCAGGTCACATTGCACTCAACACAGGTATCGCTTGCGGCGCTACCGCTATCCTCGTTCCCGAGGTCAAGTACGATATCGAGCAGGATGTTATCCAGAAGATCAAGATCGGTCAGAAGGCGGGCAAGGAGCAGTTCATCGTTGTTGTTGCCGAGGGCATCGGCGGCACCGAAGAGCTTGCTAGAAAGATCGAAGCTGCAACAGGCATCGAATCCAGAGCAACCATCCTCGGCCACGTTCAGAGAGGCGGTTCTCCCACAGTTCGCGACAGAGTAATGGCTAGTGAAATGGGTTACTATGCAGTTGAGCTGCTGGCTCAGGGAATCGGCAATCGCGTTATCGGTCTGAAGGAAGGCAAGGTATGTGATTTCGATATTCAGGAAGCTCTTGCAATGAAGAAGCCTTTCAACGAAAGACTCTATAACATTGCTAACGAGATCAGCCTTTAATTATTGTGTTGTTTATGCTCCGTACACATGTGCGGAGCATGACATAAATTTATTAACAGAGTAGGAAACAGTGCGTTAAGTGCCTATCGGACGGAGAGTTGCCGAGAGGACGAAAAGACTATGTCTTGCGGTACTGTTTTCGCATCTCGCTGTACATAAATCCTATGAGTTGAGCCATAACTTATCCGTAATTTATGTATTGCGTAAAGGAGGATAATTTATGGCTTTTTTCAAAATGTTCGCTGACTCCGCAAAGGAGCTCAAAAGTCTGCGCTGCCTTACCACTACGGCGGTACTCATTGCGCTGGATATCGCACTGAAATCCGTAAACATCAATATTACGGATGACACTAAAATATCCTTTGCTTTCCTTGCACTGGCATCGATTGGTATGCTGTTCGGTCCTACAGTAGGATTTATAGCAGGAATCGTAACAGACCTCATCGGAATGCTGCTGCCCACTGCTGTAGGCGCATTCAATCCGCTGTTCACCATCGTAGAAGCAACAGGTGCTATGGTGTACGGATTATTCCTTTACAGAATGAAGTATGTCAAGGTAGAATGGAAAAAAGGCAGTATACTTAAAAACTTTGTACACGTGTGGAGAATAATCGTTGCAAAGGTAGCGGTTGTAATTGTGTGCAACATTATACTTAACCCCATCGCAATGGTGCTTTCTTCTTATTGGACATGGGAAACCGCAATCTTTGTAAAAATACCCTCCAGGCTTATCAAGTATGCTATCCAGACACCCATTGATATCGTACTGATGATACTGGTACTGTTCCCTGTTCTGTTTGCATACAAAAGCATATTTAAGAATCAGAACACATCAAGAGCAGACAGCCAAAATCTGACATAAGAGGTAAAATCAAATGAACAAGCTCGGCGTTATCGGCACAGGAAATATGGGCGCCGCCATCATAAACGGCGTAAAAGCAAGTGGCATGGATGTTGAGATCTGCGCCTACGATAAATTTTCGGAGAAACTTGGCTCTCTGCCTGTCAAGGCTTGTGCGGATGAGATATCCGTAGTCAAGGCGTGCAAGTATGTGCTGCTTGCCGTTAAGCCCCAGATGTTGGGAGAGGTACTGGATACCATCGCTCCTGCAGTTACAGCAGAGACCGTATTCATCTCCATCTGTGCAGGAATCTCTGCTGATTTTATAAGAAATCACACCATCCCCGAGGCTAAGGTAGTACTCGTAATGCCCAACACACCTATGATGCTCGGCGTGGGCGCATCTGCTATGAGCCGTGACGACAGCGTTTCCGAGGAGGAGTTCGCTTTTGCACGCTCCGTTATCGGCAGCTGTGGTATCACAGAGGTAGTTCCCGCGGATAAAATGAAAGAGGTAATCGCCATTAACGGCAGCTCCCCTGCTTTCATCTATCTGTATGCAAAGGGCTTTGTGGACTATGCGGCAGAAGTCGGTATCGGCAAGAACGAGGCACTGCGCCTGTTTTCGCAGACACTCATCGGCTCTGCAAAGATGCTCACCGAATCGGGCATGACTGTGGATGAGCTGATAAAGCAGGTATCCTCCCCCGGCGGCACGACCATTGCAGGTCTTGAGAAGCTGTACGAGGGCGACATCACAGGCGATGTAAGAAATGCCTGCGAAGCTTGCACTAAGAGAGCTTATGAGCTTGGTCAATAATCAAAACCATATAAGTATACCCCGTGAAAAACGTTTTCACGGGGTATTTGTTGTAACTACATAAATTAATTAGACTTTAACAAATCACTGGCTGCCAAGCAAACGGTAGCAAATCTCGAGCTTTAACTTTAATTAGATTTCCGTTTTCATCATTAACTATCACTTTGATATCCGGACAATACTCGAACAGCATTTGCCTGCAATTTCCACAAGGAGGAATAACACAATTGAGATGCTTCTCATGAACAGCTACGATCGTATCAAATTCGCGTTCACCATTTGATATCGCAATGCCGATCGTAATATATTCAGCACAAGAACCATGGATGCCATCACAGTTTACCCCTTTGTATATATTTCCATTCTTGCACATAACAGCACATCCAACGGTATGATTATATACACCGTCATCAAAATTGTTTTCTAACACATTTAACCCTGATGCGATAAGCTCCTTGTCCTTTTCAGTAATAGGGTATCTTTTCATATTAACACCTCTGAAATCCTAATTCTTCACTTACTTAATTATACCAACGCTCCATACAAAAGTCAACACCGCACTCAACCTGCGGCGCGTTTTTATCGTCTATTTTAGTATATCTGTCTTTTTTCTCAAAATTTTTATAGTTTTTTGTCACTTTTTGGCTTGGAAAACTGTTTTATATAAGGGGGAGAGTTTTCCCCCTCCATTTGTGCATCCTATTTGACAAATAGAGGCATAATGTGTATAATAAAAATGTATGCGTCAAAACGGGCAAGATATGTCCATATTAAGGCGTTATACTTGGATATCCACGGATGATTATACAAATAGTAAAAAACATTTTGTATAAAAATCTTAAAAAAATCTGAAACTTTTTCAAAATAACCGCTGACTTCATTAATGAGGCGGATAAGCGAGGTGAGCTCCGCTTGGGAAAAATCGATATAGACACCTATTTTGACACCGTGTATGCGGAGACTTTCAACGCCGTCTCCCGCTTTGTGGTAAGTCATGCTGCACGTTTTCAGGACGCTGAAGATATCGTCCAGAACGTGTATACCCGCTTCTATAAGCGCCTTAAGGATAAGGGCTGCGATGATATCGACAATGCCGAGGCATTCGTAATAAACATCGCAAAATTTGAATGCAAGAGTTTTTTCTCAGGCTTCATCAAGCGCAAAGACAAGGTCATGAACATGTCGGATTTCGACGAAGAACAGACCACAGCGTTGGAAGCGGAGCTTTCAAGGGATCAGAAGAATCTTGAGGATATCATGTCGGATAAGATACTCGCAAAACAGATCTTTGATGACATCATGAACGATGACGAGACCGTCGGCAAGATATTCTATCTGCATTTCGTCTGCGACATGAAACTGGACGAAGTATCCAAAAAGCTGGATATGAAGCTCTCAACAGTAAAGACTAAGCTTTACCGGACTATGGAACGTCAGAAAAAGAAGTTCGGTATATAATACATCAAGACTATCAGGAAAGGAGGTCGGCTTTGTGAATAAAAATGATTTTTATAAGCAGCTTATGAGCGAATATTCATTTGACGCTGAAAAGATCAGAGAAAACGCTAAAAAAGGCAGATTTGCGAAGCAGAAGATCTCCCCGATAGCGATCGGTCTGACAGCGGCTGTTGCGGCAGTTACTGTTACTGTCGGCACTGTTGCAGTCTCCATGATAGATAGCAGGCAGGGCGTTGACCTTGTGGGAAACAACACCACTTTGTCCGCACTCTCCCCCTCTGAACGCATCCAGAACGCCATCGAGCAGCAGGCAAAGCTGCAGGACAGCGATGAGATGCAGAACGTTTTCGTTACCTTCGCACAGCCCATCAGCCCTGATGCTGTAAAGGCTGTTCTTACAACATACACCGATGACAATATACCTGTAAAGGCTGTGTATCTGTCTGATGGTAGCAGAATCAGCGGCAGCGACGATGTTGCAGCCGTATTCAGTTCTGACAAGATGGTAAGCGGCGTTTACATCGAATGTGCAGGAACTGTTATGGTACAGCTTCAGCAGGATGCTTCTGTTGCTCTTGTTGAGATCATGACAGAAAGCGACTTCGATTCCGTAATTCCGATCGATCCCGAGGATGTTGAGACTATCGAGATCACTATCCCTGATAACAACGAGGCAGATATCCCTGTTCAGGATGAAGTTCCTTCCGCACCTGTAACAGGCGGCGATATCATCACCGATACAACCGACAGCAACCCTGTAGACATCCGCCCCGAAACAACCGATCCTCAGCCTGCCGACACTGCAGAGCCTACTGAGGAGGCGGCTGATACAACAGACCCTGTTGTAACTCCTGACACCGCCGAACCTGCTGTTACAGAGGAGACTAACGCTGAGACCGAAGAGCCTATTGCTCCCGAAACCGAAGAGGCGCCTGTGATCTCCGAGCCTGTAAAGCCTGTGATCCAGCAGCTTCCCGAGGGCGTTACGCTCCCTATGGCTCCAGATGTATTCTCCTATGAAACAGAATATATCAATGCAGATCTTGCATATTTCATAACTGACAATGTGTACTTTGCCCGCACAGATGAGAATATCTCTCTGTACGAATTCAACGGCACCACTTCAACACTCGTTACTTCAATGGAGTGCAGTGAACCCAGAACACACTGGATCGCTGAAAACGGTGGCAGAATGCTTATCAGCAGTGTTGATGAAAACGGCAACAGAAACAAGCTTTGGCTTGTTGACAGCTATAGTGGAACGATCAGCGATCTGTCCGCAGAAGAGATCGTAATGGATGGTACCATTACTGATATCGGATATAACGCAGACAGCAAGACCGTGATGCTTGTTATAAAGGAATACGGCGTCTACTACACATACGCTATGGCGATGAAATCCGGCGGCTCTATGTCCTATATCAACAATGTGTTTGAGACTGAGGGCAAGACCACTCTGCTCAGCTTCAGTGGCAGCACCGTTTACCTTGCAGTAAATGACGGTACCATCACACAGATATATGCTGTTGATATCGACTCTTGCGATTCCCGCATCATCAAGACCTATGACAGCAAACCTGTCATCAGCAATAACCTTGCGTTCACCCTCGGTGTGATCCAGCCCTCCGAAAGTGCGCTGACAGGCGTTACCGAGATCTTCGATCCCATTACAGAGAGCTTCATCAAGACCGATCTCTTCAATGAAAGCCTGAGCTTCGGCGTGAGCCGTGACCACTTTGCAGCAAACGGCAATTACTATGCTGTAGCAGGTGGAGCAGTTACATCTTCGGGTGGCATACTTGCTATCGCTCAGATAGATTACAAGAAGAGCCTTTCGGGTCTGTATACCGCAACCGCGGATAACGGATATATTTCAATAACAGAAAGCGCATACTCTGACCGTAATATCGCAGGAATGCTGAATTTCGGTCACATCACATCCAGTGGCGATGCTGATTTCATCCACGCTGTAAAGGGCGCTATCGGCATGAACAATGCGATCGTAATGGATGTATGCGGTGATTGCGGCATCCACTCTCAGGCAAAGCTTCTTGAATGCCTGCCTGTTTACTACTCCAAAAATACCGTCGCAGCACTTAAAGAGCTTTGCAACATCTCTGACTTCGGCACGCTGGCATATTCCGACGGTGGCCTGACCGCTATCGACGCCGACAAGATCGAGCTTGTTATAAACTCCAACAACGGAACAACAGCTTCCGGCGTTCTCTATATTAAAGCAGGTGTGTTCGGTGGCAAGACAGCTTACCGCTCCATGAACATCTCCTTTGTTCTCGAGAACAACAGCTGGAGAGTTGACACTATTATAGGTAAATAATCGAACTGTCCTTCCAAAACGGGAGGACAGTTCTTTTCAGAGGTAAATATGAGTAAAAAGATGATCATTGCATGGGTAGCTGCAGCACTCGTTGTCATCACGGGAATAACCGCTTTCGCTCTGCTGCGCAGTGCCGATGTATCTGACCCCGCCGCCGAGATATATCTTGACGGAAAGCTGCACAAGACCGTTCCCCTCTCCCAAAACACAGAATTCACGGTTAACAGCGAATATGGCAGCAACACTATCCTTGTATCCGATGGCAAGATAGCTGTCGTAGATGCTGACTGCCCTGATAAAGTCTGCATCTCAAGCGGCGCTATATCGGGCGGTATGGTGCCTATAATCTGCCTGCCACACAGGCTGGAGATACGAATAATTTCCACGAATGAAGAAAATATTGATGCTCAGATAAGATGAACAGGCGTTTTTTCCTATAAACCGCCTGTTTTCTTCGTCTAATTGCATGAAAATTTAAAAAAGCTATTAACATTTTGCCGAATATATGTTATACTAATAATGTATGGATATTTCTGTACTCGTTCACAGCAAGCCGTCTTTTCCAAAGGAATGGTGATAATGGATAACAAGAAAAAGATAAAATACATCAAGATCAAAGACGAGGAGCAGCCTAAGCGCCGCACCAAAAAGAAAAAAAGCAAAGTGCTGAAGAATATCGGCAACGCCCTGACTATCGTTGGCACGACTTTCTCAGCAATGATACTGGTCATCGTAGTTATGATGTGTATCGTAGTTACGGTACTTACCGTGTACGTTCTTGACTTCGCAGATAACAGCTATGATGCGAATCTCCGCGATGTTGAGATGAAATACACCAGCTTCGTCTACGCCTATGACAGCGAGGGCAATGAGGTGGAGATCAAACGTCTTGCGGCAGATGAAAACCGTATCTGGGTGAATTACGAGGATATGGCGCCATGCCTTATCGACGCCGTAGTGGCAGTCGAGGACAAGCGTTTCTACGAGCATAAGGGCGTTGACTGGAAACGTACAGTGTACGCTCTCGGCGCGGACGTACTTGACCTCTCAGGCGCAGGACAGGGCGGTTCTACGATAACCCAGCAGCTTATCAAGAACATAACAGGCGATGATGAGACCACATGGGAACGTAAGCTGCGAGAGATCTTCCGTGCACTCAGCCTTGAGGAAAAATACACCAAGATCGATATAATAGAATCCTATCTGAACCGTATCTGGTTCGGAGGAATGATATATGGCGTTGGCTCCGCTTCGCAACATTATTTCGGAAAAACGCCCGCCGAGTTGACTGTGGCAGAATCCGCAATTCTCGCCGGTATGATACGAAGCCCCGGCAGCTATAACCCTTATGCAAATCTCGAGATCTGCAAGGAACGTCAGGTATATGCGCTTAAAAGCATGTACGAACAAGGTTTGATCGATACAAAGACCTATGAGGACGCCCGATACAACAAGGAAAAAGTATACTTCGCAAAGGCCGTTTACGGCGATGATTTCGGATACATCGATGAACGTACACTCTCAGACAACGATGAGGATGATACTATTCTTGAAGAAGAAATCTTTGCCGACCTCGAATACGAAGCATATAAGTGGCACGGCGATTACGAAGTAACTCAGAACTGGTATGTTGACGCAGGTATCGAACAGGTAATCAACGACTATGCGGATGATAAGGGCATATCCTACACCTCCGCAAAGAACGAGATATATAACGGCGGTTACAAGATCTATCTGAATATGGATATAGCCATTCAGGAGGAGCTTGAAAGAAAATACCGTGATCCGTATACTGTTGTATCCTTCTATGACAAGACGATGGAGAAGGAAAACCTGATCCAGTCATCCTTTGTCATTATGGACTACTCGGGTACAGTAATCGCTTTGGTCGGCGGTCTGGGTGAAAAGGAAGGCGACGGTACATTCAACCGTGCAACTCAGGCAACAAGAGCGCCCGGCTCTACGATGAAGCCTATCTCGGTATATTCCACTGCAATTGAGAATAACCTCATCACCTACTCCACTATGATACCGAACTCAGGTATTGAGGTTCCCGATATCGACTACCCATGGCCCAAGAACTACGGCGAAAAGCTGGGTGACAACGTACTGTATCCGATATGGTATGCCGTTCGCAAGTCTACAAATACCGTCGCTGTAAGAGTTGCTCAGATGCTCACTCCGCAGGTCTGCTACAATCAGCTGACGCAGAATCTCGGGTTCTCTACCCTGCAGGAAAGCGATATCGCATATTCGCCTATCACACTGGGCGCGCTCACAAAGGGTGTTCACCTTGTGGAACTTGCAGCATCCTATCAGATCTTTGGTAACGGCGGATATTACTACGAGCCTATGCTCTACAGCAAGGTAGTAGACAGCCGCGATCAGGTGATCCTTGAACAGGATTTCTACGGCACACAGGCACTCAGCAGCGATGCCGCTTGGATAACAAACCGCATGATGAAGACAGTTATCACCGACCCCTACGGTTCGGGTATCAACGCACAGCTCGAAAATGTTGAGGTAGTCGGCAAAACAGGTACTTCCAACGACGACTGTAACCTGCTGTTCGTAGGTCTCACTCCCGACTATGTTGGAGCACTCTGGATAGGTCGTGATAACAACAAGGAGCTGCTCAGCCAGTCTGCTTCGGGATGGATGACGCTTGCAAAGATATGGAAGAACATCATGGTAGATGTTCAGGATACCTCTCAGGTGCTGAACTTCACTCCCGATACTTCCGTACTGGAGCGTAATTACTGCTCTCAGACAGGTCTGCTTGCAACCAACAAATGCAAGAACGCCGAACTCGGTTACTACCGCGAAAGCAACGTTCCCGATTACTGCAACGGCAAGCACGCCGAGATACAGCAGGGAATCCTTGACGCGCACGGTGTAAACACCGACGAGGAGACCACCGAGGTGTCTACTGCAGAGGCAGGTTAACCACGCATAACAATTCAAGCCATTTCCGTGTATCGGAGATGGCTTGTTTTTGTATATTATGCATTTATATTACTTTTTGTATATTTTATTGAAGATCAAGATCCTCAATAAGCCTTGCAACATCCGTCATTCCGCAGATACGTATACCCTCCTTCAGCAGCTGCTGATCCGTCGGATTTATGCTCTCCATCGGCGCACTGTAGACCGCTATCGGCTCCTCCTCGCCTTCCTTGAAAAGCGCAATGTTCCCCTCATGCTCACGAAGGATATAGCAAGACACCTCCTGCGCAATTGAGTTTACATCCGCCATGACCTCATCACTGACCGACGCCACATAAGCCGCCCCGAAACCTGTTATAGTCAATGCCATCAGAGCGCCTGCCATCTTACCATGTATCGACATATCAAAACCTCCACCTGATATTTCGATAGTAGTATGCCGATAAATCAATGATCTATACGCCAAAAACATCAAACCCCTGCGATTTCTCACAGGGGTTTGATGCTGGTTTGGTTGGTAATTATATGAAAAGGGATCGGTATCTATTTTAGCTGAAGTTTCTTTCCTTCAGTGTCTATAGTATAACCCTTATCTTTGTATTTTATAAGTGCGTTTTGTGAAAGTTAAGTGAAGATATTACACAAATGTCGTTTATCGTCACATTCCCTGCATAGTCTGCTGAAACGGCTTGAAATCGTACTTCTTATAGAAAATATAACTGATAACAAACGCTAGGACAGCGGATATCACAGCAGCTGCGATATATACAACAAGTCCAACGCCGACGCTTACTCCGAAACCGCTCTCCCAGATATGATCGGGGGTTAAGGGAATCAGGAACATCATGGGAAGATATGCATATATCATAACGAGCATTCCCCAGTTAAACTGCATGGAAATTGTTCCGAGAATGACATATAATGCGCAGAGAGGCGCGGAGATAATAAGCATATCAGAAAGATGACACATCTCCAATCCCGATATCAGCACAAATATTGCATAAATGATATTCACAAGAGCGGAAATACCTAATCCTGCAATTACATTATACATCGGAACAGAGAATGTTCTGAGCTGCTTTGAAATAGGAGCGGAACGCATAAGTCTGTTGCCGTTGAGCTCCACACTGAGGCTGATGCCGTTAAACATTATAACGAATATCATGCCGAAATGTGCCATCATCTTGCATATCAGATAATCCTCGGCACTCAACGGCTCGTGGAATACCATCATAAGCACCAGCAGAGCTATTCCGATAAGCGCAGGGATTCCCATGCGCACAAGAGAGCATGAGCGCCTGAAAAGGAACTTTAATCCTGTCATTTATCTGCCCTCCATTTCTTTTCACATACAAGAATGCTGAACACAAAGCCTGCCACAGCGATCACCGCCGTAACTGCCAGCACGATCAGGAATGCGTTATCGCTTATGCCCAGTTCGCCATCCTCCTCGGCAGCGGCAGTAAATCCGACAACAAATCCGACCACTGCACATATGGGCATGATGGATATAAGTCGTGCTGCTGTGCTTTTGAGATATCCTGTGAAGTTTGCAAGTCCGATGCCGCCTAAGCACACTGCCAGAGAAGCTATCGGGGAGAGAATAAGATCGCCTATCCAAATTGTCAGCGCCCAGTTTATCAGCGAACCCAAAATACCAATAACGATTGCTATCACATTAGTTGCGATAATTGCACGCTTGAAATGCTTTGCGCTGTCTGCAACGCTATGCAGATACTTATATCCCGGAGTGATCGGCATATTGTAAGAATATATCGCATTCAGCAGGAATACGCCAAACAGCGGTATCATAATGGTACAACCAGGCACGAATGACGATACAAAGCCTGCAAAAAAGCTATCGGGATTGCTCTCCGCAAAAAAGGATGAACCAGCACCCATAATTCCGATCACTGCATAAGATCCCGCAAATACAGCAAGGAACTGCAGCATGGTCGTTATAGAATACTGCGCTGTGAACAGACGTAAAGATCTGATGTACTGTTTCATCGTGTCTCCTCCGCATATTTGAGCAGACCGATACTCAGCTGCTGCAGAGTGGGTGCCTCGCTGTCAACGCCGAGCTTTGCAAGCTCCTCGGCATTTTCTGCAAGAGCCAGACCATCGAACACTGTGCGGTTCTTGCTATGGGACATCAGCAGGTGCTTTGCCTTGTCGTAATCCTCGGCTGCGCCACGGGCGATTATGTACTTATCCTTAAGATCCTCCACAAAACCCTTTTCGATGATCTTGCCCTGATCCATGAAGATAGCATAATCCGCAGCATTCTCCATATCCGCAATGTTGTGGGTGGAGAAGAGGATGGATTTCTCGCCGTCGCCATTGTCAAGGTATTCTCTCATTCTGTCGCACAGGCGGTCACGCATGAGCGGATCGAGAGAGGAGCCGGGTTCATCAAGGATGAGCAGATCTGTCTCTCTTGCAAATACCGCAGCAAGGGAAGTTCTCATGCGGTTACCGTCAGACTGCTTATACATAGGCTTAGCCTTCTTGGTGTGCTCATTGTCTACTTCAAGCTGCTCGCACAGCTTTGCGAACTTCTCACGGTCAAAGCTCTTGTATGCGATACCCATAGAGATTGCGATGTCCTTTGCTCTCCAACCCTGAGGGAAGAAAGCGCTGCTTGCGCAGTAGCCGATCCTCTCACGGATAGCTGCATCCTCGATGTCCTTTGATTCACCGAAATATTCCGCCTCGCCAGATGTGGTGAGGATAACACCGCACAGCATATCGATGAGCGTTGTTTTGCCTGCGCCGTTTGCGCCGATAAGTGCGGTAGCAAAGCCCTTGGGCAGCTCAAAATCCAGCTCGCCCAGTGTGAATTTGCTGTATTTCTTTGTCAGCCCTTTGGCTGTC
The DNA here is from genome assembly GCA_045612645.1 of Oscillospiraceae bacterium. Taxonomy (GTDB): domain Bacteria; phylum Bacillota; class Clostridia; order Oscillospirales; family Ruminococcaceae; genus CAG-115. Next base: position 11,896 of record JAZKZL010000227.1, read on the forward strand.
AGAATACTTTCCATATAATTACTCCTGTTGTCGTCGATGTTTATTCTACTCTGTATGTCTTGGCACCTGATTCAAAGGCTGTATAGATCTTTTCAAGCTCAACCATGGCGCTTTCCTCGTCGGGATATGCGCCAATAATCATTGCGCCAAATCCGCTTGTGCTGGCGGTCAGCACATATTTAGCTTCCTTGCCGCCGCCGATGTTTCTTGTAACCTCAACAATCTTGCAGTCGACCATGCGCTTTTTGTCCTGTGCCATTATCAACATAACTCATATACCTCTCAATCGATATCATAAAGAATGTTTATCATGTTTACCAGCTCGTCACGGCTCGTTCCTGCGAGCTTTGCCGATTCGATGGCGTTCTGCAGATGCTGTTCGAGTAATCTAAGATGCTGCTCCTTGACCATCTCTCTGTCCTGTGGATTCACAATGTACCCCTTTCCCTGTACGGGAGCGATAAGCCCCTCTTCCGCAAGCTGTTCATACGCTTTCATCGTTGTGATGACGCTTATTTTCAGATCTCGGGCAAGACCTCGGATGGATGGGAGATAATCCCCCTCGGAAAGCCTGCCGTTCATGATGTCCTCCTTGAACTGGCTTGCTATCTGCTTATAGATCGGGATATCGGAATTTTGCAATATCTTCAAGCACTGACCTCCTTTCTGTTATAGGTGTTTATGTGTTGTATATACAGTATATACTGATTTATCCGATTTGTCAAGGGGTATTTGCAAAAATTATAAAATATTTTTGGGAAAGACAGAAAAAGCGGCGCTCATAAGAACGCCGCTCGCCACTGTTTGGTTTTAGATTTCCTTTTCAGAGCTGTAAACTGTGATGGTTTCAGTTTCGCCGCTGCTGTTGGTGAGAGTGAATTCCGCCTTAAGACGATATGTACCGCTGTCAAGACCTGATTTGGTATTGCTCATTACAATAGAAGCAACATTAACAGTCTTTGTCCATTCTGCATCATCAACATCGCTCCAAATCCAGAACAGGCCCTCTTTCTGAAGAGTCTGCACAGCGGTGATGCTTACTGTGCTGGCGCCTGTACATCTGCTATAGCAAGTAGCAGTGCTGCTAGAGAATGTAAGCGTAGATGAAGCAGATGTTGCTATCTCATAACAAGGCATAACACCGTTATCCGCAGGCATCGCCGCAGCAGCATAAGCTGCAGGAGATGCAAGCGATGCTGCGATAGCCGCCGCAAATACTTTCTGTGTCACAAAACTTTTCATAAATAATACCTCTTTTCATGATATTGTAGTTATCCTACAATATACACATCGGACAAGGTATCATTTTGTGAGCAAATTATGCGATTTATTTTAAAGTTTTACACTTTTGGCTAAAGCAATGATATCTTCTTTTTCAAGTACACCTTCCAACTGTATGATGTAATCTCCATTATCCCATATCACGCAGGATATTGTCTGTTGATCAGTGCTGTTGTCAATATACACACCATTGTGCTCTCCTATTACGACCGAAAAAGCAGAATTATTGTCATGATGCATATCATATTCGGATTTTACATACTGATCTAAAATGATAAAATCACCGTTTTCATCAAAATACATCGTACACGCACAAGCATCTATTACAGCACACTCTCCACGCTCATACCCCTCAGGCAGTTCAGGAATGTAATAAACCTCCTCAATAGTAGTCGGTGCGCCTGCGATATTCTCAGCGAAAAGCTGCGTGTTATCCTTATTCTCCTTTGCAATAAAGCCCTTGAGGAGCAGGATAGCCGCTGCTGTGATCGCCATAGCCGCAAGAAGTATCACCACCAGCATAGCAGTAACCAGCCGCCTGCTGAATCTTCTCGGCATTGCGGGTGCAGCACTGTTCCGCTTGATATCAGATAATATCCTACGAATACGAATGCGATTTTTAAGCCTGAATTTATGCCTTGGCGGATCGGAAAACTCGGAAAAGTCATCTTCGCAGACCTGTTCCAGTATGCTTTTAAGGCTATACTTATCCATCCTGTTCACCTTTCTCAACAAACGCCTTTATCATCTTTCCCGCATCGGAAAGACGCTTACGGGCAGCGGTCTCGGATATACCGAGAGCATGAGCAATTTCAGCAGTGGATTGATCATACATTATCCTGAGTATCAATGCGCTTTTCTTGCTCTCAGGCATGGAATCGATAAAAACCTTTAATTCCCCTTCGGATATTTCTCCGATGGCAATATCCTCCACTGAAATATCAGATGCGTATGCATCCAGCTCCTCATCAGATATCGTCTCTGTTCTTATATTATGCCTGAACATATCTATCGCTATGTTCCTAACAATAACATCTACATAAGTTACTCTTTTGTGAGCGGGTATGCGAAAGAACTGTTCGGGCTTGGTAGCAATTCGGGAAAACGCCTCTATCACCGCATCCTCGGCATCGTTTCTGTTATGTAATTTGGAATAAGCAATGGCATAGAATCTGTCCGAATAGGTTTCGTATAGTTCGGCAACTTCATTGCGCTCCTCATCGTTCTTCAATATCGACAGGATTGATGATATCATTTTGTGTTCTCCTTTTAAGCAGGGATAAATTCATAATTATTCTAGCACAAAAATGATACATTTTCAACATCTGTCTTACTATACAAAAGGCATATACCACCACGTTATATAAACAATATATTCAAACGCATACTGCGTGTCAATCATATTATATCCTACCTTTTCACACTTGTCAATACTTTCGCCTCATAACGGTAGTAAATTTTACTACTATAGAATACTAAATCACATTTAGTCGTATAATGTGCTATCATATCAACAAGAGGTGATATTATGTACGATCAGAGACCGTTAAAGGTCAAAACAAGCATTTCACTTGACAGCGATGTCGTGAATGCGATCAAAGATCTTGCTGAATATGACGGCAGATCGTTTTCTCAATATATCAACCGTGTTCTAAAGCAGCACCTGTCAGAGATCAATCAGCAAAACAAGGAAAAATAAACAAAGCCGAATCGTAAATGATTCGGCTTTCTTTCTGCATATACAAAATGATCCCCACACAATGATTGTGCGGGGATCGGAGGTTTCTGATAATTAGAAATACTTGTTGGAGTGAGCCTTGATGTACTCAACAACTTCCTCAGCATAGCAGAATGCCATGGAAACGCAGGTGTCAGCGCAGCCGTAGTAGATTGCGATTCTGCCTGTGTCCTTATCGCAGAGTGCTGCGCAGGGGAATGCAACGTTCTGAACGTCGCCTACGCACTCGTAGTACTCTCTGGGGTTCAGCAGGTACTCCTTGCAGCGATACTTAACCTTCCAGGGCTGATCCTTGTCGAGGATGCAAGCGCCGAAGCTGTAAACGAAGCCGTTGCAGCTCTCCAGAACGCCGTGGTAGAATACCAGCCAGCCTTCGCTTGTCTCAATCGGGATAGGACCTGCACCGATCTTCTTGGACTCCCAGCCCTTATCGGGAGCCATAACGTGTCTGTGCTTGCCCCAGTATGTCATATCCTTGGAGTGAGAGAGGTACATATCACCGAAAGGTGTATGGCCACTGTCAGAAGGACGGGAGAACATTACATACTCGCCGTTGATCTTTCTGGGGAACAGAACGCCGTTTCTGTTGAAGGGGAGATATGCATTCTCACACTGGTGGAACTCCTTGAAGTCCTTTGTCCAGCCCACACCGATTGTAGGCTTCCAGCCGTAAGCGTTGCACCATGTGATCCAGTATCTGTCCTCGATCCATACGCAGCGGGGATCGTAGCCATACTGCCAGGGATTAGCCTCAGCAGCGGAAGGATCATCGTTGATCCACTCAACCTTCTCAGGGTTGATGTTCCAGTGGATACCGTCCTCGGAGAAACCTGCATGGATAGCCATGTTTCTCTCCTTATCGTCTACACGGAAAACGCCTGCAAACTTGCCCTCGAAAGGAACAACTGCAGAGTTGAAGATGGAGTTGCTGGTGGGCAGCAGATCTCTGGGGATGATGGGGTTAGCGTCATAGCGCCAAACAACGTCCTTGCAACCCTCGGGACGATCCATCCAAGGCATATTGGGAATGCTCTGACCGATGATTTCTAAGCTCATGTTCTTTACCTCTCTGTATATATTTATGTTTCGTTTTTTGATACATACGGCTTCCCCGTCTGTACCTATTGAGTTAAGTATATCAAATAATAATCAATAATTCAATAGTCTTTTTGGATAAATCTCAAAGATTTTTTTAGTATATGATTACTTAAAAAATCTTACTTAACAAAATATTTTTTACTTAACTAACAAACATCATCGCAGTTGGTGTGTATATACATATATAATATATAGCAGCCCTTAATTGGATCTTAAACAGCAGTGTTGAAAACGCATGGATATGTTGATTATTTTGTTGAAATCTTTTTGTTTAAAATGAACAATACCCATCCAAAAACATCGTGAATTATTCTGCAAAAAACAGAATTTCTGCATTAATAACGACAAAATCGGAAAATTGTGTTGACGAAATTTACTTTTTTGGATATACTAAAACCAAGAGAAAACAGTTCATTCTGTAGCTCTTGCGGATCTGATTTAGCAAAATTAAGGTTGGCAAAGCAAAAGAAAGTAGTATTCAGTACAGGCAAATATTTTTATAACGGAGGATTTCACCATGTGCATGAAAGACATCGAAGTTAAAAACCAGGTAGGTCTGCACGCTAGACCTGCAACATTCTTCATTCAGAAGGCTAACGAGTTCAAGTCTTCTATTTGGGTAGAGAAGGAAGAGCGCAGAGTAAATGCTAAGTCCCTGCTCGGCATCCTGTCCCTCGGCATCGTAGGCGGCGCAAACATCCGCATCATTGCTGACGGTTCCGATGAGCAGCTGGCAGTTGACGGTCTGGTTAAGCTGGTTGAGAGCGGCTTCGCAGAGTAATATATTTGTTTATGTGAAATTCCGCAGAAATGCGGTCGGAGGGCAGAGATCGGGTTCGGCTCGGATCTCTGCCTCTTTATTTTTTTCGGAGGAATCATGAAAAGATCTGCACTCGCAGCAACAGCTGCCGCATCGCTTATATGCCTTAGCGGATGTGCTGCTTCTAAGCCCGAAGGCTATGACGCAGTAAAAGCTGCTAAGCAAAAATACGAAACTCTTGACAGCGGAAGAGCGATTATGACTGATCTCTCCACAGGAGAGCAGATCATGGAGTTCAGCTTCTTCATAAACGCTAAGGACGAGATGATACTCAGCTATTACGGCAAGGACGGCGAAAGCGAAATGTACGCATATAGCAACGGTGCTGAGTATTTCTATAAGGACGCAGACGATGAAATGTGGTCCGTCATCAGTGCAGATGATGAGAACTATATATACAACATATATAACCGCGAATACCGCTACCCTTATGCCGACGGCGGCATATTCTTCCTTGACGGCACTTCGGTCGAGTCGGCTATCGTCACCCAAAACGACGATGGCTCACTTTTGGTGGAATACACCTATGATGCCGAAAAGCTGAACGAATCCACAAAAGGCATTCTCGATGATGTGAGCGGATTCTCTGCACTCTGCACATCATATTATATTGATCCCGATGGATATATCACTGAATTCATAGAAAACGGCACTGTCACAAACAGCGACGGTGTTGTCCGTGATGTGAATATGAAGATCTCCGTTGACATGATGAACGAGGTCTATGATATCCCTTATCCTGTGGACAAGCTCGATAAATCCTGATTTTTCTGACATATTCCGCCTATTTCATTGTGAGATATGACATATTTATATGCAGCCATTTATGCACATGTAACGAAATAGGCTCCAAAAAAGTTACAAAACGGTTACAAAAGGTTGCAAAACTATTACAAAGATGGTATACTTGTAACAGACATTTTGATTAAGAACATCATTGGCCGCCAATATTATGCTAAAACCATGATATAGCGGCATTCGTTTGTAACTATATATTTATTAAGGAGGAAACATGGTTTCCGAAAAACCAAAGCATATTTTAGCTGCTGATGGTAACGTTTCCAACCGCAGCTTGTATAATGGAATGTATAATTTCGGAGAATATATACTTTCTGTAATGATGTATATTCTCTCCGGAATCAAATCTTCCTTTTTACGTTTTATTGACCGAAATGAGGATCGCATCAATGCGCTGCTCCACATTATCGGCAGCTTTTTCAAGAAGCTCGGCAAATCAATTGCCCATCCGTTTGTGCGCTGGCAAAAAGCAATGAAGCTCAGCTTCTCCGCCGTGAGCAGAATACGGCATGAAAAGGGCAGGATTGCCGCTGCCGCCGCTATCCTGAAGATGGCAGGAAGAGCCATATTCGGAAAACGCGGTCTTGCTTATTCCCTGTTCAACTATGCGCTCCCTATAATATGCGTAGCAGTATTCCTGAACATTGTATCCTATGCAAACAGCATGACATACTCGCTGAAGCTTACAGTAAACGGTGATTTTGTCGGATATGTGGCAAACGAAACAGTATTCACCGAAGCGGAACGTATAGTTCAGCAGCGTATCAACTATATGGATACCAACACCGAGATCGTAACCTTTACTCCCGCATATCAGCTGGAAATGACAGGTCAGAACGCCGCGCTCACCAAATATCAGTTGGCAGACAAGCTGTTGGCTTCGATGGACGCCGAGATCGTACATGCTTACGGTCTGTACATAGGCAATGCATTCTATGGCGCACTTACCGAAAAGGACAAGATCGATGCTACACTCGAAGATCTGCTGGATGTATACCGTACAGGCGCAGCCAACGAAAAGGTGGCATTTGAAAATTCCATCAGCTACGAACCGGGATTGTACCTTGCGGAAAGTATAGTAAACGAGGACGATATCATCGATACTATCACTGCAAAGAAAAATGTAGCCACATACTATACAGCTGTGGAGGGTGATTCCCCTATTGCCATAACCACAAAGCTGGGCATGACGATGTCCGAATTTGCTGCACTGAATCCCGGTTTCTCCGAATCAACGATGGTCTATATCGGAGACAAGTATCTGATAACTCAGGAAGAGCCTTTCCTTGCCGTTACAGTAACCAGAACGGAAGTATATGACGAAAACACTGCATACGAAACCGAATACTACAACGACAGCACTAAGTATCAGGGTTCCTCTGTGGTAACGCAGAATGGCGTATACGGTACTGATCGTGTCACTGCGGATGTTTCCTACATCAACGGCGTTGAAGTACGCAGAAAAGTACTTAATCGTGTCACCGTTGAAGATCCTACTCCGAAAATAGTCGCAATCGGAACAAAGGCTCTGCCAACAGGCGAGGATGTAAGCATTCAGAACGTTGAGGTTGGTCAGATGTACTGGCCTGTCGGTGGCTCAAACGGCGGTCTTATCAGCGAGATGCCTTACGGCTACGGCGGATACTATGGCCATAAGGGTCTGGACATCTCCGCAAACTACGGTACGCCTATCTATGCGGCAGACAGCGGCACAGTTACCCTTGCCAAGTGGTACGGCGACTATGGATACTGCGTAATGATCGAACACGATAACGGAATAGTTACCGTTTACGGACACGCAAGCTATCTGCACGTTTATGCAGGTCAGCGTGTAACTCAGGGTCAGCAGATAGCGGATGTCGGCTCAACAGGCCGCTCCACAGGTAACCACCTGCACTTTGAGGTGCGTATAAACGGTGTCTGCATGAATCCTATAAATTATCTGCCAAAGCACGCATATGCTCCATGGTGCGTACGTTATTAACACTTCATCCTCCCCAAGCATTTTGGGGAGGATTTTGGCATTATCTGCAACTATATGGTTTTTTCTCCGTCTTTATGTATGAGCTCAATAAATGACAGACCGCTCCCGAGTCTGCCAAAGGGGGACAGAAAATGACAGACAAAGAGATCGTCGGGCTGTATCTCAGCCGTGACGAAAATGCTATATCCGAAACAAAAGCGTCTTATGGCAGACTGCTGCAGAGCATCGCATACAACATCCTGCACAATACACAGGATGCTGAGGAATGTGAAAACGAGACCTGCCTCAAAGCATGGAACAGCATCCCGCCAAACAAGCCGCAAAGACTCTGCGCATATCTCTGCAAAATTGCACGCAGACTAGCACTTGACAGATACGACTACAACACCGCCGCAAAGCGCAGAGGCAGCATTCCGTTGGATGAACTGGAGGAATGCATTTCATCTGTTTACAGTGCGGAGGACAGGCTTGCCGCCACCGCACTCGGCGAACTGCTGAACAAATTTCTCGATAGCCGCGATTACAACACACGAGTGATATTCATGCGCCGATTCTGGTTCGGAGAGAACATTTCAGAAATAGCACAACATCTTCACGCTACCGAAAGCATGGTGAAATCCCGTATCTCACGCACGCTCAAACAGCTAAAGATATTCCTCGAAAAGGAGGGCTACAATATATGAAAGAAACCATAAACAACGCACTTAACGAAATAAACGACAAACACATCGAAGAGGCATACCATGCCGACCGTCTTCAGAACACCACTGCAAGAACGGTGAGAAATATCGCAATTCCCGTGGCATCTGTCGCAGCAGTAACAGCTTTGTGTCTTGGATTAGGCAAGCTGGGCGTATTCAAAAGCGGCGGCGTTGATCTGCTGCCTGAGTCCACCACTAACGGCGCAGGCGATACTTCGTCCATCATCATAAACGATCCTCAATATGAGTATATCGGATATACCCCTGTTCTACCCGATACAATGCCCGTTGTTTTGCAAACATCTGAGCATATCGAAAGCATCGTTTTCGGCTCGGAATATCCTGAGATGATATATGCTGACGAAGATTCCGCTATGTTCACAGATGGCATTTCGGGACTTTATATCTTTGATTTCGACACCGAGCAGATATCCTTTGCCGCTGACATCTACAGCACATTCGACCTGGCACTGAACGATTTTCCCGAAAAGATCGGCACAAATTACGGCGGCGACAGTTGGAGCGGCATTGAGCTTTTCGCAGGAGCAGACGGCACGCCCTACTGCTCGATGGCATACCACAGCGATGTAATTCTCACCGGCAGCGGACTCCCCACACAGAACCAGTGGGAAACAAAGTACTATGAGATAGACACCGAAATGCTGACGCTTACGGCCATTCCCAGCGAAGATATCACAAAACCCCTTCGCCCCCTCTACACTGGTCTGAAGGAAATACCTTACAGCGAAAATAATGCTTACCGAAATATGTCGCTTAAAGCGGCGTATATCGACGATACGGATGAGTTCGTGTATATCAGGAATTGCACAACGGATATCGACCTACTGCCCCGCTATAACATGGAATATATCGAGCTGCGCCGCTGGACTGCCGAGGAAGTAACAGGCGAGCCTATGGAGGGCGGATATTATCCGTTCAGCGATAAGGTGGGCAAGGATGCGGTGGTGTATGCCAATTACTACACAGGCGAAGATGTTGTTGGACATGAATGCCACGGTTTCAACTTCAATGGCGCAACATTCACGATGGATATGTACGCTTCCGCAGGCAGAGTACCCGAGGGATATTATACTATCTACGGTGATATCGTAAGCCTTACAGAAAAAACAAATGGCTATCAGTGGCTTTACCGTATTGACGGCAATACCCTGATTCCTCTTGAGGCGATAATTGCACAGCCTGAAAATGCTGACCTTGAAGAAACCTATCACGGAAAAATGCTCCATGATCAGACAGGTGTTATTGCGGATGATATACTCCCCCAACATTATGATGCGCTGATAAGACAACAAGAGGCTATTATAGCCGCTCTGAACACCCAGATCGAAGATATAGATGACCATAAAGAGTCTCTTCAGGCTCAGTATGATACTATTACTGCTATTCTAGCTGATAATAAGAAACTCACAGACGAGGAGCGTCAGCAATACTATACAAATCTTGCTTCTCTCGATATGGCTATTAGCTACATGGATACAGATCGCAGAGAGCTGGAAGCTATGCTCGCAGATGTTGAAGAGGAACTTGAGCAGGTCAAGGCTAATATGAAGCTAGCAGGCTCAGTTTCAAGCGAAGTACAGAACTTCCTCTCTTCCCTTGACCCGAGAGTTGCCGCTGCGGTAAAGGGATTTATCCCTGCTGCTCCCGACGACTTATTCTGGTACATAAGCGGCGAAGAAGAACCACACGGCATCGTAACAGCCTACGCTATACGGATGCTCAACAAGAGCGTCAGCGTTATGGATGACGACGAAGCCGAGGCGCTGCTGAGCGATGATCAGCTTGTCTACACCATGTGCCTGGACTCCTACTGGATCAAGGATGACGGCAACGAAACTGTCGCATCTGATTATGCATATCAGGTGGATGAGCTTGACAAGGCACTTACAGATATGATCCTGTCCTCTGAACTCAGCTATTCTGGCAGTGCGGATATGGAGAATATGCTGTATCCCCTTGACCCGAAGTATAATTATGTCACCTCGTATTTCGGCTATGATTCTTTCCGTGTAGGCGCTCACTACGGCATAGACATTGCTGATGAGGGCATCGGCGGTGCGGACATCTACGCTGCACAGGATGGCGTGGTAATCCTCACATATAAGGACAGCGGATGGAATGGTGGCTTTGGTAACTATGTCATCATCGACCACGGCAACGGCTACTGCACCATCTATGCGCACTGCTATGAGGTGTATGTATCAGCAGGTGATGAGGTCAAGCGTGGCGATGTTATTGCGGCAGTCGGCACAACAGGCTGGTCAACGGGAAATCACCTGCACTTCGAGGTGCGCAAGGATGGCGTGGCGATCGATCCGCTGAGCTTTCCATACGGTGATGTGATACCGATAAAATACGACAGCTTTGAATCAACTCTCCAACACGTATTCGAAAATGTAGGCGAGCCTGCTATTCCCGACTACATAGCCATGCCGATAGGCTCAAATGGAAATACTGTATACTCCACAGTATATGACGAGTATACAGAATACAGATCCTATGCCCACGCAGATGTATATGCCGCAGATAAGGGCGAGATAGTGTTCGCAGGCTATGTAAATGAAAAGGACAAGATCTGCATAGCTATAATGCATGAGGGTTATATGACAGTATACCGCAACTTAAGCAGCTATACATTTGAAATGGGCGAGTATGTTCACATGGGCTGGACCATTGGCAAGGCAGATGCTGAGGGCAGAATGTTCTTTGAACTTCGCACCGATGCAGACGTTATCATGAACACAGGCAGCTACTGCGACAAAATCGACTCAGCCATGAATGAAATGCCGCAGTCAGGCAATGCCAAAGCAGCTTTCTGCGATCAGGTGCTCATGATAAACGAGCCTGAAAATCTGTTTGCATACTATGACGGCACTCTGCTGGCCTACGCAATAACCACCACCGATGGCGATGTTTTTATATTGCGTGAGGAGGACGGCTCTGCTGCAAAGCACGGCAATATGTTCTTTCAAGGAGAAGAATCCCTTGTTGATGTTACATACACGGGCGAAGGTTACCTTATAACTACCGTCACCGAAAACAAAAAAGGCTCATACCTGCGCAAGGAATACTATCTTCTCGAAAACAAGATGATAGATAAAACTCTTACATACAGAGTATACGCCGATGGCAGCGAAGCTGTTATTGCATCAACCAAGATAGATTACCTATTTACTGAGGAAGAGGTGCAGGCATATGAATACGACCCTGCAACCTGACGCCCTATAATCGAATAACCCCTCCCCTAATATAAACGCAGCCCCTCCGATTTTCACCTCGGAGGGGCAAATCTTATGCACAAAAAACCGCCCTCAGTGAGAGCGGTTATGTATATATCAGTGAGAGGGGCGCTTGGAAACTGCGTCAATAGCCGCAGCAACTGCAATATTGATATCAACGGCATTCTGACGGATCATAGCGTCGAGCTTTGAGAAAAGCTCACCGTTGTGGGTGCTTACATACTTTGAAGGGAGCTTATTCAGTGCAATAGCCTTCATATCGTCCACGCAACGCTCACACTTGCAGCAGTTCTCGCCCTCAAGCATTGCCTCTATACGTTCGCCTACGAAATTTTCCATTACGTTTACTATAGCCATAATTGACCTCCCTATAAAAATCAAGTTAACTATATTTTAAACTAATTCAAGTTGTTTGTCAATAGTTTACTGCTTTATTAATCAGATATTTTTTCATATTATGTGTATTTTCGTGCAAAAACGGCAAAAATATTGCTGTATCAAATTCAAGGAGATGCATATATGAATATATCGAATCAGGAGTATGGCAGACTCACAAAAAAGCGCTCGCCTAACTCCAAATTGTATAAAACACTGCCAAAGGCATTCGTTATCGGCGGATTTATCTGCACACTTGGAGAGGGACTGTTGAACCTTTACAGCTATCTCGGTCTGGATGAAAAGCAGGCAGGCGCCATCACTTCTATGACCCTGGTATTCCTCAGCGCCTTGCTTACAGGTCTGGAAATATATGACCGTATCGCACAGCATGGTGGAGCAGGTACTCTTGTGCCGATAACAGGCTTTGCCAACGCAGTGGTCTCCCCTGCTATCGACTTCAAGAGCGAGGGCTTTATACTTGGTCTTGGCGCAAAGATGTTCGTCATTGCGGGCCCTGTTATCGTGTACGGAATCACCGCCTCGGTAGTCTATGGTCTTATCTACTACATCATCGGTGTGTTTACAGGAGGTTAATATGGGTTACTGCACAGGAAAAACATTCAGATACAATAACGCCTCGATATCCGCATACGCAGCAGTTGTAGGCAAAGCGGAAAACGAAGGTCCCTACGGCGGCGAGTTTGACGAAGTTATCTCTGACAACAAGGGGGGGACCGACACATGGGAACAGGCAGAGGGACTCTTTCAGAACAAAGCTGTTGGACATGTGCTAAGAAAAGCCGATCTCAAGCCCGAGGATATCGATCTTCTGTTTGCGGGCGACCTACTGAATCAGTGCGTTGGCTCATCCTATGGATTAAAGGATTATTATATCCCGTTTCTCGGCATTTACGGCGCCTGCTCCACCTTTGCAGAGGGTACGCTTTTAGCAGGAGCTATGGTGAACGCAGGCTATGCCGACAAAGCTATAGCTGTAACCTCCTCCCACTTCAGTTCTGCGGAAAGGCAGTTCCGCTTTCCGCTCAACTACGGAGGAGTAAGAACTCCCACTGCTCAATGGACAGCCACCGCATCGGGAGCGATTCTGGTGGAAAACAACGGAAAACCGCCGTTTATCCGTGCTGCAACCGCAGGAAAGATCGAGGACATGGGCATAAACGATGTCAACAACATGGGAGCAGCGATGGCAGGCGCAGCCTATGATACCATCTCCCGACACTTCAAGCACCTCGGCAGCAATCCTCAGGATTACGATCTAATCATCACAGGCGATCTCGGACTTGTGGGCAGTGAGCTTTTATGTGACCTGTTCAAGCGCGACGGCATTGATATAAAAGCTCGCCACAAGGACTGTGGGCTGATGCTTTTTGACCGTGCCACACAGGATGTCCACGCAGGCGGATCGGGCTGCGGCTGCAGCGCCTCGATGATGTGCGGTCACTTTCTCAAACGTATAGAAAGCGGCGAACTGAAAAGAGTGCTGTTCTGCGCTACAGGTGCGCTGATGTCCACCACTATGATACAGCAAGGCGGTAGCATACCCGGAGTTGCGCATGCCGTGGAACTGACCTCGTATTAAAGGAGAGAGCACATGGATATATTTCTTGAATACCTTAAAGCATTCATCGTAGGTGGACTTTTCTGCGTAATAGGTCAGCTGCTTATCGATCTGACAAAGCTAACGCCTGCAAGAATATTGGTGTCATACGTCGTGGCGGGTGTGATACTTGGCGGAATCGGCGTATATCAGCCGCTTATTGATTTTGCAGGTGGTGGAGCAACGGTGCCGCTGACAGGCTTTGGCGCACTGCTTGCAAAGGGCGTAAAAGAAGCTGTGGATAAGGACGGCATCCTTGGTGCATTCACAGGCGGCTTCACCTCAGCTGCCGCAGGAATCACTGCGGCAATATTCTTCGGACTGCTGGCAGCGCTGTGTTTCAAAAGCGGAAGTAAGATCAACGAAAAATAGCCTTGGCGGAGAGTAAAATCTCCGCCTACTATTTTACAAAACCGCTTGACAATACAGTGCAAAAATGGTATAATCCTGTCATAAGCATATGCTTTATGCAACTTATTTTTTTGGAGGGTAAACAACTATGAGTTTCTGGAGACATTTCAGTAAGGTTCTTTTCTTCATCAGCCTTGGTCTTTGCGGCATCGGGGTTATCATCGCAACCATCATCGGCTTTATCACCAACGGACTGCTTGGTTTAGCTATCCTTTTCGGCGGTGGATTTGCTGTACTGGTATTCCACACCTTCTTTGGTATGTTCATTGAAATGACATATAACATCGCAGACATCAGAGGTATGACTGTTCACGGCACTCTTAATGTATCTTACGATGCAAAGCCTCAGGATATCAAGAGCACCTACAACAAGCTGGCTGCCATTGCAGACAAGGGCGAAGCAGATGATTTCTGGACCTGCAAGAGCTGCGGTACACAGAACAGCAAGCTGGCAGCTACATGCAAGGGTTGCGGCAAGTACAAATAATTACATATCGTAAAATAACTTAATGCGGCAATCGAAAGACTGCCGCATTTATTTTTTATCTGTTCTGCCGAGAAGATAATCGATCGAAACACTAAAGTAATCCGCAAAAGCAATGAGCGTCTTGTAATCTGCCTCGTGATCCTCTGTTTCGTATCGGCTGATGCTGTTCTGATTCATGCCTAGATCCATTGCAAGTTTTAGCTGCGTTATCCCCTTTTCTCTCCGCAACTCCTTTAATCTGAACATTCGCATCACCCCTTGACAAAAGTATACCAAAATGGTATACTTATAATATCCCGTTTCGGGATATTGCATTAATTGTTTGGAGGTAATTTATTATGAGTTTTTGGAGAAATTTTATCAAGGTAATTTTCAAGATCAGTCTAGCAGCCAGCTTGATTGCTGTAACGGTATTTTCAATAAAGCCTATTGGCGATAATATACTGATGGGATTATTGATGCTCCTGTTGAGCGCACTGGGAGTGCTGCTTCTTCATGCATTGCTTGGCGTGCTGCTTGAGTTATGCGACAATGTGGCAAGGCTTACCGAAATAGCAGAACGAATGAATTTCATATCACCTTCGTCAACATTGAACAAGCTTTCAGCTATCGCAGAAAACACCGATACAGCAACTGCATCCTTCACAAAATGGAGCTGTTCCAAATGCGGTGCTGTCAACGAAAACACCTCTGCTATCTGCAAGGACTGCGGCGAATACAAATGATTCCCATATATCAAAAACCTCCGCACCCAAACCGAGTGCGGAGGAAAATTTATGCTATTTCAGCTAAATTACTTAGCCAGACGAGCCTCGAGCTTATCAAGCTCTTCCCACAGCTCTGCGGGGATCTTGCCGCCCTTAGCAGCGATATCGTCGTTGTAGTAACGACGCATCTCAGCGATCTCCTTTGTCCAGAGATCCTTATCAACTGCAAGGAGCTTATCCTCGATCTCGGAAGTAACCTCATCCTCGATACCGGTGAAGTTGATGTCGCCCTTCTTGGGGAGGTAACCGATAGCAGTCTCATCTGCGTCAACCTTGCCCTCACATCTCTTGATGATCCAGTCAAGTACACGCATGTTGTCGCCGAAGCCGGGCCAGATGAAGTTGCCGTTCTCGTCCTGCTTGAACCAGTTAACGTTGAAGATCTTGGGAGCCTTGTCGCCGAGCTTCTTGCCCATCTCGATCCAGTGTGCCCAGTAATCGCCTACATTGTAACCGATGAAAGGCTTCATAGCCATAGGATCGTGACGGAGAACGCCTACTGCGCCTGTTGCAGCTGCTGTTGTCTCAGAAGAAACAGCGGAGCCGATGTATGTGCCGTGGTTCCAGTCAAAGGACTGATATACCAGAGGAGTTGTGGAAGCACGTCTGCCGCCGAATACGATAGCAGATACGGGAACACCCTTGGGATTGTTGAACTCGGGGCTGATGCAGGGGCAGTTCTCAGCGGGAGCTGTGAATCTGGAGTTGGGGTGAGCCAGCTTCTGAGGCTTGCCATCCTCTGCCATAACAGATGTGAACTCAACGCCGTTTACCTTAGCGCCCTTCCACTCTGTAGCGTTAACAGGAGGATTCTTGTCCAGGCCTTCCCACCAAACTGTCATATCATCATTATTGATAGCAACGTTTGTGAAAATGGTGTTCTTCTTGGTGCACTCGAGAGCGTTGAAGTTGGACTTCTCGTTTGTGCCGGGAGCAACGCCGAAGAAGCCGTTCTCGGGGTTGATAGCGTACAGTCTGCCATCATCACCGGGCTTCATCCAAGCGATATCATCACCTACTGTGAATACCTCATAACCCTGATCCTTGTAAACTGCAGGAGGAATGAGCATTGCGAGGTTTGTCTTACCGCAAGCGGAGGGGAATGCTGCTGTGATGTACTTAACATCGCCGTCAGGCTTCTTAACGCCGAGGATCAGCATATGCTCAGCCATCCAGCCTTCCTTCCAGCCCTGGTAGGAAGCGATACGCAGTGCAAAGCACTTCTTGCCCAGCAGAACGTTACCGCCGTAAGCGGAGTTGATGGACCAGATCGCATTGTCCTCGGGGAACTGAACGATATATCTCTTCTCGGGATCAACATCAGCCTTGGAGTGCAGGCAGCGAACGAAGTCGTTGGAAGTGTCACCGAGGTTCTCAAATGCCTGAGTACCCATTCTTGTCATGATGTTCATGTTCAGAACAACATAGATGGAGTCTGTGATCTCAACACCTACCTTAGCGATAGGAGAGCCGATAGGACCCATGGAATAGGGGATAACGTACATTGTTCTGCCCTTCATAACGCCATCGTACATGGGGGTCAGCTTAGCGTACATCTCCTGAGGATCCATCCAGTTGTTGGTGGGGCCTGCATTCTCCTTCTCTCTGGAGCAGATGAAAGTTCTGTCCTCTACACGAGCAACGTCGTTAGGGAGAGTTCTGTGATACAGACAGCCGGGGAGCTTCTCCTCATTGAGGTGGCACATAGCATCCTTGCTGTCAGCAGGGAGAGCTGTAACCTCAGCGATAAGCTCATCGAGCTGCTCCTTGGAGCCATCGATCCATACAACGGAATCGGGCTTGGTGAGGGCGATCATCTCGTCAACCCACTTGATAACGTTAGGGTTCTTGGTTAAAACACCGGGATTTCTTGCCATAATATTTATCTCCTTTTCAAATTATTTTTGGAGCATGGAACGTTTTATGAGGATGTGTGATTTTTTTGACAAGCCACAAACAAAACGTTCCCCACATATAACATTATACATTATCTTCTGCAATAAGTCAATAATAATTATTACGCTTTATGACAAATATTTTCTGCAAAAATAACAATTCAGTGCAATTAGATATGTAAATAATGACAATAAATAAACGTAGCAGCTCTAATATGCAATTATTGCTTTATTGCAACAAAGGTGACGACCTTCGTATTAAGTTCGCTTATCACATGTTCCCTGGGTATATCGTACTGCTGTTCCGAGACAGTTGTTTTGATGACTTTAAAATCTGCAAACTCTTCCTGCAAAGCCGCTTGTAAACTTTGCGTCGGCAGATTTACCTCAAATTGAGCAGGTATCTGTTTACCTGTTGATTTATCCGTTTCCGTAATATCCGAATTGATAACCAAGCAAACGATTCCGCTTTTTCGGATACCTTTACTTATTTCTTCCAGCTTGCTAAAAAATGATTGTTCAGAATCAATATGCTCTAAAGCGGAAACCGCAATGATCAGATCATATTTATTATTCACTATGCGGAAATCCTCGATAGATTGAGTCAGACCGTTAATGTTTGAAGTAACACCATACTTTTCCGCATTTTCATACAGCTTTTCAATAGCCAATTGCAGAATATCAACACAGTCTATTCTACAAGGAATGTTTTTAAAACGCTCAGCAATAGCAATACAATTTCTTCCCACGCCACACCCCAAATCCAGTACATTTAATTCAGAGTAGTCATCAAAAAACGGAATAATATCCATAATCGTTTTTATAGGTTTTCTAAGCCAACTGCCATCCTTATACAATTCACTGTTGGTATATATTTCAATATGGGATTTCATTTCACTTTCGCGTATTTGTTTTAATCTGCTTTGGGGCATATCAATCACTAAACCTCTAAAATATCACATTTTATCCTTTGACTTACAAAGCTCCCTCAGCACACAAGCCTCGCACCTCGGCGCTCTTGCTGAGCATACACCTCTGCCATGCCATACAAGACGGTGACAGAAATTCAGGCTCTCATCGGGCGGAATGACCTCTCTGAGCTGCTTTTCGACTTTTCCTGCGTCCTTTGTATCAGAGAGACCCAGCCTGTTCGTAAGTCTTATAACGTGCGTGTCGCAGACGTATGCAGGCTTGCCGTAAAGGTCACCGACTATGAGGTTTGCTGTCTTTCTGCCCACACCCGGCAGCCTTGTAAGCTCTTCGATGCTGTCGGGAACTCTGCCGCCATGTATATCACGCAGCATACGGCACATAAGCACGATATCCTGCGCCTTGGTCTTGAACAGGCCGCAGGTGCGGATAAGCTCCTCCACCTCTGAGATATCTGCGTCAGCGAATGAGTCTACCGTTGGAAAACGCTTAAACAGTGCAGGCGTTACCATATTTACACGCTTATCGGTGCATTGCGCAGAAAGACGTGTAGCTATAAGCAGCTCATGGGGCTGAGTATATATAAGGGCGCATTTTACCTCGGGATACTCTGATTTAAGCAGCTCTATCATCTGAGCTGCCGCTTTTTTTCGGTCACGGCGCATAAGCGTCTCCTTTCATTTACTTGCAGTACAGAGAATACGGCGCATGCTTCATGCTGCCTTCATATTCTTCACGATGGAATCCGTTGTTTCCATTAACAGCGCTTTCTATCAGCTTCTTTGTAAGCTCAGGAACATCATCTCTTGTCAGCGCTTCAGATATATCGAGCCACAGTACCTCGCTGTTTTCATCGTTGTCGGATGTGGCTTCGCCCGAAATATACTCTGCACTGAACGCAATATACCAATCATGCATATTGAAACGGATCCCGATGATCTCCTTTGGCTCAACTTCAATATGCGTTTCTTCCATGAATTCGCGCTTTAGTGCCACCTGAGGAGTCTCCCCGAAATTTACATATCCCCCGGGAATTATCAGCAAGCCTTTTCCTCCGCCATAAGTGTGGCGGGCAAGAAGCACCTTGCCGTCCTTTATTACGACACCTGTTACGCTTTGACCCCAGTTTGTATCAACATTATCCATAGACTATTTCCTCCACATTGTCATTTTCTGCACGCTTTCTCAGTTTTCGCGATCATCACCAACAGCAGTACAAAGAAAAACGCCATATACAGCGGCATCAGCTTCAGGCTGATGTGATTTGCGATAATACCGAAAAGCGGCGGCATGAATGTAGAGCCTACATATGCGCTCGCCATCTGAATGCCGATGATGCCCTGCGAATTCTCTGCGCCGAAATTCCTCGGTGTGGAGTGGATTATACAGGGATATACAGGTGCACAGCCTAATCCTATCACCACAAAGCCTATAATAGACAGCAGCTTTATCGGGAACACCAACAGCACAACACCCGCCAGTGCGATTCCCGTGCCAAGGCGTATCATCCTGTTATCGCCGATCTTGTCCGAGATAAAACCCGACAGAAAGCGACCTGCGGTTATTCCTATGAAGAACAGCGATCCAAGTGCCGCAGCCTCGTCCTTAGTTGCACCTCTCGTACCCTCAAGATAGCTGCTTGCCCACAGCATAGCCGTTGCCTCCGCGGCACAGTATGCCATAAAGCCTGTCAGCAGGTATGGCACTCCTTTTATTTTCAGTGCGCCCTTTATTCCCAACGGCTTTGTGTTTTCACTGCTTTCGCTTGCAGAACGATTCACCTTCCACAGTGGTAACGCCAGCACCATGACCAGCGCAATTCCAAACTGGATATACGCTACTGTACTGTAACCGTCTGTCCATACGCCGTGGATGAGCGCATAGCTCATGATATACGGACTGATTATCGTACCGACGCCCCAAAAACAATGCAGCCAGCTCATATGTTTTGAACTATAGTACAATGCCACATAATTGTTCAGTGCAGCGTCGATAGCGCCTGCACCGAAACCATAAGGTATTCCCCACAGGCACAGCTGCCAGAACTCAGTACAGCACGAAAATCCCAGCAT
The DNA here is from genome assembly GCA_045612645.1 of Oscillospiraceae bacterium. GTDB lineage: Bacteria > Bacillota > Clostridia > Oscillospirales > Ruminococcaceae > CAG-115. The sequence continues at coordinate 32,134 of JAZKZL010000227.1, forward strand.
TGCAACTGCTGTCAGCAAAACACTTACTGTGGTGACCATCCTTGTGCCGAATTTCTTCGTGAGGCGTTCAGACATTAGTCCCGAAATAATAGTACCGCCAGAAATTATCATGGATACTATTCCCATATAAGAAAGCGGAACGTCAAACTCACTGTTTATTGTAGGCCATGCCGAGCCAAGCAGCGAATCGGGCAGGCCCAGGCTTATGAACGCCAGATAAATCACAGCTAAAAGTAATAAATACATTTTTTCTTCCCTTTGTTCTTTCTATATCAATCAATATTACGCTTTGCTCTCAGATATATACTGTCCTTCTCGGTTATCTTGCGAATGACCCTGCAAGGATTTCCCGCCGCAAACACACCCGACGGGATATCCTTTGTGACCACAGAGCCTGCACCGATAACAGCACCGTCTCCGATAGTAACACCGCCGCAGATCGTAACATTTGCCGCTATCCACACGTCATTTCCTATCTTAATAGCTCTGCCGTACTCGTAATCGTGAGTAACGCCGTTTTCATCTGCACTTACACGACGCTCCTCAGCTATAAGCGAATGTATACCTGTTGCAAGCGTGCAGAAAGGACCGATGAACACATTATCACCTATCTCCGCAGGCGCTCCGCCTATGTACGAAAAATAAATATTCGTGTAGAGATTCCTGCCGATATGAAGCTCCTTAGCATTATCCACAAATATCGGTTTCTCCATGACACGGAATCCCTCAAAATCATCCACTTCAAACAATTCTTTAAGAAGTTTCTCCCTTTTTTCCGACTCATCATAAACAGTGCGATTGTATTCATCGCACAGACGATGGCTCCTTGATTGCTCTCTGCTGATCTCCTCGTCAAAGCAATCATATATCATTCCCTTTCGCATTCTTTCGTATTCTGTCATAGTCATATCTCCTGAATATCCTGCAGCATTGCACCTACGACAATTATATCAACACCGCAATGAAATGTCAATCGGAACATATGAAAAGCCGCCTGCAAACGCAAGCGGCTGAACTTATTCTTCATCAGAGTTTGCTGCGACAGGCTCAGCTTTTGAAACACGAACCTTGATGATACATCTGTCCTCAATATGGAGCGCCACAAGATGTATACCCTCATAATCCACACTGGGCGGTACTATTTCATCTCCCTCCGGGATATAGCCGAGCTTATCCGTAATGAAGCCTGCAACAGTCTCATATTCATGCTCCTCAGGCAGCTCAACGCCGAACAGACCAAACACTTCCTCCGGATCAGCCTCACCGATAACATCATATTGATCCTCGCCGATCTTCACGATCTCGGTCTTTTCATCATCGTACTCATCCTGAATATTGCCCATTACCGCCTCGATGATATCCTCAAGGGTAACGATGCCCGCAGTGCCGCCGTACTCATCCACGACCACTGCCATGCCTGATTTCAGCGACGTAAGCGACTGGAATGTATCCGAACACGGACACGCCTCGGGAATAAAGATAACATCTCTCAGAAAATCATTGATGTTGAATGCAGACAGATCCTTCTCTCCCACAAGGCACAACAGATCCTTTACGATAATTATGCCGATTATCTTATCGATACTGCCATCATACACCGGTATTCTCGAAAATCCCATATCCAGCGCAAGATAGATGATATCATCTATTGAAGCGTTCCTCTCAACACCGACAATGTTGGTGCGGTGAGTCATAACATCCTCTGCCGTCAGGTCGTTGAACTCGAAGATGTTGTTTATCATCTGCGCCGAGGTTTCCTCGATAACGTTATCATCACCCTCATCTCCCGCGGTCTTGGCCATGGCATCCACCATATCAAGGACCTCGTCCTCGGTGAAATCACGATAGTCATTGCCCAGCGCCCATTTCAGGAACTTTGTGGTGCCGTCATTCAGCGCAATGAGCCAGCCCAGCAGGAATCTGCGTATTTTGTGGCTCTTTGGCTTTTCGTTCTGTTCGTTCGTGTTTGTACTTCGACTGTCTGCGTCCATATTTTCTCCTTTTATTTTTAATAGCTGTTTGGTGTCTGCTATCTAATTCAGATACCGAACAGCCTTTCTGCATTTTTCTTTGCGATATCTATCATTTCCTCGGTGGAAACTCCCTTTATCTCAGCCATCCTTGCCGCTGTAAACTGCAGCATGGAGCTGTCGCAACGCTTTCCTCTGTGGGGGACAGGAGCCATGTATGGGCAATCTGTTTCGAGCAGAAGCCTGTCCAACGGAACCGCCTCACACGCTGCCACCGCTTTTTTAGCATTCTTGAAAGTAAGCACGCCCGTGAAGCCGATATACATGCCCAGTTTCACTACCTCTGCGGCGGTCTCTGCGCTGCCCGAAAAACAGTGCAGAACACCTTTCGGTCTGTACTTTTTCAGCATATTCATGGTATCCTCGCAAGCGTCACGGGAATGGATGATAACAGGCAACCCGAGCTTTTCAGCCAGTATGAGCTGCTGCTCAAACACCTCCGCCTGCACCTTTTTGTCTGTGTTATCATAATGATAATCAAAGCCTATCTCGCCGAGGGCACAAATACGCTCGTCGCGGAGCATTTCTTCCAGTTCCGCGAGCCAGTTTGCAGGAAGATCATAGCAGTTTTCGGGATGAACCCCCGCCGCCACAAACACATGGTTGTATCTGTTTGCGAGAGCGATCTCCTCCTTGCTTGATCTCAGATCATACCCAACGGCAATTACCTTTTCAACGCCGAAGGACGGAAGACTTTCTATAAGAGGGTACAGTTCTTCGCCGAAATCCTCTTCAAGATAATGTGCATGTGTATCTATGATTCCCATTGTTATACGCCCCGTGGATCGAAATATTTTTCCTTGATAATAGAACGAGTCTCATAGCTTTCAAGTGGAAGATGTCCCCTGCCGCCGAAAAGCTCCTCAGTCTCCCTGAACGCACCGTTAAAAGCACGGTCAAGGAGCGTTGTCTTATCATCGTCTACCGAAACGCACTCAAAGAACAGCATAAGTCTGTCTGCTGTAGGCTCAGCGTTCCAATATTCAGGTGAATTCTCATCAACCTTGGAATTACCGTACAGCTGACGTATCTGATCCAGCAGTTCTTCTGCATAGAGCTTCGCTCCTACGCTGGGAACGCTGCCCGAAAGCACCTCGCCCTGCTTTACGAACATGGCACGGATGATGTGCTGAACGCCCTGCACCACAAGCTCCGCCCTGCCTTTGCCCTCATTCTGCTTAACATTGCCGACTTTATCTTCAGCATTCTCGCGCTGAAGCATATTGTTATCACTGTTCTGCTTTTTCGCAGAGCTTTTTGTATATGCAGGAGTAAAGACCTGACGCGACTTAATATAGCTGTCTGTATGCTCGGAGGCAAGAGTGGATGTCTTGTTCCCCGTTCTCTGCTCAGATGATTTCGTCAGAGTCGTCTGATTGATAGAGGCGATATTCGCCATTCTCGAAATGTCCACTACGATACCTCCTTGTAATTTGTAGATCTAAAACCCGTCTGCTATCCTTGCGTGGGCTTTAATTATCAACCGATGGGGCTGCCGTTGGGAATATCGCCCTCGAGGAAGATAACTCTCACGTCATCGTCGCTTGCCGACGCAGCGAGTATCATTCCGTTGCTATCCTCACCGCACAGAGGCTTGGGTGCAAGGTTTGCAACGAAGATTATCTTCTTGCCGATAAGCTCCTCGGGAGTATACCAGTTTGCAATACCCGATACGATCTGTCTGCCGCCTCTGCCGTCGTCTATCTGCAGCTTCAGCAGTTTCTTTGCCTTTTTCATCTTCTCCGCAGCAACGATCTCTCCGCTGCGCAGCTTGATGTCGAAGAACTGGTTGATGGTGATGATATTAGCCTTGTCGAGATCCTCATCCTCACGGATGGTAACAGCAGGCTTCAGCATCTCATTCAGAGCCTCTATCTCCTTCTCCATATCGATTCTGGGGAAGAGAACATCGCCCTTCTTTACCGTAACGTCAGCAGCAAGGCCGCCGAAAGTTGCAAGTGTATCATAAGCAGTACACTTCTCGCATGCACCGATCTGCTCCCATACCTTGGGCATTGTTGTGGGCATGAACGGGAACAGCAGACCCGAGCAGATGCGGATGCTTTCAAGCAGATTGTACATTACTGTTGCAAGTCTTGTATTGTTTGCCTCGTCCTTCGCAAGGATCCAGGGAGTAGTTTCATCGATGTACTTATTCGCACGGGATACCACTTTGAAGATCTCCTCCAGCGCCTTGGAAAGCTGAGCCTCATCCATCAGCGGAGCTACCTTGTCACGCAGTGCGGACGCCATAGAGATAAGCTCATCATCAAGCGCATCAGGCTGTCTGTCTGCGGGGAGAGTGCCGCCGAAATACTTCTCAACCATCGCAACGGTACGAGAAACAAGGTTTCCGAGGTCGTTTGCAAGGTCTGTGTTGATACGTCCGATCATGATCTCGTTGGAGAAATTGCAGTCGCTGCCATAAGGCATATCACGCAGGATCTGATAACGCACCGCGTCAACGCCATAGCGCTCGCCGAGAATGAACGGATCCACCACGTTGCCGAGAGACTTAGACATCTTTGCACCGTTGAATGTGATCCAACCGTGACCATAAAGACGCTTAGGCACAGGAATGTCCAGCATCATGAGCAGCGCAGGCCATACGATGGAGTGGAAACGCACGATCTCCTTTGCGGTCATGTGCATATTTGCGGGCCAGTACTTCTCGAAATCATCATAGGTGTTGTTCTCATAGCCAAGAGCGCTGATATAGTTGATAAGCGCATCAAGCCACACATATACAGTGTGCTTATCATCAAACGGGATCGGAACGCCCCACTTTACTGTGGTTCTGGAGATACAGAGATCCTCCAGTCCATCCTTTACAAAGTTGTTCACCATCTCGTTAACTCGGTTTTCGGGACGGAGGAAATCAGTATTCTTCAGCAGGTCAATGATCTGCTCGGTGTAAGCGGAAAGCTTGAGGAAGTATGCCTCCTCCTCGCTGTCAATAACCTCTCTTCCGCAATCGGGGCATTTGCCGTCAACAAGCTGAGTCTCTGTCCAAAAGCTCTCACAAGGAACGCAGTACTTGCCCGAATAGCTGCCCTTGTAGATGAGTCCCTTATCATGCAGCTTTGTAACGATGTTCTGTACGGTCTCGATATGGTAAGGATCTGTTGTTCTTACATAACGATCGTAGCTTACGCCCATAAAGCTCCACAGGCGCTTGAAATTCTCCACGATCTCATCAACATACTGCTGAGGAGTCTTGCCCGCCTTTTCGGCGTTCTGCTGAATCTTTGCACCATGCTCATCAGTACCTGTCAGGAACATTACGTCATAGCCCTGCATTCTCTTGAAACGAGCGATCGCATCACACGCAACAGTGGTGTAGCAGTGACCGATATGGGGATTTCCCGAGGGATAATATATCGGGGTGGTTATATAGAACTTTTCTTTTTCACAATTACACATAGTATAATCTACCTCTTTTTCTACAAAATTTAATATATTTTCGGAAAAATATCCCTTTCCGAAACATATCTATTCCATTTTATTATATTACTTTTCCTGCCTTTTTTCAAGTACGGCGAAAAAAAACAAGAAACTTTTACATATTACATAAAAAAGACTTGATTTTTTTTGATTTTTTTAGTACAATATAGATTAGAGTATATTACTCTGAGCGTTAGCTATGTCATTTTTCGGGGAAACAAATGTGAAAAATGCACAAAGCGATACATACCAACATCAGACGACAGGTCAGTATGTCCCTGTTCTTCCTGCCGATCCAGAGGGATCAGGTCAATGGCTCGGGGAGAAAGGGAATGCTCGCCCGACATTTTACAGAAAGAGGTAAAAACAATGTCAAACAGATTGTTCCAGGGTATTGTTCATCAGATGAAGGATGCGGTAAACCGCGTTATCGGTGTTATCGATGAAAACGGCACCATCATTGCCTGCAGTGATCTCACAAGAGTGGGCGGCGGAAACGACTTCTTCTCCATCGAGCTTGGCGATTCTCACGAAGTATTCATCCGCGACGGCTATACCTACAAGCCTTTCGGCGTTCATGTTAAGCCTGATTACGCGGTATTCGTAGAGGGCACGGACGAGCCTGCCGCAAAGTATGCAAGCGTTATCGCTATCTCTCTTTCCGGCATCAAGCAGTACTACGATGAAAAGTATGACAGAAACAACTTTGTAAAGAACATCATCCTCGATAATGTCCTTCCTGGCGATATCAGCCTGAAGGCGCGTGAGCTGCACTTCAATGCCGACATCAGCAGAGTTGTGTTCCTCATCAACGTTATCTCCTCCAACGATGTTTCTGCTTATGATGTTATCCAGAACCTGTTCCCTGATAAGAACAAGGACTTCGTGTTCAACATTACAGAGAACGACATCGTTCTCGTAAAGGAAGTAAAGAACAACATCGATGTGCGCGACCTTGAAAAGCTGGCACGCTCCATCTCCGATACACTTTCCAGCGAATTCTTCACAAAGGTGAATGTCGGAATCGGCACACCTGTCGTAGGCGTGAAGGATCTGGCCCGCTCCTTCAAGGAGGCTCAGACCGCACTGGAAGTAGGTAAGGTATTCGATACCGACAAGAATATCGTAAGCTACGATAACCTGGGTATCGCAAGACTTATCTATCACCTGCCCACCACTCTCTGCGAAACATTCCTGAAGGAAGTTTTCAAGAAGAACTCCATCGAGTCCCTCGATCACGAGACACTCTTCACCATCCAGAAGTTCTTTGAAAACAGCCTGAACGTTTCCGAGACATCCAGAAAGCTGTTCGTTCACAGAAACACACTGGTTTACCGCCTCGACAAGATCAAGAAGCTGACAGGTCTCGATCTGCGTGAATTCGATCATGCAATCATCTTCAAGATCGCACTGATGGTAAAGAAGTATCTCGCAGCTAATCCCACAAAGTTCTAAATCATCCGCAGGGCGTCCTGCATCAGGAAAAAAGACATTGGCTGCCCCGAATCTCACTGTCATTCGGGACAGCCTTTGAATGTATTATAAGACACATTAAAAACAGAAACAACAGCACGGGGAATTTTAATTAGGAGTATAAAACATGGTAGAGCTCAAGAACGTCAATGTGCATTATTCCAGCGGCGTTGACGCACTTCAGGATATCAACCTGAGAATAAACGACGGCGAGTTCGTTTTTATCGTGGGCGAAAGCGGCGCAGGTAAATCCACCCTGATGAAGCTGCTTCTTCGTGAGATCGAGCCTTCTTCGGGAAGAGTGTTCGTTAACGGCCATAACCTCGCCAAGACAAAAGGCAATAAGATCGCAAAATTCCGCCGCTCCATCGGAGTGGTGTTTCAGGACTTCCGTCTGATACAGGAGCTGAACGTATATGAAAATGTAGCATTCGTGCTGCGCATTGCGGATCAGCCTATGAAATTCATCAAGCAGCGTGTTCCGTATGTGCTGAATCTGGTGGATCTCAATCACAAGGCTAAGAGCCGTCCCAAAGAGCTTTCAGGCGGTGAGCAGCAGCGCGTTGCTATAGCAAGAGCGCTTGCAAACGACCCCGGACTCATCATCGCTGACGAGCCTACAGGAAACATCGATCCTAAGCTGTCCTACGAGATAGTGGAGCTGCTCAAGGAGATCAACCGCTGCGGCACTACCGTTGTCATGGTCACCCATGAACACGACTTAGTCAAGCATTTCGGCGGCAGGATAATCAACCTTGACGGCGGCACCATAACATTTGATGAAAATATCGGAGGTCAGAATGAGGACGAGTAATGTCACATACCTTGTTAAAAAGGGCATATCCTCGGTATGGAAAAACTGGGTCATGTCATTCGCAAGCTTCAGCATACTGGCGGTGAGCCTGCTTCTCGTAAGCTGCACGGTGCTGCTTATGATAAACGTAAATATTGTGATGAGCAATATTGAAAACACCAACGAGATCGCTATCTATCTTGAAGAAGGTGTTTCCGATAATCAGATCTCCCATATCCGTGATGTTCTTCAGAACAATTCCGACATAACAGATATCGAGCATATCACAAAGGAACAGGCTCTGGAGGATTTCAGGCAGGATATGGCTGAACAGGCTGAGCTGCTCGACTATCTTGACGAAAACCCTATGCCCGAAACATTCATGGTACGTGTAGATGATCTTACAAAGATCCGCCATATCGTAAATCTTATAACCGATATTGAAGGCGTGGAAAAAGTAAAAGCGCCCTATGATTTCGCAGGTGTTCTGGTGAACATCAGAAACACTTTCTCTATCATCGCAGTAACTGTACTGGCAGCACTTGTAGTAGTAAGCGTATTCATCGTATCAAACGCTATACGTTCCAGTGTTTATTCCCGCAGAAACGAGATCTCCATAATGAAATATGTAGGTGCCACAAACGGATTCATCAAGGCTCCGTTCTTTGTTGAGGGAATGTTCATCGGAATCGTTGCAGGCGCTGTATCCTGGGGAGTCACCTGGGCGATCTACAACGCTGTATTCTCCCTGTTCGGCGAAGATATGACACTCTGGCAGATGTTCGGCGTGTTCAACCTCATCCCCTTCGAGGATATAAGGTGGAGCGTGCTTGCATTGAATTGTGCTGCAGGCGCACTGTTAGGCGCAATGGGCACAGTGATCAGCACCGGTAAACACCTCAACGTGTAACGCTCGCAAAACGAAAGGAAATTCAGATTGAACAAAAAAATATCTCTTGGCGTTGCCATAAGTCTGGTTGCGATCGGCTGCGCCATAACCTTCGTGCTGACATGGGCCGTATCGCTCAATGTATACAATTCAAAGATCGGCACGGCAGAAAAATACGAGGGCATGTATGCAAAGCTGCGTGAAATAGACGCCGCCGTGCGAAACAACTACATCGGCACCCTCAATGAAGAAAACATAGAAAACAGCATTATAAACGGCTATGTAAGCGGTCTTAATGACCGTTACGCAAGCTATATGTCCAGCGCCTCGTATTATGAGATCCGGCAGGCAAACGACGGTGTGATCCTTGGCGCAGGCTTTGAAGTCGAAAGCGACGGCAGCGGATATCTTAAAGTCACAAATGTGTACAAGGGAAGTTCCGCAGAACTGAACGGCATCATTACAGGCGACGTTATCACCGAGATTGACGGCAAAAACCTGCTTTCGATGGGAGCCGCAGCCGCCGAAGAACGTCTTTCAGGCGAAGTGGGAACCCGTGTTGCACTGAAGCTCCTGCGCGACGGCGAGGAAGTCTCTGTGAACCTCATCCGCCAGCAGCTGGAGATACAGTCGGTTACAGGTGAATTTCTTGAAGATAACGTTGCGTATGTGCGCATCTCTACCTTCAACGCAAAAACAGCAGAGCAATTCGCTAATGTACTCAATATCATGACCACCACAGGCGCAGAATCGCTTATCATTGATGTGCGCCAAAACAGCGGCGGTCTTGTCAGCGCTCTGAAACCGATACTCAATCGTTTCATTCCTGCCGCTACAGTTGCCACCGCAGAATACGCCGACGGCAGCCGTAAGGCTATTGTGGAAACAGATTCGGATACCAAATTCGATCTGCCTATGGTAATACTGGTGGATTCCGGTACAGCCTCAGCCGCAGAGCTTTTTGCAGGTGCGCTGCGAGATGAATGCGGTGCAATGATAGTTGGAACCCAGACTTATGGCAAAGCAGTAATGCAAAACACCTATGAATTTTCAGACGGCAGTGCCCTTACCATTTCCACTGCTAAGGTGTATCTTACAAAATCAGGCACATGGGACGAAACAGGTCTTAAACCCGATTACCTCGTTGAACTCAATATCGATGCAGCAATAGAAAATCTTACACCCGAAAGCGATGCACAGCTGCAGAAAGCAATAGAGATAATCACCGCTGCTGCCGCAGCATGACAAAGCATTTCCACGGTAGAAACCGTAAATAAATAAATGGAGGACAACCTAACATGAACAAGCCTATTACAGTATTGACCAAGGACGGCGTAGCAAAGCTTGAAGCGGAGCTTGAAAACCTCAAGACCGTAAAGCGCCGCGAGGTAGCAGAAAAGATCAAGGTCGCACTTTCTTTCGGTGACCTTTCCGAGAACAGCGAATACGATGAAGCTAAAAACGAGCAGGGTATCGTAGAATCCCGTATTGCAGAGATCGAGGCTACTCTTGCTCACGCACAGGTGATCGACGCTGACGATATCACAACAGAAAAGGTTGGTATCGGTAACGTAGTAAAGATCTTCGACATCGAAATGGAAGAGGAAATGGAGTTCCAGATCGTAGGCACCAGCGAAGCAAATATCGACAAGGGACAGATGTCCGACGAATCCCCTATCGGCGCAGCACTGCTGGGTCACAAGATCGGTGAGACAGTTGACGTTGAAGCGCCTTCCGGAATGCTTCAGTTCAAGATCCTGGAGATCAGCAAGAAGGAGGAAGATTGATCATGGCAAATGAAGAACTCGAAATGACCGAGATCTCTGCGGAGGAGCTGGACGAACAGCACCGTGTGAGACTCGAAAAGCTTGCTGCCCTGAAGGAGGCAGACAAGGATCCTTATAAGATCACCAAGTACGATGTCACCATCTACAACAAGGAGATCCGTGACCGCTTTGATGAGCTGGAAAACACAGATGTAGCTATCGCAGGCCGTATGATGACACGCCGAATCATGGGCAAGGCAAGCTTTATGGATATCCGTGACGGCTCTGACAGAATGCAGGTATATGTGCGTAAGGACGATGTTGGCGAAGATGCTTACGCCGAGTTCAAGAAGTGGGATCTCGGCGATATCATCGGTATCAAGGGCAAGGTATTCCGCACAAAGATGGGCGAGATATCTGTTCATGCCGAGGAGATCACTCTGCTTTCAAAGTCCCTGCTGCCCCTGCCCGAAAAGTGGCACGGTCTGAAAGATAAGGAAGAGCGTTACAGAAAGCGCTACCTTGACCTTATCGCAAATCCCGAAGTAAAGGACACCTTCGTAAAGCGTTCTCTCATCCTGCGTGAGATCAGAAACTTCCTTGATTCTCACGGCTATATCGAGGTAGACACTCCCGTTCTCCACACACTTGAAATCGGTGCTGCTGCCCGTCCGTTCAAGACACACCACAACGCTCTGGATATCGATATGTACATGCGCATAGAGACTGAGCTTTACTTAAAGAGACTGATCGTAGGCGGCTTCGACAAGGTTTACGAGGTTGGCCGTATCTTCCGTAATGAGGGTATGGACGCTACTCACAACCCAGAGTTCACCTCCATCGAGATGTACCAGGCATATATCGACTACTTCGGCATGATGGATCTGATCGAGGATCTGTACAGAACCGTTACCCTCAAGGTATGCGGCACTGATACAGTTCCCTACATGGGTCATGAGATCGCAGTAGGCAAGCCCTGGGAACGCCTTACAATGATCGAGGCTGTGAAGAAGTACGCAGGCGTTGATTACTTCGACTGGGCAGACGACGCTGCTGCAAGAGCCTGCGCAAAGGAACACCACATCGAGGACGAGCTGGACGACAACTCCACAAAGGGTCATGTT
>JAZKZL010000228.1:0-5072 GCA_045612645.1 Oscillospiraceae bacterium
GAGAATGTGCGCGACATGTTCAACCTTTACGCAAACGGCTTTTCTCTTGATTATGTACAAAATGAAATGAGACGCAGAGGCGTTGCAGGCAGACGATCAGGCGTTGCAATCGGCATACAAACCCTTGCCCGCATACTCAGAACAGAATTTTATATTGGCACGCGAGAATATAATGTAAAAGGATACCCGCCAGTACACATCAAAAACTCTGTTCCCGCGATCATAGACGATGAGACATGGCACAAAGTACAAGCCCGCCATGCTGACAACAAGCCGCAGCCGCGGGAAAGCAAAAGAGTAAAGCGGCTGTATGCTCTGACTGGAAAAGTGTTTTGTGCCAAGTGTGGCGCACACATGCACGGGCAGTACAAAGCAGATAAGCGCGCATCAAAAGCATACTCATACTATTCTTGCGCAAACAAAAAGAGCAACAAGACATGCGATTGCAAGAACATCCGCAAGGATGAGCTTGAGGCATACTGTGTGCAGGAGATCAAGAGGCACATTCTCAATGAGGATGCAATGCAGCAGATCGCAGAGAATATTGTTGACATCATCGGCAAAGAGCCTGACGATGTAAAGAATGAGATCAAGCGGATCACCCGCCGCCGCAAAGAGCTTGCTGAGGCAGTCAAAAAGCTTGTCAAGAAAAACGCTCTCGGAGAGATGCCTGATGATGTTTACAGAGAGGCAAGCTCAGATTTTAATACAGAGATTGCGGAAATTGATTTGCAGCTTTTGCAGCTTGAGGCTGTTGAGCGCAATGCAATCACTGTGCCTGCCGTTCTGGATTATCTGCATCAGATGCTTGAAAACATCGACACAGTTGATCCGCATGTATTAAAAAACATATTTGATAAACTGATTGAAAAAGTTGCTGTTGATGACACGCATGTTGAGTTGTTCTTGCGTGTCTCCCCTTATCCCATCATTAGGGATAAGGAAACACAAGGACAACCTCAGTATTCGTTATCCCTAATGGTACACAGAGACATAATAAGCCCCGCAAAGTCAGGGAGAGGAGCGAATTGACATGACGGCAAAGGATACCCTATTAAACAATATACTCAAGGCAGTTGAGGAGCATAACCGCCAGAGCGAAAAGAAGATCACGCCATTGCAGGCGCTCAAAATATACTGCAACATGATCCGATAAAAAGCAAAAGCAGGGGATCGCTCCCCTGCCTTGCTTGATTGATTACAGCAGCCCCAAAAACTCACACTCCACATCGAAAACAGCAGCAGTTGCAATCCTGTGCTGCTCCATGACATCTGCTGATTTCTTGATGCCGTTCTCAATCACAGCATCCTTGATGACAGTAAAAAGATCAGAGATGATCTCAGGATCATTCTCCGCAACAAACTCCTTGACACGCGCCCTGCGTGTTGCCGCCGCCTGATCCGCTGCCATCTTTTCTGCAAAATATGCCTCGCCTCGTTTACTCATGTTGTTTGCCTCCTTGTTGTGCTGTTTGTTGGATTGTTGTTGGCTTCTGATGTTTGCATTTTAATATATTTATATAAATAGATAAATTGACATTATAACCAAAGTTTACGCAGCGTTTTTGTACAAATGATATATTTATATAATTATGCAATTGCAATATAATTCCATAGGGAGAGATGTATATGAAAAAATCGCAAGAAAAAGCTGTAAACAAATATGTTGCAACTCACTATGACAGGATACTTGTTTTTATGAAAAAGGGAGGCAAAGACCTCATCAAAGAGCATGCAGCCACATATGACGGCGGCAGCGTCAATGCCTTTATCAATCGCGCCATTGATGAGCAGATGCAGAGAGACAAAGAAAAAGCAGGGGAGTGATCCCCTGCCTGTTATCATAATCGTTCTATTTTGTCAATCTTACACTCTGCGGCTGTTATGATGCGCTTGATGCTCTCAAGATCAACAGCAATCGCGTGATCCTGCGTCGCAATCCGTGTGAGTTCTTTTGCAACATCGCTCAGTAAATCAATATACTTTTCCATAGCGTTGCATCTCCTTGCTGCCTTGTGCAGCAACATAATAGCAGTTCAACACTGCGCCGTAATCGTATATTTGTGTTTTGTGCAAGTCAATAGTAATATTTGAAACCTCACGCAACCCGTGCAAAACAGTTTGCACCGCATACAAAGGAGGCATCCCAATGACATTCGCAGAGAGAGCAAAACCCTTGAAAGACAAGAGTAAATTGACATTGCTTGAGAATGCAACCGCATGCAATATTTCTGAAAGCATGGCATCAAGATATATCAACGGGCAAAACATCCCGCCTGAGGACATCGCAAGAAAAATGCTTGAATATCTAAGCGCAGCAGCGAAAATTGAGCCTCAAAGTGAGGATACGCGGATTGATCTTGCTGCGATCCGCAGCGTGTATGAGGCACGGATTGCAGATATGAAAGAAAATGCCGCCGATCTGAAAAATCAGTTGCGCATTGCGATGCGGGAAAAATGGCTGTTTTTCTCGCTCCTTGCCGTTGTCATCATGTTTGTTTTTGCGCTGTTTTATGTTGATCTCACAAACGGCGATATTGGATGGTTTAGGCATTAAAAAAAGCAGGGGAGTGATCCCCTGCTTTTTATTTGCCTTTGTGCTGCTCGATCTCACGGCGCACAAGCTGCTCAATGTAGTTTGTCACTGTTCGCCCATCCGCTGCCGCCAGTTTCTCAAGCTGCTCTTTCATCTCAGCGGATACCCGCAGTTGCAGGCGTTCTGTTTTTGCCATGTTGCCTCTCCTTTCTCACAAGAGGCAGTGGATCAAGCCCACTGCTCTCTGACCTCAACAACCTTTGCACCCGCATCAGTGAGGCTCATAATCCGATACAGCGGATTTTCATGCGGCTGCACAGTTGCCTCATAAGTATTGCCGCAATATTCGTACTTGATGAAGTAATACATAATTGCGCTCCTTTTCTTTTAATCTCCGAGAGGGCTTGACATCAAGTTACTTTTGGATTAAAATGTCAATGGATTGAGATTGGCTCTGCGTCATGCCCTTTGTGGCTTTCGCAGGGCTTTTCTTTTTTTCAATCTTTATCGTGAGCTTGATTTCAAATGTCATTCGCAACACCTCAAATTTATTGTTCGCCGTTGCGTGACCTTTGTTGTCTTGCCTCCTCGGATTGATTATATTGTACTCCTGTTGTACTCACATTTCAATTGACAAAATACACGAATTATGCTCACGTTGTCAGTACAAATTGCACAAAAAAAGAGCAGGGGATTTCTCCTCTGCTCTTTTAAGTATTTTAGAGTAACTTTAGAGTAACTTGCACGCGTGCAACAGTTACATCAGCCCCGCCTTGCTGATCTTGAGTATACCTCTGATGTTCTGCCCTGTTCCATTCATCGTCAGCGTTGTCACTGTGTCAGTAAAGCTGCACAGCGCACTCTCTGTCAGGCAGTTGATCGCATGGCTCTGCACAAAGCCGCTGCGCGCATTTGTCGGACAGTTCATGCCAAATGTCAGCGCCACAGCGTTTGTCTGCGCGCTGTTGACATAGACAACAGCAGACTGATTGCCCGTAGGCGCATAGGCGTAAAACTCACCGCCAAACACCCGCAGCAAGCCGCCGCTCAGCACATTAAACACAAACGCATCAGCGCTGACACATGCGAGAGACGCGCGGCAATCGCGGAAAGTGCCACCGCGGGAGATGTAGCCCGCAGCAACAGTGAGCCAGAAACGGCAGCGCTCAGCAAGCACAACTGTTGCAGCCGCAGTGCTGAAAGCATAGACTGTCGCAGTCTCCTCATTTGCAATCACATTTGCGCCCTTGATGTTGACATGCATGCCAAAGAAAAGGATGTTGTATGTGTTTGCAGGGATCGGCACATCAATCTGCTCACAGCCGCTAAAATCAAACACAATGCGCCGATTTGTTGCCGTGCCGCTGCCGAGCCTGAACCACACAAAGGGATTTGTTGCTGTACCCTCTCCACCCTGAGCCGCTGTGATGCCGCATTTGCCGTATACATGGACAACCTTGCTGCTGTTATCAGTGCCGCCCTCAAGCCATGCCTGAGCGATCTGAGACAGGATCACATTGTCATTGATGCCGTTGCAGTTGTAATTGTAATCACCGAAAGTGTCCAGATCATGCACTGTCTGCTGCAACTCAGCGAGCAGATCAGCAGCGGACGCAAGCCCCTCAGCGTCAATGCTCTTTGTCAGCACAACATCAATGACAGTACCCGCGATCAGATTTGCATTGAAAGTGA
Organism: Oscillospiraceae bacterium; assembly: GCA_045612645.1. Taxonomy (GTDB): domain Bacteria; phylum Bacillota; class Clostridia; order Oscillospirales; family Ruminococcaceae; genus CAG-115. Next base: position 4,229 of record JAZKZL010000228.1, read on the forward strand.
TTGCGTTGCCGCTGATCGTGTATCTGTCAGGCGTTGTGTAAATGCCATTGACATACACATCAAGGATCACGCCCGCCTCAGTGCTGTCATACTGCGCAATGTTAAACTCTGCGACCTTGCCCGCAGTTGCAAGCGTGATCTTATCCTGATACTGCTGTGTCATGGACATGACAGCAGGAGTGACAGACGCAGCCCAACCGCACACATTGCCATCAGCGCGCTTGTCAGTGATATTTGCATCTGTGATGGACAGCACGCCCGCGCCAACATAAATATCAGCAAGGGCAAGCTCATGCACAGTGCTTGTGCGTGTCAGGGCAGGAGCAACAGGAGATGCAGCAGCAGTACCCGTCAGCACAGCGAGCGAAACAGAGCGGACGGCTGTGCTTGTGTCAAGCCGCAGCACCACTCTATCAATGCGCGCATTGTTGCCAGAGGGAGCAGTTGCGATCTCAAGCCCTGTGTATGCCGTGTCATTGAAAAACCAGTGACCATTGATCCACGCTCTGCCGTAACCAACAGAGATCGCCATGCCTGCATGTGCAGTCACTTTGAGATCATCATTTTTGCTGTACACAACGCCATTTTTGATGATCGTTGCCAGATTGTCGCAATAGTCATTTGCGTTGTATGTGCGATCATATACACCGCCGCGCAGAAATGCATTAAAAAAGCCAGAGTTCTGTGCCATGCCTCATCCTCCTCACTTGCCGTCAAGATCATGCAGGCGCATTGTATGCTCTGCAAGGAGCTTGTCCTGCTCATCCTCATGCGCCCAAATATCGCCATGCTCTTTTTCGCTTTCTTTCTCAAACGCAACACGCCGCTCTTTTTCTGCCTTAAT
>JAZKZL010000229.1:0-2023 GCA_045612645.1 Oscillospiraceae bacterium
TCGGCGTACTCGGGAGCAAGCTCGGGACGGTGGATCAGATTGAGCACAAATTTTTCTTCCATGTGTGCCTCCTTATTCAGCGGGATTCAGCAGCACATCATCGATACTTCCCCAGCTGCCTGCCGCAGCTTCAACATGGATGCCGATGGTGACATCTGCATTTTCGGGGATATCAACGCCGTTTATCACGGGATTCTGCCAGTTGATCCAGCCGTCTATCGTGGCAGGAGCTGTGTATTCCTCGCCGTTTACATTGCAGAAGATGTAGATATTCTGCGTAGTGTCTGCATTGTCAAAGCCGCCCTGTATCGAGAACGCTAAATTATATTTTCCTGCGGAGAGGCTATCGATCTTCTGTGAAAGCTCGAACTTTGTGCCTGTCTCGCCCCAGAAATGTACGGAATACTCGCCTGTAACGGCGTCCATAGCCTTCTGTTGGAAATCTATCTGAGTTGTAGTATCATCGATATTTTCGATCACCCACATGGAGCGGTCGTTGTCCTCGAAACTGTAGTTGTTGCAGTAATTAGCCTCCACCATGGAGATGTGGCATACCGTGGGCATTCCGTCTGCGGTGCCGTTAACAGTGTACTTTGCGACTTCGCCGTTTGTCATTGCAGCGAGATCTGCGTCCTCCCACTGAACTTCTATCTCCTGCTCGCTGCCATCGTTGTAGATGGCTGCGTCAGTTTCGGGGAGCTTTATCTCCTCGCCGAGGCGGACTGTAAGCTGAGAATCCTTAATGGCATCGGGGGCGGGAGCAACAGCATTGCCCGTGCGCACCAGCTTAAAGGTCTTGAGGGATTCCAGCGGATAGCCGTTGGAATCGAACAGCGCCTGATTATCCCAGGCAGAGCCGCCGTAGTAGATTCCTGCGTCATCGGGATCGTATTCGGCGGAGAAACTGGACGCCCATCCTGAGCCGTGAGTCTCCCACAGAACGGACTGCTCTTCCCAGCTCTCACCGGGAACGCCTATCCAAGCAGGCTCCCAGTAGAACACGCCGATGCCTGCCTCGCCGCCTTCAGCCACCGCTTCGATGACATCCGCAAGCGCTCTGGACTGACCCTGAACAGTGATGGGATAAGGCTTTTCGTAGTTCACCTCGTCGCCGATGGTGTTGCCTGACTCATCGCCGTTATCCAGTGTGTATGCGTAAGAGGTCTCAGCGACCATTACCTTTTTATTATAAGTGGTGGATATCTCACTCAGCACGGAGGTAAGGTTTTCCGTTGTGCCGTGCCAGTAAGGATAATAGGAAGATGCGAACACATCGTAATCCAGCTTGTAATAATCAAGCTTAGAAGCGAAGTTCAGCATATTATCCACAGACTCGGGATTTGTGAAATGCACCGCAACCATCGCCTCGGGAGCAACTTCCCTGATGGCTCTTGAGCCTGCATCCATAAGATAATAGATGTTCATCCATATCTTTTCGCCGCACATCTTGCCGTTAGTCTCGTTGCCGACCTGCACCATGCCGATGTCAGCGCCTGCCGCCTTTATCTCTTCAAGAGCGGATTTTGTATACTCGTACAGCGCCTGAGACTTCTCTTCAATCGCCATACCCTCCCATGCTTTGGGAGTCATCTGCTTTGAGGGGTCTGCCCAGAAATCAGAGTAGTGGAAATCCACCAGCAGCTTCATGCCATGCTCTGCAGCACGTCTGCCTATCTCCGCTGCGGTTGCCGCATCGCAGTTACCGCCGCCGTAGCCGTTGCCCGAAGCATCATAAGGATCGTTCCAGACACGGACTCTTATGTAGTTCACGCCCGATTCCGCAAGCACTGCGAAAAGATCGCTCTCGTTGCCGTTGTAATCGTAGATCTTGACTCCCGAAGCCTCCTGAGCCAGCACCATTGAGATATCGCAGCCCATGATGAAATCCTCGGAGAGGTTTTCGATCTGTTCAACGTACAACGTGCTGCTCTTATCGGCGGTGTTGCCGCCTGAGCAGGATGTCAGCAGGAGCAGGGACGCCGCAGCCAGCGGCAGAACAGTTCGTTTGATATTGATGTTCATC
>JAZKZL010000230.1:0-4457 GCA_045612645.1 Oscillospiraceae bacterium
TACTGTTGCGAAGCTCTGCACTGTCAAGGCTGCGCAGAATAATTTCGCTTTCATTTCGGGCGACAGGGGCAAGTATTTTATTGAGTGCCTCAGCGATGACGGCGCAGATAAGCTGGCAAGAGGCACAGGCATCGGCATTCCTGTGGTTGCGTCCATGAGAAAGACCGAGCTGCTTTGCGATTTCATCATCTCCACTTACTGTGAGGATGTTTCCGACCGTGTTGCGCGCTGGCTCACTCCTGTGGTGCTGGTTACAGGTATAGGCGGCGGACTGATGACATATTTCATGTCCGTCAGCAGCTATGTTTGGGAGAATGTGGCTCTGGGAGCTACCACAGCATCCGCCGTATTTGCGGTGGGAGCGACTTTCAGCGGCTCGCTGATAGTTATGCTGCCTATGCTGATAGGCTCTAAAACCCTCACTGCCAAGAGCGCATCCGTTCTCGGCTACAGTGCGGTGGAGGAGATCAATGAGACCTCTGCCATCCTTGTGGAGGCGAAGTCGCTGTTCCCTGTGAACTCCGTTAAGGTAAACAATATCTGGGATTACAACAAGAACGGCTCCAAGGGTACACAGCACATTCAGATCGACGATGCTATCATCTATGCGGCTAGTCTTGCCGTAAGTGCAGACAGTGTGCTTGCCGATGCATTCTTCAATATGCTGAACTACAAGTCTGCTCTGCTGAAGCAGGTGAGCAATTGCGTATACGAAAGCAATCTCGGTGTGATGGGCTGGATAGGCAGCAGACGAGTGCTGCTGGGCAACCGTGACCATATGAAGTCTCACGGCGTGGCTGTTCCTGAGGCGAAGAAGGAAGCTGCGGTAAATAAGAACAACGACGAGGTGGTATATCTTGCTGTAGGCGGCGAGGTGTGCATGCTGTTCTTCGTGCAGCTGACAGCTAATTCTCAGGTAAAGAGACACGTTGAAAAGCTCGCAAAGAACGGCGTCAGCCTTATCATAAAGACAGTTGACGGCATGATTACCGAGGGTGTTATCGGAGAGCTGTTCGATATCGGCAGCGAGAGCGTCCGCATTATTCCGTATGAGGCTCATGACGAGTTTGAAGAGCGTACAAAGTACGTTTCAAAGGGCAGTGCGGCGGTTTCCTGCGACGGCACCTTCTCCTCCTTTGCAGCAGCCATCAACGGTTCCAAGGATATCTACAAGAAGGTGAAGCTCGGCTGTGCTATGCAGATCGCAGGCGTGGCACTGGGTATTCTGCTGGTGTTCATTTTTGCATTCTTCGGAAACTACAGCATTGCAGGCTCCTTTGATCCCACATCCACAGTATCCCCGTATTTCAGCACGGAGGGCTTTAATTACTTCGATATGCTGAATGCATTCTATATTGCAGTTTATAATCTCGGCTGGCTGGCGCTTACTGTAATCGCACAGTCTGTCATCCGCATCAAGCCATGACGATAGACGAGGAATATATGCTGAAAGCTCTGGAGCTTGCCGAAAAGGCATATGCTCTGGGCGAGATACCTGTGGGCGCTATTGTGGTCTCTCCCGAGGGGGAGATAATCGGCGAGGGATACAACCTGCGTGAGCAGCTGATGTCTCCAACGGCGCATGCCGAGGTGCTTGCTATCGAGCAGGCGGCAAAAAAACTCGGCAGCTGGCGGCTCACGGGATGTACGCTTTACGTCACACTGGAGCCTTGCCCCATGTGTGCGGGAGCGATAATGAATTCACGGCTGAAGCGTGTGGTTTACGGCGCGTTTGACGACAAGAACGGTGCCTGCACCTCTGTAGCGTGCCTTTTCGATGAGAAGTTCACGCACATACCATTCGTGCGCAGCAGAGTAATGGCAGACCGCTGCGGCGACATACTGACGAGGTTCTTTTCGGAGCTTCGCGATAAATAAAAATAAACAAAGAAGAAGATAACAGACCCTATGAACAAATACCAGAGACTGGCGAACAACACTATCGTGCTTGCGATAGGTCAGTTCGGCTCCAAGCTGCTTGTGTACTTCATGCTGAAGTTCTACACGAGCATGCTGGGTACAGGCGGATTCGGTGATGTGAACAATATCATCAACGCCTCTGCTTTGCTAATATCCGTGGTTACGCTCTCCATCAGTGAGGGCGTGCTTCGCTATGGACTGGACAAAGGAAATAACAACAAGCACGTTTTCTCAATAGGCATCAACATCGCTGTGGTGGGACTGGTGGTATTCTCGACGTTCGTACCGCTCATCGGTCTTATTGATATGCTGGAGGGCTATCAGTGGCTGATGTTCATGTATGTCTGCACGGGCAGCATAAAGGGTGTGTGCAGCATTTATGTGCGCTCTCAGGGCAAGGTGAAGCTGTTTGCGGTGGACGGTATGCTGACCACTGTTTCAAACGTGCTGCTTAATCTGCTGTTCCTCGGCGTGTTCAAAATGGGCGTGCTGGGTTATGTGCTTTCGGTATCGCTTGCAGATCTTATTTCGATAGTATTCCTCGGTGTGACAGCAAAGCTTTATCGTGACTATCGTCCTCTCGGCAACGACAAGATGCTCCGTTCGGCAATGCTGCGATACAGCATTCCGCTTATGCCCACGACTATCATGTGGTGGATAATCAATGTATCTGATACCTTTATGGTAACGGCTATCTACGGCAGCGACGCAAACGGCGTGTATTCATTTGCATACAAGTTCCCGAACCTCGCTTCGATCGTGGTGGGAATATTCCTGCAGGCGTGGCACATGTCGGCGATCACTGAGAGAAACTCCCGCACCATCTCAAACTTCTATTCAAACGTGTTCAGCATGATGCAGACGGTCATGTTTATTGCCGTTGCGGGAATAATGCTGGTGCTGCGCCCGATAATCATGCCGTTCTTTGGCAGCGAAGGCTTTGAGTTTGCGTATTTCTATGTTCCGTGCTTGCTGGGTGCAGTGCTGTTCCAGTGTTCATCCAACTTTATGGGCAGTATTTACGAGGCGAGCAACAAGACGACTCACTGCTTTGCCTCTTCACTTATCGGAGCGGTGACTAACATCGTGCTGAATCTCGTGCTGCTCAAGACCACCGGAGTTATCGGCGCTGCAATTGCGACTCTCGCAAGCTATATCATCGTGTTTGTATACCGGGTTATCGATACAAGAAAGTATCTTTATATGAAGATAGACTACCGCAAGACTTTCATCAATCTCGCACTTGTTGCGGGAATGGCTGTTTCTGTTATGTTCATGGAGTATGGACTGTGGCAGAATGTCATCAACTGCGTGCTGTTCGTCGTTATAGTTGCGCTGAACTTCCGTGCAGCGATGAACGCTATCAAGCTCTTCCTCAACAAAAAGAGCGGTAAGAGCGAAAGCGCAGAGCAAAAATAAAAGGCGACCCATTCGGATCGCCTGATAAATATTCGGGATTTAATTGAACTTTGACAGACTCTTTTCGGATGCCTTTACAACGGAGAGCAGCGCAGCTGCCTGCTTGGAGTATTCCTGTTCAAGCCTTGTGGTGGTGATGCGTTCATCATCCGAGCCGTTCAGAGCAGCGCTCATAGCCTTGACATCCTCAACGGACATTGCAGCGTTTGCAAGCCCTGAGACCTTTTCGGCTGGGATGCTGAAAGTGTTCTCGTCATTAGCCTTTCCTGAGCTGTATACCATTCTGAAGCTGCGGTACACCGCCATATATAAGAAATTGCACACTGCCTTGGAAAGCTCCGAATTCTTCGCTTTGATAAGCAGATCAAAAATGATTTCCAGCGAGTTCGTCAGCAGCTTTTTCTGGAAGAAGGTGGATGCGCCTGAAGGTGCGCCCTCGTATTTTTCGGTGGTGCTGCTTTCGGGAAGCTCCTGCTCCGATACGGTGGTGCCTGTTACCAAAGGCGAGCGACCGAGCAGATAATCTACGGAAACGTTATAATAATCAGCGGCGCGCACCAGAAAATCCAGTCCGCATTCGCGTTTTCCGTTTTCGTAGTGGGAAAGAAGCGCCTGGGTAACATCCAGATCAGCAGCTACCTGCTTCTGGCTCAGCTTGCGTTCTTTACGCAGCAGAGTCATTATGCGAGGGAAATCCTTGTTCATATATTTTCTCCTAAGTTTTTGTCAACCTGCGAACCGTCGCAGACCCCATTTGTTATCTGTGAGATCGGTTATTTTCCGAAAAAACGACCCGAAAAAGGCGCAAAAACGGGCAATAATCCAACATAATCCATATTGTATATTATAACTTTAATATGTCGATTTGTAAAGTGTCATATTATACAAAAAAACGACAGCGCTCTAGGATATAATTCATAATTTCTTGCCGAAATACGCTGAAATCGCATGGTTATCGGCAAAATTCTTCCTCGGAGACGCAAAAAACGGAGGTAAAAAACATGAAAAACTACTATCTGTATCTCATCCGTCACGGTATCACCCAGGGAAATCTTGACGGAAAGTACATAGGACAGACGGATCTTGCGCTCTGTCCCGAGGGTGCGGCAACGATTCGC
>JAZKZL010000231.1:0-2648 GCA_045612645.1 Oscillospiraceae bacterium
AAATGAATTGTGGCTTTTCAAGGTATATGTTTCTCATCAGTGCGGTCATGGCAGCTGTAGCAGGACCGAACGTCACTATCGGCAGACAGAACAGCAGATATATGAAATTGATCTGGATAAGCACCCAGAATTTATTGATGAATGCGTCAATAAAGCGGAAGAACGGCTTTTTCTGCGGCGCTTTTTTAGCAACGCCCGAGCCTGAATCATTATAATTTGCGAATAAACCCATTTAACGAGATCCTTTCAGATGAGATTTAGTATACAAAGGACTGCAGAATGATACCGAGTACCATGATTATCGCCATTACAAAGGCAAGCACACGAAATATCTTGAGCATTCGCTGTCTCTTTTTTTCGTCCATGAAATTACGTCCTTTCAGATATTTACCTTATAATTATATCCTTTTCTGCCGTAAGTGTCAAGCGGTGGCGTGTGAGAGAAAGATGAAATTTCTCATTCGTGAATTTAAGCTTCTGTTATTTCATCTTCACTTTCAGCAAGCTCCTCAATTATCGCTCGAACATCCTCGACGCCCTCGCCTGTCTGCGCAGAGAATTCAATTATGGTGATATCTTCGGCGCAGGGCAGCTCACTCAGCAGTGCTTCGCGCCTGTCTGCACGCTGCTTTTTGGAGAGCTTGTCAGCCTTTGTAAGCACAACAACAAACGGGATACCGCTGTCGATAAGGAAATCCACCATCATTATGTCATCCTTAGTGGGCGGATGACGGAAATCGATAAGCTGGAACACCAACGCCAGCGATCTGTCATCGTTGAGATAGCCCTCAATAAGCTCGCCCCAGCGCTCCTTTTCGGATTTCGCCACTTTTGCATAGCCATAGCCGGGGAGATCCACAAAGAATACTTCGTCCAGCGAGTAGAAATTTATGGTTGCGGTCTTGCCGGGAACAGCGCTGACTCTCGCAAGAGATTTGCGGTTGAATATCTTGTTTATCAGTGAGGATTTGCCTACATTGGAGCGACCTGCAAATGCGATCTCGGTCTTTGTGGACTTCGGTATCTGCTTGAAGCTGCCGTAGGATGTGAAAAATTGAGCTTTGTTGAAATTCATTTGTCACCTATGAGTGGGCGGGCATAGCCGCCCATTATACGTTTAATTAATTCGCAGAAAGAACAGGTATCTTCTTTTCTGCAACATCAGGATTAAGGGTTTTCTTTTTGATGCTGCCCTTTTTCTTAGGAGAAACATTCGGCATAACGAGCGCCGCATCAAGTACAGTGGATATATCCTCTGCGATAACAAAGCGGATATTATTCTTTACAACATCATCCAGTTCGTCAATGTCAGGCTCGTTCTCCTTGGGGATGCACACAGTCTTTACACCAGCGCGATATGCAGCCATGGTCTTTTCCTTGAGTCCTCCGATGGCAAGCACCTTGCCGCGCAGTGTGATCTCGCCTGTCATGGCTACATCACGGCGAACAGGGATACCGCTAAGAGCGGAAACCAGCGCAGTTGTCAGCGTAACGCCTGCGGATGGACCATCCTTAGGCACAGCACCCTCGGGAGCATGAACATGGATATCCTTGTTCTTGTAGAACTCCTTATCGATGCCGTATTTATCTGCAAGCGCCCTTGTAAGGCTAACTGCGATCTTTGCGGATTCCTTCATCACATCACCGAGGCTGCCTGTGAACTCGGTCTTTCCTGTGCCGTCCAGCACAAGAACTTCAAGAGGCAGCATAGTGCCTCCGACAGCTGTCCATGCAAGTCCGTTTACGAGACCGATCTCATCCTGTGCTGCAAGATGCTCGGGAAGATACTTCTTTACGCCGAGGAAATCATTTATATTCTTATCGGTAACTGATACCTTCGCCTCGCCTGAGATCAGCATTTTAGCTGATTTGCGGCAGATATCGGCAATGTTTCTTTCCAGCTTTCTGACTCCTGCTTCTCTTGTGTAGAAGTCGATGATGGAGTACAGCGCAGCATCGTTCACCTTGACAGTGGCAGACTTTTCACCGTGCTTTTCCAACTGCTTCGGCAGCAGGTGCTTTTTCGCAATATGGAACTTCTCCTCACGGGTGTAGGAGTTCAGCTCGATGATCTCCATACGGTCACGAAGGGGAGCGGGGATGGTATCGAGAGAGTTCGCTGTTGTGATGAACAGCACATCGCTCAGATCCACTGGGATCTCGAGATAGTGGTCGACAAAGGCGTTGTTCTGTTCTGCGTCAAGGACTTCCAGCATAGCGGAGGCGGGATCGCCCTTGTAGTCGCTGCCCATTTTGTCTATCTCATCCAGCAGGATAACGGGATTCATGCTCTTTGCCTGCTTCAGCGCAGTGATCACACGACCGGGCATAGAGCCGATATAAGTCTTTCTGTGACCTCTTATCTCAGCTTCGTCATGCACGCCGCCGAGAGAGATACGGGCATAATTTCTGCCCAGTGCCTTTGCAATGGACTTGCCGATAGAGGTCTTGCCCACTCCGGGAGGGCCGTAAAGGCAGATGATCTGTCCCTTGATATCGGGAGCAAGCGCACGAACTGCAATAGTTTCAGTAATGCGCTCCTTTACCTTTTTCAGACCGTAATGATCCTTGTCAAGCTGTTTCTGCACTTTGTTTATGTCAAGCTTATCCTTTGTCTTGGTGTTCCAGGGAAGCTCCAGCACGGTATC
>JAZKZL010000232.1:0-20816 GCA_045612645.1 Oscillospiraceae bacterium
CTAAGAGTCAATACACTTTGCCTTCACAAAGCAAGATCAGATGTAAAAAGAACACTTGCCGTAAGCAAGTGGTCTCTTTTTATGCATATATCGAAGCACAGTATTTCTCCGCCTGAACGTTCCACATCTCAGCATAGGTACCGCAATTTGCGAGAAGCTCGTTGTGAGTTCCGCTTTCTGCGATACTGCCGTTTTCAAGCAGGATTATGCGGTCTGCATCCTTAGTTGTGGAAAGACGATGCGAAATAAGTATAACAGCCTGATTTTCCGCATTGTCCAGCATACTTTTATTAAGACGATATTCTGCGATAGGATCTAGCGCCGAGCTTGGCTCATCCAGAATAGCAATAGGCATATCACGCATGAACATTCTCGCTATTGCTGCCTTCTGTCCCTCGCCGCCCGAAAGCATCGTTCCCTCCTCGGAAAACTCCTTTGTAAGCTCGGTATCTATACCCTTTTCGAGCGATTTCAGCTTGCCGCCGAAATCCGCTCTTTTCAGTGCCTCAACGATCTTGCCGCTGTCATCTTCCGTGACAAAATCGGTCTTTACATTCTCTGCAAGAGTAGCTCCGTAGATCTGGAAATCCTGGAATACCGCACCTATCTTCTCACGATAAGCCTTTGTATTCAGCTTACGGATATCAACACCACCGAACAGTATCTCACCCTCGGTCACATCATAAAGTCGCATGATGAGCTTTATCAGCGTGGATTTTCCTGCGCCGTTTTCGCCCACAAGGGCAAGCTTTTCGCCCTTGCGTATGGTCATGCTGACATTTTTAAGAACATACTTTTCGTTGTCCTTGTACTTGAAGCTTACATTTCTGAGTTCAAACGTGCAGTCGTCCTCGGGAACAGGGATCTCTCCCTCACAGCCCTCGATGTTTATCTCATATTCCATGAAACGTCGGAATTTCTCTGCGTACTGTCCCACGTTCTGAAAATCCACCAGTGCATAATTCATCTGATCGAGATGGCTCTTGATGCCGTTTGTGGCATTTTTAAGGGAAGCGACCTCGCCGAGCTGAATGGTCTTTTTCTCGATGGCAAGATACGCAAGGTACACAGGAACTGCATAGAACTGACACACCGTAAACACGGTTATCCAGTTGATAAGCGTAGGCACGATGATCTTCAGCGAGTAGCCCAGCGCCATTTTGCGCTCCTCTGCGATTGCCTCGTCATACTGCTCCATCAGCGCTTCTTCGATGCCTGTCAGCTTTATCTCCTTGGCGTATTCGGGCTGATAGAATACTCTCTTTGAGTAATCCGCTTTTCTGCCGATACGCTGTTTTTCGAGATTGTATTCATACTCCAGCTTTGTGATGATGAAACGAGTTATGATGTTCACGATAAAGCCTATCACAGGGAAAATAGCAACAACAGGATTTATGGTAATTATCATCGTTCCCGCAACTATCATCGCCACAAGCTGTGAAATGATCTTTGCAACGCTCATTATAGCTTTCTGGCACATCTCCTCGGACTGGGATGCGGCTATCACGAAATCATCGTAATATTCGGGTATATCGTAACAACGCAGATCCATCTTCTGCGCCTTTTCCATAAGCTCACGCTGTATCTTGCCTTGAAAGCCTATCATCTTAGTCCAAAAATAGTTTTCCAGCACACGGAATATCACCATACGGATAACATACAGCACCAACATTACCGCAAGCACCTTTACAACGCTCATGATATCGGCCGTAGTGGTGAAGATATTGATTATCTCCATCAGCATAAAGGTATCGATAAACGCGCCGATACCCATAAACACAGTAAGACTTGTGATAGAGGCAAGAGGCAGGCTGTAATCATGACGGAAGGCGTATTTCACGATGTACAGAACGTTTGAAATAAGCCTTGTCATCTTTATCTTGTCTTTTTTCTTTTCGTTTTTTACGCTCATGCCGTCACCTCCTCTGCAAGGTAATTCTGCGCCTGCAGCTTCCACATCTCTGCATACTTTCCGTTCAGTGCCATAAGCTCGGCATGACTTCCCTGCTCGATTACCGTGCCATGCTCGAACATATAAATGCGGTCTGCGTCACGGGTGGCCGAAAGACGGTGGGAGATGAATATCACCGTCTCGCCGTCCGTTGCGGTAAGCATATTCTTGTACATATTGTACTCCGCTATGGGATCAAGAGCAGAGCTTGGCTCGTCAAGTATCACGATATCAGGCTTTCGCGCAAAAACACGCGCAATGGCGATCTTCTGAGCCTCGCCGCCGGAAAGTCCCATTCCGTTCTCGTCGAACTCCTTTGTCACCATGGTGTCAATGCCGTTTTCAAGGGAATCGAGTTTTTCACCGAACTGCGATTTTCTGAGTGATTCCTCAACCAGCCTGCGCTCCTCGTCATTCTTCGGTCTGCGCATAAGCACGTTATGGGAGAGCGGCAGAGCAAACACCTGCAGATCCTGGAACACCGTACCGAAACGGCGGTGCAGGGACTTCGGCTCATATTTTGCGATATCCTCGCCGCTGATGGTTATTGCACCCTCTGTAGGAGCGTAAAGTCCCATAATAAGCTTGACGAGCGTTGTCTTGCCTGCGCCGTTATGGCCAACAATGGCTATCTTCTCGCCCTTTCTGATGCTGATATTCACATCATGCAATGTGGGCTTGTCTGCGCCCTCATAGGTGAAGCTCATATCCTTTATCTCGATATCGGAAAGGTCTTTCGCCTTGATCAGCTCATCTGCGTTCGTCTTAGGCTCGTAGGAAAGGAACTCACGCAGGTTCGTAACGAATGCGCTCTCCTTGGCAAGAGAAACAATAAGCTCCACCGCATCGGATGTCCTCCATGAAAGTGTCGAAAGCGCAGGTATCATCGCAACATAAGCGGCGGTCTGCACCTCGCCCTCATTCAACACGAAAGCTATATACAGATACGGCAGGATCGTCGAGAGAATGTTGTATAATATCCATTTCAGCGGCTCGATAACACACAGCTTTCTGCGTATCTGTCGGGTGCGCTCCTCCATCTCCTCGTACGCCTTTTCGTGCCGCTTAAGCAGCAGCCTGCCTATGCCGAACAATCGCAGCTCCGAGGCATATTTCTTTTCATAGAACACACGCTTTGCATAGCCGCCAATACGTCCGTCACGGGTGTTTGACATATCGAGAGAGTAGTACAGATCGCCCTCCTTCTTTCCGAAGAACATCGAAACCGCCACCATCGGCACGATGAACAGCAGCAGCCAGGGGTCCACATTCGCAACGATGATTGTCGCTGCAATTACCGACGCAATACCCGCAACGAGATATGCGGAGTAATAGAGGATGTTGTTTCCCCTCCACTGACATTCGTTCAGCGCACGGGTGTACTTGTCGTAGAAATCAGGGCGCTCGAACTCTGCATACTCCATCGATATGGATTTGCGTATTACCCTCTTGTAAAAATCCTGATACATCTTCGGCAGGAACTGCTTTTCGCAAAGCTGATGTATCGCCGCCGTGATATGTATACAGATATGCCCGATGCACATTGCACCCACAAATGATGCAAGCGCCGTAAATGGCGTTTTGTTTTCAATTGCAACATATATCCACTCTGTCAGGTACACCGAAAATATCGTCCAGAACACGTTTTCGTTGAATTCCTTTATGAACGTGTAGATGACATAGCCTTTACTGCCATGCCATAATATATTCAGCATGTACAGAACATTCGACAGAGATGAATGCTTTGGTTTTTCTTTATTCTCGTTCATTTGTCCTCCTTTAAGCTAAATACTGTCCCGCCTGAACACGCCACATTTCAGCGTATTTACCCTTTCGTTCAAGCAACTCAGCGTGACTGCCCTCCTCAATGATCCTGCCCTTTTCAAGCATATAGATACGGTCGGCAATTCGTGTTGTTGAGAGCCTGTGTGAGATAAACACGACCGACTTGTGCTCCGCCGCTGTAAGCATTGAGTGATTCAGGTGATACTCGGCAATGGGGTCAAGTGCAGAGGACGGTTCGTCAAGGATAATGAGATTTGCGTCCTTGTAGAATACACGGGCAACTGCGAGCTTCTGTCCCTCGCCGCCCGAGAGGTTCACGCCGTTTTCCTCAAACTCGGTGGTGAGATTGGTCTGAAGTCCGTCAGAGAGCGTTTCAAGACGCTCCGCAAAACCGCTCTTTTCGATAGCTTTGAGCACGTCCTCGTCCTTGCCGTTTTCCGCAAAATCAAGCAGTACATTCTCCTTTACAGTTGCGGCGAAAATCTTGAAGTCCTGGAATACAGTACCTATCTTGCGGCGATATTCCTCAACATCGTATTCCTTGATGTTTACTCCGTCAAGGAGAATTTCACCCTCATTCGGGTCGTAAAGTCGCATAATCAGCTTAATGAGAGTTGTCTTGCCTGCGCCGTTATAGCCTACGATTGCTATCTTGCTGTAAGGGTCGAGCTTCATGCTCACATTGTTGAGGATGTAGCCGTCCTTTTCATTGTATCCAAAGGACACATTGCGAAGCTCGATCTCCGTAGGTTTTTCGGGGAGCGGCTTTTTGTCCTTGCTGACTATCTTAGGCTCGATATCGAGGAAATTCTTCATTTTCTGAACATACATACTGATCTCTTCCATCTTCGGGAAAACATCAGAAAACTGCCTCATACGGTTCTTCATTCGGTTAGCCGTGCCGCGCATTACCGCAACATTACTGTAGGAGATTCTGTGGAGCACCGCCGCACAGAACACGAGATACACCATATACACAACGTCTATGAGGAAGCCGTTGCAGATGTAGTCCTTGAGAAGCTGCAAGCCGAAACGCTTTCCTGCGTTTTTCCTGTCGATGTCCAGCACCTTATCGTTGGTCTCGTCAAAGTCTTTCAGTAGTTCGTCCGAAACTTCGGTGTTGAGGCGAACCTCCTTTGCATAGTCGTTGAGATAGAACACACGGTTCACATAGCCAAGCTTTCTTTCGTGAGGATTTTTCTCGTTCCTGATTTTGAAATTCAGCTTATTGAGAGCCTTACCAGACCACAAGGAAGCCGCAAATGATACCGCAATAAAGATGAACGAAATAGGGTCAGTGCCGATAAAGAACGCACCCGACAGCACGATTGAAACAAGTCCCGTGCAGAGGTTCGTGATAAGCGTGAAGATACGTCCTATCTGATTGTCCACCTCGGAAACCGACAGCACATAGTCGTTGGAGAATTCGGGGTTGTCGTAGCACTCGAGGTCGATCTCCTTCGCCTTATTGAACATCATTTCCTTGATAGCCTGCTTTATTTTCGGCTGTGCCTTCTGCTGTAATTTCTGATAGAGGAATGCGTTGAACAGCAAACCTAAGACTACAAATGCGAGGAGTGCCAAAAGGAACGTTGCCGCTACCTCAAAAGGTCTGCCGAACTCCGCACACTCCAGCACGAAATTCAGCGCAAGGGTGAACTCAAGGAACACCACAAGCTCGTTTCGTATCGCCTCGATTATGTAGCACACCATGTACGCGGGAGCGGCTTTGTAGCATATCTTAAACAGCCACAGATTGTCGGCTAACAGCTTTTTGAACTTTTTCATGCTGTACCCCCCTCTCTGTAAGTTTCGTCCGCAAGATAGTTCTGCGCCTGCTTTGTGAACATCTCGCAGTATTTTCCGCCCATATCCATAAGCTCGCGGTGAGTGCCTTGCTCAATAACAGCGCCGTTTTCAAGCATAAACACCTCGTCTGCGTCCTTTACAGAGGACAGTCTGTGGGAGATGAACAGTGTGATGTGTCCCTTGCTCTCGTCCATGATTCCCTTGTACAGGTCGTACTCTGCGATAGGGTCAAGAGCAGATGAAGGCTCATCGAACACCTTGACAGAAGCCTGCTGTGCAAAGGCTCTCGCAACGACTATCTTCTGCTGTTCGCCGCCTGAAAGAACTGCTCCGTCATTGTCGAACTCCTTTGTCATGATGGTATTCATTCCATTTGAGAGGGAGCCTACCTTGTCCCACACTCCCGCACATTTCAGCGCACGCTCGGCTGTTTCATCAGGGTGGTCGAAGCTCTCGCCCATAAGCACGTTATCCTTTACGGACATAGCCATGTCCTTATAATCCTGGAATGCGGCGGAGAACTGTTTTCGGTATGCCTTGAGATTGTACTCCTTTATATTTATGCCGTTGACCAAAATTTCACCGCTTGTGGGGTCGTAAAGCCTGAACAACAGCTTGATAATAGTTGACTTACCTGCGCCGTTATGACCTACCAGAGCGCAGACCTTATCGCCCTCAATTTTGAAAGAAAGGTCGTTGATAACAGGCTCGTTCTCCTTGTATTCAAAGCAGACATTTCTGAGCTCAATAGAGCGTATCTTTTCAGGGATGATGCCGTCCTGATCCTCGGGAATCTTCTCCTTGTACTCCATAAAGGTGCGGAAATACTCTAGGAACTGACCGTTCTTCATAGCCTCTGTGATGTTATTGAACATACAGAACAGCATCCACGAGGATGTATTCATAGCCGAGAACATGATAGCAAGCTCCGCAAGATCCATAGTCTGCGAAACGATGGTGCGGTAAGCGGAGTATATCATAATTCCCTCGAAAACAAGGGCAAATGTGGTGACATTCTGCGCCCAGTTGTATACGATGGCTTTCTTTGCGTACTTGTCAGCGACTTTAACATTGCCGTCCATTGCTTTGTTGTAGCGGCTCATCATAAGCTCGTGAATACTGGAATAGCGTATCTCCTTTGCGTATTCAGAAAGGTGCATCACACGATTCACATACTCTGCGATACGGTTATTCTTGACGGTATCGACATATCTGCCGCCCCATATTTTGTTCATAAGCCGACCGAAAACGAAGTTTCCGATAATGGGTGAAATTACGAACAGAACCGACCACGGGTCAATAGTAAACATCGACCAGAATGCCGCAAGCGCCGCCACTGCGCCGAAAAGGATATCAAAAAGCAACTCAACAGAGGCGGTCATTTTACTTGCTGAATTTTCCAATGCCATTGTATATTTGTTGTAGAAATCCGCATCTTCAAAACAGCGGAGCTCAACATTTCTTGCCTTGCCGTAAAGTCTTTTATAAAGAGTGCGATATATCTTGTTATCCGTATACGGAACGACGGTTGCTTTGAGATAGCTCCAATATATAGCAAAGGCGCAGCATACCACAAAGCAGATTCCGATAAACAGCATTATCTCCTCAAACGGAGCCTCTCTTTCTATTGCACCGATAACATAGCGCAGGAAGAATATCGCCATAAATATCCACTCCGCATAGCCTGTGATGTTGTCTATCATTATGTGGATAATACGGCTCTTGCTTATGCTCCACACCGTTTTGACAGCATAGAAGTTGTTGGCAAATATGCGGACTTTGCTTTCTTTTTTCTCCTTCATTTTGATCAGTCCTTTCTTTTGTATATTATAAGCTATGCTTTGGATGCAAAGCCTGCTTCCATAGTAAATGCTTCACGAAATCCAGCTCTGTAACAGATATGTTCAGACGGACCTGCCCACTGCCAGCACATGGGAAACTCATTTTCCTTGCAGTATTCCACCATAAAGCTTAACAGCTCGCTTGCATAGCCGTTTCCACGATGCTCCTTTGCGGTAACGATGTAATCAAAACGGGTGTTGCCGTGCTCCGACTTGTGAATATCCGAATACACCACCGCCTTGCCGTCAAGATAACCAACAAAAAGATAAGTTCCGTCCTGTTCGGTGCGTTTTTTGGTGACCTCTATCTCCCACGGCTCGCCGCTTGGGAGAAGGATGTCCGTTGCGACACGCTCGTCCCACTCGTCAAGAACACGGATATCCAGTCGCTTCGGAGTGACGATGCTGTTTTCCGCTGTCAGGAGCATTACCCTGTGGTCGTCCTCAGCGGTGTATGTATAGCCATGTGCTTTCAGCGTTTCAAGGTTATTTTTGAAGTAGTCCTTTTCAAAGGGATGATATATCGACGCATTTGTTCCGAGCCTGTTGTAGAACTCTGCAATATCATCAAGAACTGCACCAAGATCAGTAATTCTGTCAGGGTAGATGCAGGCGTGGTTTCCGTCATAAGAATCCTTGTTGTCAGCCATATAGAAAAGGATTCCGTATGCCTTTTCTTCGTATGAGGCAAAACGCTTGGGGAAGTCGATCTCTTCCTGTTTTATTCTGTTTATTATATCATTATTTATATTTCTCACATAAAGTCTGCTGTCTTCTCCCCATATATCAACACGATTTTCGATATACTCAAATCCGTATTTTTCATATAATCCAACTTCTCCAGTGCAGATATATATTTTATCCTTTCCGTATTTTCTTACTTCTTTAACAGCGTGTTCAATAAGCAAGCCACTATAACGATTGCCACGATATTCGGGATATGTATACACAAACCCAATCCACGGAGAAAGTGTCGGGTCATCAAGGCAATCCCTTTCGGAAAGTGTAACAAAAGCCGCCGCTTTCTCACCGTGTGCAAGGATATACAGCTTTGTATCAGCACCCAGCATTTCTGCAATTTTGTTTTCAGTAATCAATTCAACAAGAAATGCCGCCGCCCGCCAGTCGCTTTTTCTTATCTCATCTATCCAATGCTGTTTCTCTGAACTGCTGAATAATTCAATGATCGTTTTGGTATCGTTCATACTCGTCTCCTTTATCTAAAACAAAAAAGCGTGCACTTCATACAGAAATGCACGCCTTGAAATACCAATATAACGCATTATCAGATAATGCGAGTAACGGCAGACAAGAGTTCATTCCTGAATATGAGTATAGTTGATGTGTGATGATAACGCTTAAACATGTTGTCTGCCTCCTATTCCCAAAATAATGTTCCTTTAGTATAGCACCACAAGCGTCATTTGTCAAGGTTTTCCGTAAAATATTGCTCAAAACATCAAAATCACAACATCATTATACATCAATAGCAATAATTTGTCGATATCTATTGATGATTTATATAATCTTTAGATTAGTTTATACTATTTCTAAAGAGGTGATCAGAATGAATGAACTTAATATAGAAGTAGGTGCGAGAATAACTGAACTCCGCAAACAGCGTGGATATACCCGAGAAAAGCTGTCAGAGCTTGCAGATGTTTCGGTACAGTTCCTTGCAGATATTGAGAAGGGGCGCAAATCTATGACCGTAGCAACACTGAAAAGAATTGCCGCCGCTTTGCTCGTGCCGACGGATCATATCGTAAACGGTACAATGGATACTGACGATAATGATGGGATTATTTCAATTCTGAACACCCTTTCCGATAAAAACAAAAAGCAGGCGGAGAAGATCCTGACTGTTTTTGCTGAGGCGGTCAATTCGGATTAGGAAGATTAATGTACTATAACTATGTACTATAAATTTAAAGAGGTATCATCTGATGACGATACCTCTTTGTCATATTCCGCTAGTTTGTCTTAATAACTTTTTCTGTAGTGAATGCCCTCTTTCGGTCGGGGGAATAATTTTAGTTCACACCTGAGTTTTCGTACACGTTTTACGGACGATTTCTGACAGCACGATCACAACACAGAACGGCTCTGTTATGCGATTTTTCATCATCGCAACAGCGCTGTTCTTTGAGTTACATTTCTACGAAACAGAAAATGGCATACGAGGCTTGAATTCTACTGAGGCGTTCCCACACTTACAATGAAAATAACCGTCTGAAGCATTATCAACAACGGTAATTCAGACGGTTATTCTTATATCTCTACTAAAATTTCAGGAGCGATCTCCCTGAATCTCTCTGCGTTTTCTGTATGAACAGGAATTATAACATCTGGATTTACAGTGTTGATCAGCTTTCTGACCGCATTTTCATCGGCGTGTCCGCTCGTGTGGAGCGTTTCGATTTTCAGCCCCATTGCCTTGCATTCGGATAAAAACGCTTTCATCTTCTCATCGTTTTTATATCCGCTCCAGAATGAATAGATGAGCAATCCATCTTCAAAAGACATTTTTTCTGAAAGCGATTTCAGGTACGGAAGCATAGAAGTCCTGACGCACATTGCAAAGTGCATTTTCGATATTCTGTCCTTACCGACTTTTCTTTTATAACCTGAAATATATTCGTATTTTGACGGACTGGTTATAAAGGCATAGACATCGCTGAACTTCGGGTTGGGAATATGCTCGCCTGCGGCAGTTGTGATTTCTGCCATATATGCGTCTTCAAGAAAAACACGCTCCGTTCTTTTGGCAGCACGATACATAGTTACTGCTCTATCTATGTTCATCGATGATTGCAGGATAAAAACAGGGCCTTTGTTTTCTGAAAACAGTTTGACAGCCTTTTCTTCCAGCGATTTCTCGGTTTCTGCAAAATACCCCTCTCTTGAAAAAGTCGTTCCCTCGCATATAAGCTTATCGACCTTTTTCGGCAGGGAGTTAAGAAGCATATTGAACGGCTTTCTTCCGTTGGAGCGAAAATCTCCTGTATACAATACACTTTCTCCTCCCGAACTGCAAAGCAGCATATAACTGTCGAAGGCGGAATGGTCACACAGAAACGGTGTTACCGTTATATCTCCTACAACAATCTCTTCCTTGTGATGAAGAAATCCTCTTGGAGCTATCGTTTCGTTTCCCTTGTAATTGTCCGATGTTTTGATTATGTTGTAGCTACTTTCGCCTATGTAAACAGGAATATCCCTGTGTGCTTTATATACAAGCCCTAAATGGTCTCCGTGATAGTGAGAAACGAAAACTGCGTCATATCCTGCATATTCAAACAGAGCAGGAATATTAGGCAGTTCATCTTGCTTATCATTATCAAGCTCAAGTCCTGCGTCAAGCAGGATTTTCGTGTTTTCGGTGGAGATTTCTATGATATTTCCGCCAATCTGGTTTTTGCCACGGATTATGTTTATCTTCATATTATTCTTGCTTTACTCCGCATTTTCTCTGCAATCAATCCTCGGTTACAGTATAATTGTCATTATCTTTGCTTATATAAAACGGCTTACTGTCGAGCAGACCCATAAGACGTCTCAGCTGTGGACGTTCCTCTCCCATTTCATCATGTTGTTTTCCCGTCTTAAACACAAACGGGCAGGCCTTGACAGGCAGATTGACAGGCAATCCGAAATCCACAAGCAGTTTCGCTCTATCAACTGTTTTCCAATATGTAAAGGCTTCAAGCACACAACGGAGCATTGTTTCATCGCTGTCAGGCTTTTTCAGCTCAAGAATGCGTAGCGTTTTTCCTTCATAAGCGAGCAGATCTATCTTGCCAGCTTCATCGCCGCGTTTGTTCTTCAAAGGGGTCTGATAATCAATGATTTTTCCGACAAAATCGTATGTCTTATCATACATCTTCATTGCGGTGATCTCTTCTTCACGACCACTGTCGGGATCTTTGATCACTCCATCGTGTCCTTTGGTTTTGTAGGTTTCTTCTCTTGTTATAGTTTCAATGCCACCTATAAATTCAGTTATGTGGCAGCATAAAAATTCGGCGATTACTTCTGTGAAATACTCGTCGGTATCATCGGTCTTGCCTCTGTAATTGATAAAAGGCTGTTTATAAAATGTCTTTTTGTCATTGAAAGCCTCTGTGCATTTAGCAAGAATACAATCTCTTGTGTAACCCATATTACAATTCCTCCTTTGTGAAATAAGTTGCTGTTCTTACTTTAAAATACTCGTTCATAGAAACCGACACACTTTTCTGCCCCTTATACTGAAGTCCGAATTTGAACACCATCCCCCAGAATGCACCAATACTCTTTTTGACGAATATCGGAAGCTCCGCATCAGGTCTGCCCGTCATAACTATAAAGTCATCTTTGTAATAAGTCAGGAAAGTCTTTACAGGAGGAATGCAGAAAATATCGTTACAGAACATAATGTTTGACAATAGCTGTTTATCACAAATTGCCTCTATACATTTGTTCCAATACGGCTCATACTCTTTGTTTTCCTGAAACTCTCTGAAATGAGTATAGATTTCGGAAAAATTCGTTTCAATATATTCTCTCATACAACCGCCTTAATACATATGTGAATTTTACATATGTATTATAGCACTAAAAATATTGTTTGTCAATACTTAAGCAGCCATTTCCATGGTCACACATAGGTTTTCGGACACGTTTTACGAACGTTTTTCAACGGCATGATCGCAACACAGAACGGCTCTGTTATGCGATTTTTCATCGCCACAACAGAGCCGTTCCCTGAGTTACATTTCTACGAATTAAAATACTGCGGACAAACAGCCAAAACATAATGTGATACGCCGAAATTCTTCGCATAAGCAGTATATTTTCATTGGTCAGCAGTAGCAAAGCTTGTGCAGATATGCCAATCTGCACAAATCAAATTCTACAGTGTTCGGCAGTTGATTTTCAACAAAAAACAATTGCATTATATCCCCAAAAGTTATATAATGGTATATGTATAAATAGATTTCATAAGGAGGAACCCATGAAAACAAAACTATTAAGGCTGCTTGTCGTGATGACGATAAGCATAACGGCGCTTTTTGCGCTGGGAATGACGGCTTCGGCTATGCAGATTTTTGCTAAAGAGGTCGGAGAAGATACGTATATTACATTAGAAGTTGAACCAACAGATCGTATTGAAGATGTCAAGGCGAAGATACAAGACAAAAAAGGATTCCCCCCTGAAACTCAAACTCTTGTATTGGCAGGGAATACATTGGAAGATGGCAATACTCTTCAGGATTACAGCATTCAGAAGGATAGTACTATTCATCTTATAGTTGACGACACTATCGGGGCTTTTAAAGTAACAGGCGGAGTGTATAGTTCAGACTATACTTATGAAGATAATGTTCTGACCATTATTAAAGATGGCGCAGACCTTACTATCGCAAACACAGATCCCTCAACGCCTACAACCGACAGAATTGAGGTTGCAGACACAGTTTCTGCAAATATCACTCTTGCCGGAGTAAACATTTCCGCAAATGGAACACCTTTTCATATAGCAGATAACAGTATAGGTGATGTAACAATTACCCTTGCTGAAGGAACCGAAAACGTGCTTTTTGCAAATGATATTGATTGTGCAGGCCTTGCAAAAGGAGGCGGAGCAGACAGTGGAAAGCTCACGATCAACGGAACCGGAAAGCTTACTGCCACAGGCAACTGGAACGCCGCAGGTATCGGTGGCGGCGGAGGTTCACTGAATGCAGCAAATATAATTATCGAAAGTGGTACGATAATTGCGAACGGTGGCGGTACAGGCGCAGGTATAGGAAGTGGATATAAAGGAACAGCAACCAATATTACTATCAAAGGCGGTACAGTTACTGCCACAGGCGGAAATAGATCTGCGAATACTACTGATTATGGTAGAATTAATGTTGGAGGCTCGGGTATAGGCAGTGGAGCAAAGGGAAACGCTTCCAATATTATTATTCAAGGCGGCTCTGTTCTGGCGCAAGTAACCAACGGCAGAGCAATGCCTATTGGAAAAGGCTGTGTATGGAATCCGGACGCTTCGCAGGAAGAAATAAAATCAACTGCTATAACTCCAACCAACGGCACAGAAAATGTATATCTCCTCACAATAGCAAACCCCGGCAGCAAAACGGTATATATTAACGGTGCGGAATACACTCCCATCAACCATACAGCGGCTGACAGCACAGATGCAAATCTTTATGTGTATCTCCCCGCAAAGACAGCAGCAGACCCCAACGTGGTTAAAATCGGCGATACAACAACAAAGTACACTTATGATACGGCAAGTTTAAAATGGCTGACAGTTGTTGACGCTCCCGATGAAGATACAAACTTATTCACCTACAATGGCGAGGAGCAGACATACACTCTCGCTGAAAGTGATTATTACACTATCACGGGCAACAAGCAGACAAATGCAGGTACTTATACAGTTACGGTTGCTCTGAATGATAAAGATAATACCGTATGGAGCGACGACGGCACAACAGACGATAAGACCTACGAGTTTGTAATCAACAATGCAGATATTTCAACTCCCATAAGCGATGTTGAAATGAGTTTCTACTACGATAAAACTGGCGAACAGACAGCTACCGTTTCGGGACTTCCTGTAGGTATGGGTACTGAAACAGCTACCATTGAAGTCACCGATGATAATGGTATTATCTCAGCAAATTCCGTAGTATACGGTCAGGGCAGAGTTCGTTTTACGCTCAACGGCTTTGATACTGAAAAGAGCGGTATTTCGGCCACAATCAAGGTTACTCTTTCTACACAGAATTACAATGATTTCTCATTCAATGTGATTGTAAACATCGTAGCAAAGCCTGTTCAGAATATCACAGCAGATGATGTAATTCTGACCTACGGCGATACAAACGGCAAGGTTACAGCAACAACAGACGGCGATGGTGCTATCACCTATAAGGTAACAACAGGTGCAGATGTTATTTCCGTTGATACAGACGGCAATATCACAATCTTCAAGGCTGGTACAGCAACAGTAACCGTTAAGGCTGCCGAAACTGCTGATTACGCAGAGGCAACTGCAACAGTTACAGTTACCGTAAACAAAAAGAAGATAACTGTTCCCACAGCGGACACAACCGAGTATGATTATACAGGTCTTGCACAGACCTACGGCGTTGTTTCTACCGCTGATTACACCGTAGCAGGCAGCGTACAGACAAACGCAGGCGAATATCCTATCACGATTACTCTCAATGACGAGAATTACGAATGGGACGGTACACTCGGCACATACACATTTGTAATCAAGCAAGTTCCCGTTACAGTAACCGCAAAGAGCTACACAATCAAGGTCGGCGAGACTCTCCCCTCTTATGCATATGATGTGGCTGGTCTTGTAAACGGCGAAACACTCCCGATTGATGTTACTATCTCCTGCACAGCAGACGGCAAGACCTTAGGCACTTACGACATCGTTGTTTCGGGTGCAGCTGAAAGCACAAATTACACATTCACTTATGTAAACGGCACTCTGACAGTAAGTGAAAAGGAAGTTGTCGCAGCTCCCATATTCACTCCCGCAAGCGGTACTAAATTCACATCAACCCAGAATGTTACAATAGCTTGTGCAACAGAGGGTGCAAAAATTTACTACACTACTGACGGCACAGCACCTACAACAGCAAGCACTCTCTATAACGGTGCAATCACAATCAATAAGACAACCACTATCAAGGCTATTGCAGTTAAGGACGGTATGACAGACAGCGCTGTTGTAACAGCAACCTACACAAAGAAGTCCTCTGGCGAAGGCGGAGGAGGATACACACCTTCTCGTCCTTCTACTCCCACTAACCCCGAAATCAACGGCAAGTCTGCAAGCTGGGCAACGATAGCAGCCGAGATCGCAAAGCTCCCCATCGGCAGCGAGATTATTATTGAGCTGAACGGCAACTATGATGTTCCCATTGAGGTTATCAAGGCTATTGCAGACAGAGATGTCAAGGTAACATTCATCGTTGACAGCACACGCAGTTGGTATGTTGACGGGGCAAAAATCGAAACTCATGCTGCGGCAGATTTAAGCATACTTTACATTGCCTCTCTGAAGGCTGACGGTCTGCGTGGCGATGTTGGTGCAAAGTTCCGTATTGACGGCACAAATATTCCGACAGAGCTGAAACTGACATTTGTAAAGAAGAACGCAGGCAAGTTCGCAAACCTCTACAAGAAGAACGGCGACAAGCTGGTATTCGTGGATAACGCAAAGATCAGTGCAAACGGTATCGTTATGATGGATGCTGCGTTCGCAGGCGATTATGCTGTAATGCTCTGCGAGTTCTCTGACCGCAAGGGCGATGTATCCAACGACGGCGTGACAAACGCTCTCGACGCATCTGCAATCCTCAGGGACATTGTAGAGCTTGAGGCGGGTGCAAACCCCGTAATGCTCGATTACAACGGCGACGGCATGGCAAACGCAATTGATGCAGCAGCTATCCTTAAGGATATTGTAAACGGAATTATCTGATAATTTATTACTCCCCTGACTTCGATCAGGGGAGTAATTTTCTGTCATATCTTAGTTTCTGTATATATTCATAATCAAAAACGGCTCTGTTTTACATCTATAATAAATATACATGATCAAGCGGTCCGCTCCCTTCACCGAGATCAAGCATAGCCGAAAGCGCTCCCGAAATATATTCCTTTGCAAGCGTCACGGAAGTTCTGATATCATGCCCCTTAGCTAGGTTCGACGCTATCGCAGAGGACAGCGTGCAGCCTGTCCCGTGGGTGTTAGGATTGTCGATACGCCTGCCGCTGAACCATGTCATTTCGCCGTTTTCGCAGAGCAGGTCGTTCGCGTCGTGTATACTGTGACCGCCTTTCAGAAGCACCGCACATCCGTAGCTTTCGGCAATGAGCCTTGCCGCCTGCTCCATATCCGATTTGTCGGATATCCTCATTGCCGACAGCACCTCTGCTTCGGGGATGTTAGGAGTTACGACATCTGCTATCGGGAGCAGTTTTTCTTTCAGCACAACTATCGCACTTTCGGAAATAAGCCTTGCTCCGCTTGTGGCGATCATAACAGGGTCAACAACTATATTTTTTGCCTTGTAAAAAGTGAGTCTTTCCGCAATAATTTCGATCAGCTTTTCGTTTGAGGTCATACCTATCTTCACCGCATCGGGGAAAATATCGGTGAACACTGCGTCTATCTGCTGTCCTAGAAATTCGGGTGTGACCTCTGAAATCGCAGTAACTCCCATCGTATTCTGTGCAGTGAGGGCGGTTATTGCACTCATTCCGTAAACGCCGTTTGCAAGCATAGTTTTTAAATCTGCCTGAATTCCTGCGCCGCCGCTTGAGTCGCTTCCTGCGATAGTGAGAGCGGTATTAACCTTGCAGCTCATAGAACGCCTCCCTTAATTCCTCGGCAGCGGACTTCGGGTCAGCAGCTTTCATTATCGCAGAAACTGCGCATATACCATCAATTCCGCTGTCTTTGAGGACATGGATATTATCCTTATTCAGACCGCCGATGGCGTTGACCTTAATCGGCACTGCCCTGACTATCTCTTTCAGCGTATCAACGCTTGTAAGAACTGTCTTGACCTTTGTCGTGGTCGGATAGATAGCACCTACCCCGAGGTAGTCCGCACCCTGTTCGTATGCTTCGACCGCCTGCGGCACGGTCTTTGCGGTCGCACCTACTATCTTATCGCACATCAGCTTTCTTGCAACTGCAACAGGCATATCCGACTGTCCGACATGAACTCCCTCGGCGCCCACCGCAAGCGCAATATCCACTCGGTCATCGATGATAAGCGGAATATCATACCGCTGTGTTATCTCATGCACCTTTTCAGCAAGGGCGAGGTACTCCCTTGTAGTACGCTCCTTTTCACGGAGCTGGATAAGCGTTACACCGCCCTTGCAGACTTCCTCCACACGGTGGAGAAATTCTTCCTCGCCGCAGAATGTACTATCCGTAATAAAATACATCGTTGTATCAAGCTTTTTCATACGCACCTCACATATAGATATAATCGTTCAGCACAGGCTGTAAACCCTCTGCGGCGATGTCCTTATACATAACATCAAGGGAACGAGCATCGTTTATCTCGAACTGCTCATCGCCCGCCGCTTCGTCGGCATCAGTGCCGTTGTACTTGCTCTCGTGGTCGCCTATGCCTGTGGAAACTCCTGCGGAGACCTTTGTTGCGGCTATCTTCACGATACCGTTGCGGAAACTCTCGCTCTCCCTTGAGGACACCGTGATTCCCACAAAGGGAAGGAATATGCGATAAGCGCAGAGTATCTGACAAAGCTGAGTTTCGTGAACATCAAGGGGATCTATCCTGTCGTTGTTGATGATAGGACGAAGTCTCGGGCAGGAGAGCGACATCTCTGCGTGAGGATATTTACGTTGTAAATAATAGACGTGCAAAGCACTTGCAAGAGCGTCCTTTCTGAAATCGGACAATCCTAACAGAGCCGAAAAAGCAACTCCTCTCATGCCGCCCATAAGCGCACGCTCCTGTGCCTCGAAACGGTAGGGATAGACACGCTTGTGACCCAGCAGATGAAGTTCAGAATAGCGGTCGCTGTCGTAGGTCTCCTGAAATACCGTAACATAATCTGCACCGCATTCGTGAAGATACTTGTATTCCTCTGTGTTGACTGGATAAATTTCAAGCCCAACCATTCGGAAGTATTTTCTTGCAAGCTTGCACGCTTCTCCTATGTACTGAATATCGCTCTGCGCTCTGCTTTCGCCTGTGAGAATGAGAATTTCCTCCATACCGCTGTCGGAGATTATCTTCATTTCACGCTCTATCTGCTCCATATTCAGCTTCATGCGGTTGATGTTGTTGTAGCAGTTGAAGCCGCAGTAAACGCAGTAATTCTCGCAGTAATTCGCAATATACAGCGGCGTGAACATATACACCGTATTGCCGAAGTGCTTAGATGTTTCAAGCCTTGCACGCTGTGCCATCTGCTCTAAAAACGGCTCTGCGGCTGGGGATAAGAGCGCTTTGAAATCCTCGATGGTGCAGGTCTCATGCTCCAGTGCCGCCTTTACATCCTTTGCAGTATAGCGAGAATAGTCGTAGCTGTTCATTTCGGACAACACCTTAT
Organism: Oscillospiraceae bacterium; assembly: GCA_045612645.1. Classification (GTDB taxonomy): domain Bacteria; phylum Bacillota; class Clostridia; order Oscillospirales; family Ruminococcaceae; genus CAG-115. Next base: position 18,508 of record JAZKZL010000232.1, read on the forward strand.
CCATAATGCCGGAGCTTATGCGCTCCATTCCGTCCATATATTCCATGTGGTCGGTGCGGCATGTGGGGTCGGTTTCAAGGCGATGCTTCTTTTCAAGTGCAGAGGGCGAAAGATGCTCTCCGTCAACAAAAAATCTGTTATCCATCATGCACCTCAATCATGGAGAAATCCTGTCAGCGGGTCGGAGGCAGATGCACCTCTAGTCAGCACTCGTCCGAGTCCCGAGAGATACGCTTTTCTGCCTGCCTCGACAGCATTCTTGAAAGCCGCCGCCATCATAGGCAGGTCGCCTGCTGTTGCAAGAGCGGTGTTCGCCATAATTGCCGCCGCACCCATCTCCATAGCCTCGCAAGCCTGTGACGGCCTGCCGATACCTGCGTCAACGATGACGGGCAGGTCGATCTCGTCAACGAGTATCTGAATGAACTCCCTTGTGGCAAGTCCCTTGTTGGAGCCGATAGGCGCCGCAAGCGGCATTACCGCCGCCGCACCTGCATTGACGAGATCACGGGCGGCATATAAATCGGGGTACATATACGGAAGCACTACAAAGCCCTCTTTTGCGAGAATTTCCGTAGCCTTTACGGTCTCATTGTTGTCGGGGAGAAGATATTTGCTGTCTTTCATAATTTCAATCTTTACAAAATCACCGCAGCCTATCTCCCGTGCGAGCCTTGCGATACGCACCGCTTCTTCCGCTGTTCTTGCGCCCGAGGTATTCGGCAGGAGCGTCACTCCCTTTGGTATGTAGTCAAGGATATTCTCTTGCTCCTTTGTGTTTGCACGACGCACCGCAAGGGTGATTATCTCCGCACCTGCGTCACGCACAGCCGCCTCGATGAGATTGAGGGAATACTTTCCCGATCCTAAGATAAAACGCGAGTTGAACTCATGTCCGCCTAAAACTAATCTGTCGTTATTCATTTTTGTTCTCCTTATACTTCAAATTCTCCTGCGATGATTCGCAGGACTGTGTTAGCCTGATGTGCGGCGCAGAGCATTACACGAGGGGCAAAAAGCGTGCCGTCCTCCGCTACATCGCTCAATCCGTCGCCGCAGATATACAGCCGCCTGCCGAGCCTTTTTGTCTGTATCGTGTTGCCCGTGTGAAGTCCCGACATTCCCGAAGCAGCAACTATGTACTTTTCGGGATAGCGCTCCGAAACTCCGTTCACGAGCATCGCCTTGCACTCCGCACTGTCAAAGCACTCGCATACGATGTCGCAATCACCGATAAGCGAGAGGTTTTCCTCTGTAAGTTTTACTGTATGCGTTATGACATTGCAGTAGGGTGCAATCTCCGCAAACATCTGCTTCATGGCTTCTGTCTTGCACATTCCCAGCTGTGAAATTCCGTACTGCTGACGGTGCAGATTCGAGATATCCACCCTGTCAAAATCGATGAGCTGTAGCTTTCCCACACCTGCTCTTGCAAGCGATATCGCCACATTGGAGCCAAGTCCGCCCAGACCGCAGACCGCCACCGAAGCCGCAGAAAACCTCCGCTGTAACTCTGCTCCGTGCCGCTGTTCAAGTGTGCTGTACCATTCCTGTTCCGTCATATCAGCCGCCTCCCACAAAGCTCACGACCTCAACGCTGTCGCCGTCATGAAGCACGGTGCTGTCGTACTGTGCTTTCGGCAGGATATCGCCGTTAAGCTCCACCGCTACACGTTTTGTGTCATAGGCGTTTGATGACAGATATTCAGCAACTGTTATACCATTGATGTTTTCTATTTCTTCTCCGTTTATTTTAATCATCACACACCTCACAAAATGTCGATATATTCACCCTCAAGCGCCTTATTCATACTTCTCACGGCACAGAATTTACCGCACATCGAACAGCTTTCCTCAATTTCAGGCTTTCTCTCGGCACGGATCTTCTTTGCGGTTTCGGGGTCGATAGAGCATTCCCACTGCTTATCCCAGTCGAATGTTCTTCGTGCATCAGCCATCTCGTTGTCGATATCCATTGCGTGGGGAACGTGCTTTGCGATATCGGCAGCGTGAGCGGCAATTTTAGAGGCGATTATACCCTGTTTTACATCCTCTACATTCGGGAGCGCAAGATGCTCCGCAGGTGTAACATAACAGAGGAACGCCGCACCATTCATTGCCGCAACAGCACCGCCGATAGCGGATGTGATGTGGTCATATCCTGGGGCAATATCCGTGACAAGAGGACCCAAAACATAGAACGGCGCACCCATGCAGATCGTTTGCTGTATCTTCATGTTTGCGGCTATCTGGTCGAGCGGCATATGTCCGGGTCCCTCGATCATCACCTGAACATCCTTTGCCCATGC
>JAZKZL010000233.1:0-7907 GCA_045612645.1 Oscillospiraceae bacterium
CTTCGGCGACTGGGCAGTTTGCTACGGTCCTCAGTCCTACTACTGGGGCGGTACATGGATCTGCGCATCCTACCAGACCGATAACAAGGCTCTCGTTAAGGACATCATGTTCCAGCTCACATGTAACGGTGAGATCATGAAGGCTATCACTGAGGATACTCAGGATTACACCAACAACATGGCAGCTATGGAAGAGATCGCTGCTTCTGACTTCAAGTCCGACTTCCTCGGCGGTCAGAACCACATCGCTCTCTTCACAGAGAATGCTAAGAAGATCGACATGTCCAACATCTCTGCTTACGACCAGGGTCTGAACGAGTCCTTCCAGGCAGCATTCAAGGATTACTTCGATGGCAACGTTGACTACGATACTGCTCTTGCAAACTTCTACAGCAACGCTACCACAAAGTATCCTGCTCTGACTAAGCCTGCTAACTAATTAACAGGAATAGCAAACTAGTCTGACTTAACATCTTCGGACTGCGGTGTAAAAGCCGCAGTCCGGTATGTTAATGCCATTTTACAAGTGTAAATCGGTATTAACATACCTTAATAGCAGTTGTTCGTTTGACTGCTATGGATGTTGAGTTGGCACAAAATCTATGAAAGTGATGGTGATTCTTCTGTGAAGCGCAAGTCAATCAGTTACGCAAAATGGGGCTACTTCTTCATCGCTCCGTTCTTTATAACTTATGCGATCTTCTCACTGTGGCCTCTTGTTATGACAGTTTACAAGAGTTTCTTTGAGAACTACTGGGATGGTCTCAACGAGATCGGTCCTAACTTCATTGGTCTGCAGAACTATGTGGACTTTATTACAGGTGCACAGGGTACTCCTGTAATGACACTTGTACATAACACGATCGTAATGTGGATCATGGGCTTTATTCCCCAGCTCGTTGTTTCTCTCCTGTTTGCTTATTGGTTCACCAACAAGCGTCTGGATCTGAAATGTACAAGCATCTTCAAGTCCATTATCTATATGCCTAACCTGATCATGGCTTCTGCATTTGCGATGCTGATCTTCTCTCTGTTTGCTAACACAGAAACAAGCTTAGGTAACTCTATTCTTCTCGGTCTCGGCATTACAACTGAAAAGTTCGACTTCCTCTCTAACACATGGTCTGCTCGTGGACTGGTTGCGCTGATGAACTTCATGATGTGGTTCGGTAACACAACTATCCTGCTGATGGCTGCTATGATGGGTGTTGACGAATCTCTTGTAGAGGCTGCTGATATCGATGGATGTACTCCTAATCAGATCTTCTGGAAGATAACAATTCCGCTTATCCGTCCTATCATGGTTTATGTGTTCATCACTTCTCTCGTAGGTGGTCTGCAGATGTTCGATGTACCTCAGGTTCTTACAAGAGGTACCGGCGGTCCTAACCTCACAACTAAGACACTTATCATGTACCTCAACGAGAACATCTCTGTTTCTCAGAACTATGGTCGTGCAGGTGCTATCTCTGTTATCCTGTTTATCGTATGTGCTGCACTCAGCCTTATGGTTTACTATTTCTTTACTGACAGAACACTCGGCGGTGCTAAGTCCTTTAACACCAAGAAAAAGAAGCAGAAGAAGGGAGTGTAAGCAATGGCTAATAAATATGATGTAGTTCATAACGAGCGTAAATTCTGGCTGAATTTTAGAAGAACTGTTGCTTACATCGTGCTCACTTTAATGTGCATACTCTGTCTGTTCTTCTTCTATGTAATGCTCATCAACTGTACTCGTACTCATGCTGATATCAATCAGAAGGGTTTCGTACTTTTCCCCGGCATCTATTTTATAGAAAACCTTGTTGCAGTTTTCAATGATGTAAATATTCCTCTGTGGCGCGGTCTGATCAACAGTATCATCGTATCTTTCGGTACAGTGTTCTGTTCCATTTACTTCTCCGCTATGACTGCTTACGGTCTCCACGTTTATGACTTCAAGGGTAGAAAGTTCGCTTTCAACTTCATCCTGATGGTTATGACTATTCCCACACAGGTTACTGCTCTCGGTTTCTTCCAGATGATGGTTGATTGGAAGCTGACAAACAACTTCATCCCCCTGATCATCCCTGCAATTGCTTCTCCCACAGTATTCTTCTTCATGAAGCAGTACATGGACAGCTCGCTGCCTATCGACATCGTAGAAGCTGCCCGTATCGATGGTGCGAATGAGTTCAGAACATTCAACTCTATCATTCTCCCCATTCTGAAGCCCGCTATGGCTGTTCAGGCTATCTTCACATTCGTATCTTCCTGGAACAACTACTTCACACCCAACCTGCTGCTTTCCAGAAACATGAGAACACTTCCTATCATGGTTTACGCTTGGCGTTGTAAGGACTGGGCATCTATCAACATGGGTCATGTTTACATGGTTATCACAATTTCCATCCTGCCCATTATGATCGTTTACTTCCTGCTCTCCAAGTACATCGTTGGCGGTGTAACACTCGGTGCAGTAAAGGGCTAATCCCAAAATCAAACCTCCCGATCTTCGGGAGGTTTTTTATATGCATGAAAAAGCACGCTACAAAAGTAACGTGCTTTGCTTTGTTATACATGATGCTTTATTCGGTCAGCTTCCTCGCTGCGTTTAGCATTATTGAATCGGTCAAGTGTGCCGACCAGATAACCTGTTATTCTGCGTATGCGCTGAAAAGGCTCAGTCTCAAAGTGATATGCGCAGTTGACATATTCGCCGTCAACTTCAAAATCGATAGCTGTGATCACTTTGTCGGGATATTTTTTCTGCGCCTGTTCAACATAATAGTCAATCTCGTACTGAGAAAGAGTTCCGTTAGTTACATTAATATCGATCATAAAATCACCTCATAACATAATGATTGTGGTTGTGATATCATTGTAACACAATATATAGTGTTTGTCAACCGTTATATTTCACAATATCGTGGACTCGCTTTTGTGTATTTCTTTGGAGAGACACAGTGAAACAAGAACAAATCCTATAATTGCACATATGATCCCGATCAACAGTTCGGTGTAATTCGATGAACGAGGTATCAGATCTTTCATTGAAAAGAACATGAATCCGATGATCACAAGATAAGCCGATTCGGTATTTTCCAGTAATTTTGACATAATTTTCGCAATTAGTAATCCGCCTACCGCACATCCCACAGTTAAAGGCAGCAGTTTCAGCAGCGCAAGGCTTGATACTGATTCCATTACCTGCTCATATAAACCAAGTGTCATGAGCATCTGTGAACCGCTTATTCCGGGGAGTATCAGGGCAGCAGCAAGAATAAAACCTCCCAACAACTGCATAAGCAGACCATAAGCTGAGTTTGTATCCAACGATATTTGTGGTATCAGGGATATAAGGGAAGCAGCTGCAATGCCTGCAACTATTAATAACAGCTTGGTCAGCTTTATGGGCATTGCATTAGCTTTTTTCAATACAGGAATCATAGCTGCTGCTGCGGCGCCAAAAAAGGCATAACGCAGCGGCACCTCCGCCGATGTCGAAAGCATTAGCGTCACGAGCTTTGCTGCGGTGAAAAAGCCTAATATACCGCCACAAGCGAATACCGACAGGAAAAACAGTGCGTTTTTAATATCTGAAAGTAAATTCGCGATAGAATATATCAATTTGTTATATATTCCGAGCATAATTGCCAAAGTTCCACCGCTCAATCCCGGAATACTCATGCCTGCGCCTATAGCAAATCCCTGAAAAAATGTCTTATATTTATTCATATCATCCTCCTGAGTGTTATATATTCTATATATGTGTCTAAATAGTCAAATATACTTTGTTAGTTTTGTAACAATTGCGAAAAAGTATTGATTTTTTGGTTCATTTGTTGTATAATTTTAATATAATATTGCCTTACTATGCCTAGTAAGGATGATCTTGTAATTCAACTATTGTCCAAAGGAGTGAGATAGATTTGTTCGGTCTACATTCAATCAAACTTCCGCACTTCAGCAGCTCTGAGGATCAGGTAACACGCAGACTTAAACCGCCCTCTGTGGTTTCTATCAGCATGTCTCAGCATATCGGCGCCCCATGTGAGCCACTGGTTAAGGTTGGCGATTATGTTACCGTAGGTCAGAAGATCGGTGATACAGATGCATTTATGGCAGCGCCGATACATTCAAGCGTAAGCGGTGAGGTCAAGGAGATAAAGGAAGTCGTTGCGCTTAATGGCAAGCTCTGCAAGACAGTTGTTATCCAGAGTGATAACAGGATGCAGCTTTGTGCTGATATCAAGCAGCCTGTAATCGAGACCCGTGAGGATTTTATCAAGGCTGTTCGTGAGAGCGGTGCAGTCGGACTCGGCGGTGCAGGCTTCCCCACCCATGTCAAGCTTGCTTTCGATCCCGAAAAGGTGCATATTGATACTCTGCTGCTGAACGGTGCAGAGTGTGAGCCATACATAACTTCTGACTATCGTGAGCTTATGGAGAACACCGACGCAGTGCTAGGTGGTATCAAGCTCATCATGAAGCACCTCGAGATTCCCAGATGCATTATCGGTATCGAGGCAGACAAGCCCGAAGCCATCGAAAAGCTGCGTAAGCTTACTGCGCCTATGCCTGCTATTAAGATAGTAACACTAAAGTCAGCTTATCCGCAGGGTGCTGAAAAGGTGTTGGTATATTCGCTTACAGGCAGAATAGTCAAGGAAGGTAAGTTGCCATCGGATGTCGGCTGCATGGTAATGAACGTTTCGACTACAGGCTTTATCCACAATTACTGCAGAACGGGTATGCCGCTTGTTAAGCGCAGAGTGACTATCGACGGAAACGTAGTCAATTCTCCAGCAAATATGTTCATTGCTGTGGGTACTCAGCTGAATGAGATACTCCGTGACGCAGGAACACGCAAAGATCCCGACAGAGTTATCATGGGTGGTCCGATGATGGGTGCGTGCGCCTTTGATCCTGATACGCCCATAGGCAAGACAAATAATGCAGTGCTGCTCTTTGCTGATTCTCCCGTATACAAGGAATCTCCCTGCATACGTTGCGGCAAATGCATCAGAGCCTGTCCGCTCAATCTTATGCCTACAGAGCTTGAACACGCTTATGATGCAAGAGATGCAAAGCAGCTGGAAAAGCTCAAGCTAAATCTCTGCATGAACTGCGGTGCGTGCAGCTTTGTATGCCCTGCAAAGCGTTCGCTGGCAGAGAAAAATCAGCTTGCAAAGGACTATGTACGTCAGCAGCAGGCTAAGGAAAAGAAGTGAGGTGTTACCGTTGAAGAAGCTAATTATTGAGCCGTCTCCACATATCAGGAGCAGCTGGACTACTCAGCGTGTAATGCTGAATGTTATAATCGCATTGCTGCCTTCTCTTATTGCGGCAGTAGTGATCTTTGGTATCCGTGCGCTGACGCTTACTGTTATCTGTTGCACGGCGTGTGTGCTGTTTGAGTGGCTCTTCTGCCTTATCACCAAAAAAGAGCGCACCATATCTGATCTTTCTGCAGTGGTAACGGGAATGCTGCTGGCGTTCAATCTGCCTGTGGATATCCCCGAATATATGGCGATCATCGGCTGTTTCGTTGCTATCTTTATCGTAAAGATGTTGTTTGGCGGAATCGGTCAGAACTTCGCAAACCCTGCCATCACAGGACGTATCGTGCTGATGCTGTCCTTTACATCCTATATGAGCAGCTGGACCGCCCCCTTTGCATATAAGGACGGCGTGGACGCTGTTGTATCTGCAACGCCCCTGGTAGCCTCTGCAGAGGAGCTGCCCTCGCTCATGGATATGTTCCTCGGTGTGCGTGCGGGTTGCATGGGTGAGACCTGCGCTCTGGCGCTGCTCATCGGCGGTATTTACCTTGTTGCAAGGAAGATAATCACTCCTGTGGCACCGCTTTCTTTTATCGGCACTGTGGCTCTCTGCGCTTTCTTCTACGGCGGCGGAGATGTTCAGTATGTGCTCTATCAGGTGCTTTCGGGAGGACTTCTGCTGGGTGCCATCTTCATGGCAACGGATTATTCCACAACACCTCTCACCGGTTACGGAAAGCTCGTCTTTGGTATTGGCTGTGGATTGCTCACTTTCCTCATCCGTGAGTTTGCATCTCTCCCCGAGGGTGTGTCCTACTCGATACTGCTGATGAATATTCTCACTCCCTATATCGATAAGATAACCATGCCGAGACCACTCGGAGCAAGGAGGGGTGAGAAATGATGAATGCACTCAGACCCATACTTGTGCTGGCAGCTATCGCGGCGATAGTTTCCGCACTGGTAATCGTTACATATAACATCACTTATGTGGATACTTCGGGCATCCTTACCGATAAGCAGTCTGCTGCGGCTATAGCAGTGTACGGCGGCGTGGCGGAGGATTATTCCGTAGTGCCCGCGGACGAGTGGCAGCCGCTCATCCTCACTGAGGAGGACAGCGAGCTTGAGCGCGTCGAAAAGGTAATACGCAAGACAGACGGCAGCCTTGCTTTTGAGGTAGTCGTAAAGGGCTACAAGGACGGCTATGATATTCTTGTCGGAGTGAAAGACGGCGCTGTTGCAGGAGTGTCAGTCGTATCTACGGGGGAGGAGACTCCAAAGCTCGGTACAAAGACCGCAGAGCCTGCATTCCTTGACCTGTTCAAGGGTATTACAGGAAAGGCTGTAATAGTAAAAAAAGCTCCCTCCGCTGATGGAGAGGTGCAGGCTGTGACAGGCGCAACATTCTCCTCCAAGGGCGTGGCAAGCGCAGTAAATATCGCACTGGAGGCATACGCACGAATGAACGGAGGTGAAGCAGGATGAGTTACATGAAAGAGTTCCTCAAAGGACTTGTAAAGGAAAATCCCACCCTTGTTTCACTGCTGGGTATGTGTCCCACACTGGCGGTAACTGTATCCGCGTCAAATGCTGTGGGCATGGGTGCAGCTGCGACTTTCGTGCTTATCTGCTCGAATCTCGTGATCTCTCTGCTGAAGAATTTTATCCCCAAGGAAGTAAGACTTCCTGCGTATATCGTTATCATCGCAGGCTTTGTAACGGTTGTCGGATTTATCATGCAGCGCTTTATGTCGCCGATATATGATGCGTTGGGCATTTTCCTGCCGCTCATCACCGTAAACTGTATCATTCTCGGTCGTGCAGAGATGTTCGCAAGCAAGAATACCCCTCTTGCCTCCGTATTTGACGGTGCAGGCATGGGTGTGGGATTCACACTGGCGATGCTGGCTGTAGGCTCCATCCGTGAGATATTCGGCTGCGGCACATGGTTTGATATCCCTCTGGCTCCCTCTTTCAAGATCGAGCCTATGTCGCTGTTTATCATGCCCGCAGGCGGTTTCTTCGTGCTGGGCTGCGTTATTGCACTGGTAAACAAGATCTCGGGCAAGAAGCCTCCTGAAGCAACAGGCTGTGCGGCTTGCCCCAACAGAGAGGGTTGCATAAGCTGCCCCTCTAACTCCGCAGCAAAGGAGGGCGATGAATAATGGAGCTTGCAAGAAGCATGATGATCATCCTCCTGACAGGTATACTTACCGATAACTTTGTACTTTCAAAGTTCATGGGTATCTGCCCGTTCCTCGGAGTTTCCAAAAAAGCAAGCAGCTCGCTCGGCATGGGCTGTGCTGTAACCGCTGTAATGGTGGGCGCTACCGCTGTTACATATCCGTTGTATCATGCATTCCTTGTTCCGATGGGGCTGGAATACATGAACACTATTCTGTTCATCCTTATCATCGCTCTGTTCGTACAGATCGTTGAAATGGTACTGAAAAAGTATGTTCCTGCGCTTTACAAAACACTGGGCGTATATCTGCCGCTCATTACCACAAACTGTGCCGTTCTCGGCGTAACGCTGCTCAATATCGAGAGCGAATACGGTTTTCTCGAGTCCATTGTGAATGCACTGGGTGCAGGTCTCGGCTTTATGCTGGCTATGCTGATATTCTCGGGTGTGCGTGG
>JAZKZL010000234.1:0-2524 GCA_045612645.1 Oscillospiraceae bacterium
TCTCACCGCATCGGTATATGTCAGGCTGAACACCAGTCCGCATATCACGATGATAAGCACTATCATTACAATATTGAGAACTATCACCATAGGTGGAAGCTTAGTCTTGGGATTGGGCATTTCTATCTCTCCTCATTGAAAATTCAATTATATACAGTATACTCCTAAATCAAGGAAAATGCAATATACTTTTGAAATTTTGAGCGATTCTTAGCAGAATTCGTTTCCGTCTGCGCAGAAAGTATTCGTTCTGACGATCCTCAGACGTGCTACGCTCTCCCCCGTTGCCGCCATATATGCGTCAAACAGCAGCTGGGGATTGATGCTGAAATCATTGCCCGCAGGCAGGCGAAGCTTTATCTCGCCCTGAGCTACGGAAAGCTCCGTCACCAGCGGTTTGAGATCAACAGTGGAAACTCCGCGCTTGGTCTTTTTCTCCACCTCGATCTTTTCGGACTGCATGAACGCCGAAAACTTCTCTGCATCGATATCCGATTCCACGGTGTATTCCGCTGTTGTGATATCGGTGTTCTTGTATTTTGGAGCCGCTACACGGATAACCCGTATATCGGGCGGCAGAGAATCATTCAGCTTCTGCATTACCTCCTCGGCTGAGACATCCTCCGTCAGACGGAAGTCCATAGCCTCGCAGATACCCTCCTGTCCAAGGGAGAGTGGCAGCATGAAAGCAACGTATGTGTGGGGATTAAAGCCCTCTGTCTGCCATACGGGGAGCCTGCTCCTCCTCATGGCACGCTGTATGCAGTGATTCAGGTCAAGGTGCGAGATATACTTCGCCCTGTCCAGCTTTGAAAAGAAAACTCGTGTGTTAACGGATGGCACGGCAGATCTCACCTCCTACGCATTTTGCAACGCCGCAGTTCGAGCATTTCTCGCGGCAGTTGGGTGTGCAAGTCTCCTCGTGGGCGCGCTTGTTCTCCTCGATGAAGAACTCACGGCTTACGAGCATATTGATGTGGCTCCAGGGAGCGATCTCCTCATAGGAGCGGCGGCGGTTGGCATAGAACGCCATATCCAGTCCGCACTCATCGAATGCCTCCTGCCACTTTGCAAAGTCGAAATATTCCTCCCAGCTGTCCATCTTGCAGCCCTTTTTCCATGCGGTGTAGATGACCTTTCCGAGACGGCGGTCACCACGGGCAAGAACAGCCTCCAGCAGGGATGTATTGTACTTAGACCAGCTGATACTGATCTTCTTATCCGCTGCAATGGAGATAAGGTGCTTCTGACGCGCCTTGATGCTCTCCTCATCCAGCTGCGGCTCGAACTCGAACGGCGTGAAAGGCTTCGGTATGAAAGTAGAAAGCGAAATGGAAACGCTGACAGGTCTGCCCTTCTTGCGGTTGGGATTTGCATAGAACTGCTCTATAACAGCCTTTGCGAGGTTATAGATGCCCTCGATATCCTCGAGAGTCTCGGTAGGGAGTCCCAGCATGAAATACAGCTTGATGTTGGTATATCCACCCTCAAAGGCGATCTTCACGCTGTCCAGCACGTTCTGCTCGGTGACGTTCTTGTTGATTACGTCGCGCAGGCGTTGTGTGCCTGCCTCGGGGGCAAAGGTCAAGCCGCTCTTGCGCACGTCGCTGATCTTCTTCAGCACCTCGTCGCTGAATCTATCCACACGAAGTGAGGGCAACGAAAGGTTGATGTCGTTTGCACTGGTGTAATCTGTAAGCTCTGTCAGCAGGCCCTCGATATCGCTGTAATCACTGGTGGAGAGGGATGAGAGCGATACCTCGTCATAGCCTGTGTTCTCGCAGAGAGCCTTTGTCTGGTTCAGGATGGTATCCTTGCCCTTCTCACGGAACGGGCGATATATAAAGCCCGCCTGACAGAATCGGCAGCCTCTTATGCAGCCGCGAAGCACCTCAACAACCGCTCTGTCATGCACGATATTGCAGAACGGGATAACGAACTTATCGGGCGCATACACCTTGTCAAAATCCTTTACGATGCGCTTTGTCACCTGTGCGGGGGCAGTCTCCTTTGCATCGATGGACTTTACGGTGCCGTCCTCATTGTAGGAAACATCGTACAGCGAGGGAACATATACGCCCTCTATCTTTGCCGCTCTGCGAAGAAATTCGGCTCTGTCCGTACCTTCCTTCTTGCACTGCTCCATAAGCGCCATTACCTCGAGATTCATCTCCTCACCCTCGCCGATGAAGAAAAGGTCGAAGAAATCCGCAAGAGGCTCGGCGTTGCACACGCAGGGGCCGCCGCCCACAACTATGGGAGAAAGACCTGTTCTCTCGCTTGCCAGCACGGGAACACCTGCAAGGTCAAGCATGTGCAGGATGTTGGTATAGCACATCTCATACTGGATGGTGAAGCCGATGAAGACAAAATCCTTTATGGGGTCAAGGCTCTCCAGTGCAAAGAGGGGGATGTCACGCTTACGCATCTCCTCCTCCATATCGGGAAGCGGCATGAAAACACGCTCGCACCAGTAATTCGGCACGGCGTTCTTTAAGCCGTAAAGAATCTTCATTCCGAGATG
>JAZKZL010000235.1:0-2093 GCA_045612645.1 Oscillospiraceae bacterium
ACTCGCCGCAGGTCTTGGTATCAGTACCCTTCTTCGCTCCGCTGCCGCCGCACTCCTCGCACTGCTCAACACGGCTGACCTCGATATCATGAGTCAGACCCTTGCATGCCTCCATAAAGCTGATGCTGAGAGAAACTGCAATATCAGAGCCTTTTCTTGGTGCATTGGGATTGGAGCGTGTTCCGCCGCCGAAACCACCGCCACCGAAAATGTTATCGAATATATCACCGAGATCTATATTGCCATCAAAACCGCCGCCGAAGCCTCCGAAACCGCCAAATCCGCCGCCCTGACCTGCGCCGTAGTTCGGATCAACGCCTGCAAAGCCAAACTGATCGTACTTTGCACGCTTATCGGGATCGGAAAGCACTTCGTTAGCCTCGTTGACTTCCTTGAACTTCTCCGCAGCCTCCGGATCATCGGGATTAAGGTCGGGATGGTACTGCTTTGCGAGCTTTCTGTACGCTTTCTTGATATCAGCCTCAGTTGCACCCTTCTGCAGCCCCAGCACCTCGTAATAATCTTTTTTAGCCATATATAATCAGTCCTTTACCTGAACAAGTCAACGCCCTGTGGGTACAAGGCGCCGACTATGGTCAATTAGTTCTCTTTGAAATCAGCGTCAATAACGTCGCCGTCAACGGGACCATTATTCTCCGCAGCGGCTGCTGCAGCCTCTGCTGCTGCCTGCATATCAGCAGGATTTCCGCCCTGAGCCTGATATACCTTGCCAGCGATCTCATAGAATGCGTTCTGCAGTTCTTCCTTAGCAGTCTTTACTGCCTCGATGTCAGTACCCTTCAGAGCTTCCTTCAGTGCGTCAAGCTTAGGCTGTACCTGAGCCTTGTCATCCTCAGAAACCTTATCGCCGAAATCCTTCATAGATTTCTCAATCTGGTATACCATCTGGTCAGCCTCGTTGCGGAGGTCAACCTCTTCCTTGCGCTTCTTATCCTCAGCCGCGAAAGCCTCTGCTTCCTTTACAGCCTTATCGATATCATCCTTGCTCATGTTGGTGGAAGCTGTGATGGAGATGTGCTGCTCCTTACCTGTGCCGAGATCCTTTGCTGTTACGTTTACGATACCGTTAGCGTCGATATCGAAAGTAACCTCGATCTGAGGGATGCCACGGGGAGCGGGAGCGATGCCGTCAAGGTGGAAAGTACCGATGGACTTGTTATCCTTAGCAAATTCGCGCTCACCCTGCAGAACGTTGATCTCAACGCTGGGCTGGTTATCGGAATATGTGGAGAACACCTGAGACTTCTTTGCGGGGATGGTGGTGTTTCTCTCGATCATTCTTGTGCAGATGCCGCCAGCTGTCTCGATACCGAGGGACAGAGGAGTAACATCCAGCAGCAGAAGACCTGTAACCTCCTTGTTCAGTACGCCGCCCTGCAGGCACGCACCAATAGAAACGCACTCATCGGGGTTGATGCCCTTGAAAGGATCCTTGCCGAGGAAGCCCTTAACAGCCTCCTGAACAGCGGGAATTCTTGTGGAACCGCCAACCAGCAGGATCTTGTCGATCTCGCTTGTGGAGAGACCGGAATCTGAGATAGCCTGCTTGAGGGGACCCATTGTAGCCTCTACGAGATCAGCTGTCAGCTCATTGAACTTAGCTCTGGAGAGAGTGACGTTCAGATGCTTGGGGCCTGTTGCGTCTGCTGTGATATAAGGGATATTTACGTTTACAGTTGTGGAGTTGGAGAGAGCGATCTTAGCCTTCTCAGCCTCGTCCTTCAGTCTCTGCATTGCGAACTTATCGTTAATAAGATCGATTCCATCGGACTTCTTGAATTCACTTCTCAGGAAGTCGATGATGCGCTGGTCAAAGTCGTCACCGCCCAGACGGTTGTTACCTGCTGTTGCAAGAACCTCCTGAACGCCGTCGCCCATTTCAATGATTGAAACGTCGAAGGTACCGCCGCCGAGGTCATATACAACGATCTCCTGATCGTCTTCCTTATCGATACGGTAGGCGAGAGCTGCGGCTGTAGGCTCGTTGATGATTCTCTTTACGGTGAGACCTGCGATCTGACCTGCGTCCTTTGTAGCCTGACGCTGAGAGTCTGTAAAGTATGCGGGAACAG
>JAZKZL010000236.1:0-29695 GCA_045612645.1 Oscillospiraceae bacterium
CCGTACATAACAAGTGTTTTCATAACCTTCGCAAGCGTTTCACCCTTCGCACCGTCAAGGATCGCCTGCTGTTCTTTTGTCAATATCATATCATTTCTCCTTATCAGATCATCAGAGCTTCATACAGATATCCCATGCACCCCAGATAACGGTGCGGAGATTTCCCACAGCGGCAGCGTCGCCGATAACATGAACGTTCCTGCCCTTAGAAACAACGGGAGCAGGGTTATAACCAACAGACAGGATAACGGAATCGGCGTCCACGTTGAATGTACTGCCGTCCTTACCCTTCAGGGTAACACTTCCGTTGCCTATCTCGCAAAGCGAAGTCTCGAGATATACAGGCACCTTGTTTGTCTTGAAGAAATCTCTCAGATAGCTGGTGTTTGCAAGGCATATGCCCTTTGTGGTGATGAGGTCGTCCTGCATCTCCACGATGACAGGCTTCTTGCCATTGAGATAGAGATCGTATGCTATCTCGCAGCCTGTGAGACCGCCGCCGATAACAACAACGTTTTCGCCCACGTTCTTGTTGCCGAGGAGATAATCCACCGCTTCAACAGCGTTTTCAGCGCCCTTGACGGGAATCTTCTTAGCCTTTGCGCCTGTTGCAACGATTATCTCGTCAGCGTCAAGAGACTTGATATCCTTTACCTCGGTATTCACCTTTACAGTAACGGGCTGTCTTGAAAGCTCACGGATATACCATGCGATCAGCGCCTTGTCCTTTTCTTTAAAAGAGGGCGCAGCCGCTGCGATAAACACACCGCCCAGCTTGTCGCTCTTTTCATAAAGCGTTACAGTATGTCCGCGCTTTGCACAGAGTATAGCAGCCTCCATGCCGCCGATGCCGCCACCGATTATTGCGATCTTCTTAGGCTTTTTGGCAGGCTCGATGTGATATTTTTTAGACTGCATGGTGAGGGGATTCAGCGCACAGCGTGAAAGTCCCATCGTATCGGTAAGATCCTGCGTATTTGCATGGCCCTTTGAGGAGGAGAAGTTGAAGCAGCCGCTGTGGCAGCAGATGCAAGGCTTGATATCATCTACCCTGTCGTCTATCATCTTTGTCACCCACTCGGGATCCACGAGGAACTGACGGGCGACGCCCACTGCGTCTATCCTGCCCTCTTCAACAGCCTTTGCGCCGACCTCCATATCCATCCTGCCTGCACACACAACCGGGATATCCACGAACTTCTTGATGTGTGCCACATCCTCGAGGTTGCAGTTTTCGGGCATATACATCGGGGGATGCGCCCAGTACCAGGAATCGTATGTGCCGTTATCGGCATTCAGCATATCGTAGCCTGCATCCTGCAGGTACTTTGCAGCCTTTTCGGATTCCTCCATGCTTCTACCGACCTCGGTGTAATCCTCGCCGGGCATAGCGCCCTCGCAAAAGCCTTTCATCTTGGATTCAACGGAATAGCGCAGCGACACGGGATAATCCTTGCCGCAGGATTCCTTTATAGCCTTAACCACCTCTGCCGCAAAGCGATAGCGGTTCTCAAAGCTGCCGCCGTACTCATCGGTGCGCTTATTGAAAAACTCTATAGCAAACTGATCCAGCAAATAACCCTCATGAACGGCATGCACCTCCACGCCGTCAACGCCTGCCTCCTTGCAGAGCTTTGCGGTCTTTGCAAAGGCTTCGATTATCTCGTGGATCTGCTCCTTTGTCATTTCGGGACACTCGATGTCGTGCGCCCAGCGGGATTTCTGCGGACTGGGACTTGCAAGCTCGTGAGAGGTATCGATTATCGGCTTGATGACAGCGCGGGTGAATTTATTCTTGTGCAGCGGTGCCACAAGCTCGGTTATCGCCCAGGAGCGGCCCATGCCTGCTGTGAGCTGGATGAACAGCTTTGCGCCTGTCTTATGTATCTCGTCCATGAACTCTTTGAGTTCCCGAAACATCTTCGGATTCTGCCAGAGCCATTTACCCCAGAAGGTGTCACG
Source organism: Oscillospiraceae bacterium (assembly GCA_045612645.1). Lineage (GTDB taxonomy): Bacteria > Bacillota > Clostridia > Oscillospirales > Ruminococcaceae > CAG-115. Next base: position 1,963 of record JAZKZL010000236.1, read on the forward strand.
CAAAGGAGCGATTCCCGGAATTATCAGACCTACATTATTGTTTGCTCTTTCAAGAAACAGCTTCGCAGCCTCCTTATCAAAGTGACAGCCTGTAAGCTCGAACCAGCCGAACAGCGATGTGCCGCCCATAGGACACATTACGATGCGGTTCTTGATCTCAACGTTGCCGATCTTCCAAGGCGTCAGCAGCGCTTCGTATTTTGGGTTTGTGTTGCTCATTTACGGTACTTCCTTTCATGAAATATATAATGATGTGGCAGCTCCGACGCTGCCCTGTATGACCATATTTTTATTATATATCAAAAAGAAAACTATGTCAATTAATATTGCACAATTAAACGGGAGCAGTTTCCTGCCCCCGTCGCCTTATAAAGTTATCCTGTTATTCAGCAAGCTTTGCGTTTGCTGCGTCAAGCTCGCCCTGAACTGCGGCACGGATGGTCTCCTTGGTCTGTGTCCAGGAAACGCCGTTGTTGTAGCCTTCCTTCATAGGATTGTTAATGTAGCCTGCAACCATGTCGTTTACTGCGTTGTACATCTCAATAACAGGTGCCTGTGCGGTCAGGTCTCTTACGGTCTCGTACATATCGTACTGCTCCTGAGTCCAGCCATGCTCCTCGAACGCCTGCTTCATTCCGATCTCCTTGGCGATCTCACTGTCACGGCTTGCCATGCAGCAGTTGAGATATGCGCCTACGCCCTCGGGATTCTTTGCGCCCATGCACAGGGAGAAGCCTTCAACGATGGAGGGCAGATAGTATTCCTCAGTATACGGGCACTTAGGCATGGGAACGAACATTACATCCTCCATGTCGCCAAATTCCTGAATGATGTTGTTATAAGGATAAAGTGCGTAAGTACCGATGGGATAGAACAGAGTCTTGCCTGCGCCGATGTTGGAGGGCATGATCTGCCAGGAGTTCTCCGCCTTGGGGAAAGGAAGATCGTTCTTCTTCATGTTGTACATGAATTCCTGCGCTCTTTCGATGGTGCCGTTGTCAAGATTATGCACGATCTGACCGTCGCTCATGCCGATATAGGGAACGCCTGTTGTAAGGGAGAATGCACCCTCGAACCACCAGCCGTCCACGGCAAACTTGCCCTGTTCCCTGTCACAGAACTGCATCATCATATCCCAGAAAGTATCCCATGTCCAGTTGCCAGCTTCAAACAGCTCAACGGGATCGGGCAGACCGTTCTCGGCGATAGTGTTCTTATTATAGAACATAACGCACTGGGAATCGGTGTTGTAGGCTCCCACATAGTGCTTGCCCTGGAATGCAAACTGATCGTTTACTGCCTTCATCGGCGCCCACAGCTCGGAATCAAAATCAACATAAGCATCCAGAGGCTGGAACATTCCGTTTATCGCACCCTTAGGGAAAACGTCCATATCAGCGGCGCTGAACATATCGGGGGAATCATCCGCCTGCACCAGAGTCGCAAGCTTTGTGTAGCGCTCATCCCATGTGGTGTAGACAAGCTCGATAGAGCCGCCGTACTGTGTCTGGAACATCTCCAGTGACACGGGAACGGGATTGCCCTCAGTGGGGTTGATATCCCATGAGGAAAGGAACTTTACAGTGCCGTTCTCCAGCTTCTCTGCGCCGATGTCGATCTCTGCAACCTTGGAGGCATCCTCCTCGTTCATGGTAGCCTTGGTGGTCTTTGCGGAGGTGGTGGGTGCGCCCGATGTGCTTGTTGGAGCGCTGCTGCCTGCAGGTGCGCTCTCATCGCAGGCTGTTGCGGTCATTACGCAAGCCAGCGCCAGAGCCACCGCTGTTATCTTCTTAATTGTTTTCATATCTTAAGCCATCCTTTCGTTGGTGTTCGCTTTGTGTAATTAAATGATACACCAAACAAGCTTGTGATAATATCATATGTTTGCTGTTATTGTCAGTATTTTTGCTAATTAGGTTTTTAGGTTATAAAAAAGTCGTCAAACTAAATAAATATCGTACATCACAGATTAAACGTTTACATATATTTTAAACAAAACTACGCCAAAACAGATGACAAAAAGCACATATAAGTGATATAACACCGAACAAATATCTGATATCATAAAACTACCGAAAGGGATAAAACGATCCCGAAACAACGTGAAAGGACATAACGATATGAAACTCAGAAAGATCTTCACAGGCATCGCAGCTTCCCTCTGCGCAGCTTCTCTCCTTGCAGTTGCAGCTTCCGCTTACGATCTCAACACTGATCTCAACATCTTCTGGAGCGCAAGCAAGACCGTTCCCGGAACAGAATTTATCGGTGCAAAGGACGGCGGCTTATACATCACAGTAACCTACACCGCTGATCAGGCTCTTGCAGATATGGAAGGTCACAACTACTGGTGCATCAAGCCCATGATAAACGACTCCGGTTGGCCTCTCGTTGACGGCATCGCAGAGCTTACTCCTACAGCAGACGGCAGCGCATACGATGTTGATCCCGAGGGAACATCCATCACCTTTACCATTCCCGAGGCTCACGCTGAGCATGTGGAGATCGCAGGTCTCGCATTCATGGGTCACGGCATCACGCTGGAGACTCTGACAGTATCCGACGAGGCTCCCGTTGTTGAAGCTCCTGTTGTGGACACAACAGCTCCCACAGAGGGCAATAAGGGCAACCCCGATACAGGCGTGGAGGGCGCTGCTACAGCCGCTGCTCTTGCCGCTACCGCTGCAGGTGCTATGCTGCTCACCAGAAAAAGAAAGTAATATCCGATAACTTCATGTGTATCTCCCCTATATCAGAAGAACTCCCCCGATCTCGGGGGAGTTCAGTCTTTTAAAGATCAACGGAAAGCGTCAGGCTTCCGTGTGCGGAAGAACTGCTCACGGTAGTGCTTCGGCGTATAGCCCGTGTGCTTGCGGAATACCTGGATGAAGTGGCTCTCTGAGCTGAAGCAGAGGTAATCAGATATCTCAAGGCAGGAGTATTCCGAGAATCTCAGCATGTTCTCCGCTGCCTCTATGCGCTTTTTGGTGATGTACGCCGATACCGTCATACCCACCTCTTTGTGGAACAGCTTCGAAAGATATGCAGGACTCAGCGATGTGATCTCTGCAAGCTTGTCAAGGGTTATCTTCGTGTGAAGATTATCGTAGATATAATCAAGGCACACCGTTATCGCTCTCGGATATCTGTTCTGCTTTCGTATCAGCTGCATGCGCTGTGCGTAATCATCCACCACCTCACGGTGGAGAAGATTGATCTCTTCCTCGCTGCGGCATTTATCTATACTGCGGATGTAGATATCACTGAGATTATATGCCGCTTCCATTTCCATGCCACCCTCAATGCAATATCGGGTGATAAACGCAACTGTTATGGTAAGATGGTATTTCAGATTACGCAGATTATCTTCGCTGAGCTTGCCCATATCCTCGCTGTTAAATGGCTTGAACAGCCGCCGCGCTTCATCTATATTCCCATCCTTAATGCTTTGAAAGAATGCCATTTCACGTTCATAGGAAAGGTGCGAAACATTGTATTCCCTGTTAAGGAATTCTACATGGGACAGTTTCTTCTGTATATCCATATCATCACCTCATATTCTAATTTTACCATATTACGGCATTTTTTTCAACACATTCCTTATGTTAAGCGGAAAATTGCAACATAGTCCGCAGTGGTTGGCCGCGGACTAAGCATATTACTCAAACGGGGTAAATCTCACCCACTCATATTCGGCAGTGAGGGGCATATTCGTGTCGTCAAAGGCATTCAGCCAACCCTCAACGCCCTTGCCGCACCATGCGTTCATCATGATCTTGGAGGGAGTTACGGGAATGTTATCGGTTGCGCTGTACACCTCTGTTCCGTCAACGAACCACACGATCTTATCCTCGCGCCACTCGAATGCGTAGGTGTGGAAATCCTCCGCGGCGTCAAAGCCCAGCTCGTAAATGTATTCGTGACCTCCACGGCTGTCGGTAAAGTAATTGAACTGCACGATTGTGGTGTCCTTGCCGAGGAACTCGATATCGATCTCATCCCAGGGGTTATTATCTGTGGGGCCTGTGTAGGTGAAGAAAGAGGATACCACGCCGTCGTTCTTTATCGGCTTCATGGAGACCTCGTATCTGCCGTAGCCATAGAATTCCCTGCTGCGGAACTCTCCGCCTGCGTATGGAATGCCCAGCTGCGGTGTCAGGTCATTATTGATCATAAGCTGCATACGCTCATTCTCAAAGGTCACATTTTTCTTGCGCCATGTCACATTGAACATGCTGCCGTTAGTCCAGCCATCGGCACACTCCCAGCCCGCGGGCATACCGTTTCTGAACTGCGCGTATGCGTGACCCTCGGGGATGATCTCCTCAGCCTCTGCTTCAGCTGTTTCGGTCACGGCAGCCTCCGCGGATGCCGCAGCTGTGGTGGAGGGTGTGCTGTCCTCGCTCTGCGGTGCGGATGATTCCTCCTTTGCTGCGCAGCCTGTCAGCAGCGAAGCCGCTATTAATAAGGATAATAGTCTGATATTATTCTTCATCTTAATGACCTCCTTTTTGTAAGCTCTTACTCATTGACTATATTTTAACATTTATATCCTTATAATTATATCACGAAGTTGCTGTTGGTATCAGAATTATGCTCTATATTATTTTGGTTGCACCGCAATTTTCTGATAATAACAGCAATATAGTGACAACTCAATGCAAAATAATATGCTATCATAACATCAACAAACCAAACAGAAAGGTCGGATATACAATGTTAAAGAGCAAGGGGTTCTTACGAGGCGTAAACTTAGGCGGCTGGTTCTCCCAGTGCGATTACAGCAAGGAAAGGCTTGACGGCTTTATTACAGAACCTGATTTTGAGAAGATAGCATCCTGGGGTGTTGATCATGTGCGCATTCCCGTGGACTATAACATCTTTGAAAACGAGGACGGCTCATATAAAGAGGATGGCTTCAGGCGCATCAGCGAGGCTTTAGAGCTATGCGAGAAATACGGACTCAAGGCGGTGCTGGATCTGCACAAGACCGCAGGCTTCTCTTTCGACAACTACGGCGAGAGCGAATCGGGCTTCTTCGAAAACGAGGCGCTGCAGGAGCGCTTCTACAGGCTGTGGGAGCAGTTTGCGCAGCGCTACGGTGCACTCAGCGACAGAGTTGCATTCGAGCTGCTGAACGAGGTCACCGACAAGGAATATATAGATATATGGAACGGCATTGCGGACAAGTGCATCGAACGCATAAGAAAGCTCGCTCCCGATACTGTGATACTCGTGGGCAGCTACTGGAACAACAGCGCAGAGGCAGTTAAGGATCTTGCCGCTCCCCATGACAACAAGGTGGTGTATAACTTCCACTGCTATGAGCCGCTGAAGTTCACCCATCAGGGTGCTTACTGGACAGATCTTGTAAAGCCCGACGAGCGCTTCTCCTTTGACGAGAGCAATATCACCCCCGAATACTTCGAGCAGCTGTTCGCATCTGCTATCGAAGCAGCAGAACGCAACCACACCACCCTGTACTGCGGCGAATACGGCGTGATAAACAAGGTCTCCCCCGAGGATGCTGTCAAGTGGTACAGATGCATCAACAGCGTATTTGAAAAGCACGGCATCGCACGCAGCGCATGGAGCTACAAGGAAATGGACTTCGGTCTTTCCGATGAGCATATGGACTCTGTAAGAGATGAGCTTATCAGATATCTGTAATTACGAGTAACAAAAAACCTCCCGTGGTATTACATCACCACGGGAGGTTTTTTGTCGCTTTATCTTGCTTTTAACATAAAAATATGATATAATTATATGATATATGTATATTTTCGGAGGAAATACAATGTATGATGTTTTTATAAGCCACAGCTCAAAAGATAAAGATATCGCAGAGCTGATATGCAGGGTGCTGGAATCAAACGGCATCAGGTGCTGGATAGCTCCCCGAGATATCTCGGGCGGTGATGATTGGTCCGCTTCCATCACGAACGCCATAAGCAGCACTAAGGTGTTTATCGTTATCTATAGCGAGAACTCCGCCGCTTCAACGCAGGTGCCGAAAGAGATAGCTCTGGCAGATTCGGCGCACTCACATATCATTCCGTACAAGCTGGACGATACCGAGCTTTCCGCAAGCTTCAAGTATTATCTCACCACGAATCACTGGGTGAACGCATCCCGTCAGGATTACAATCTGGATGGACTTATGGCGGCTGTGCAGCATGGTCTCGGCAGAGAGACTCCTACAAACGTCACCGTCAACAATGTGACTATAAACAACAATATGTATCAGCCTGTGCCTCAGTATGCTCCTGTAGCCACTCCCGCTGCACCGCAGTATACAGCAGCTCCGAACGCCGCAAAATCGTCTAAGTTAAAGCCGATCATTTTCATTGCGGCAGGTGTTGCACTGGTGCTTGCCATCGTTGTATCTGTCATACTGATATCAGGCGGCAAGGACGAAAGCTCCTACGAGCCTGACGACGACAGAATATCCGCAGGCGATATCGTTACTGACGGCGCAGTGAACGATGATGAGAATACAGACAAAGAGCCTGAAAAGGACGATGACAGCGTACCTGTGGCAGACTCCGACGGCGGTGATGATATCCTGTATATCCCCACGATGCTGGAGCCGTACGAGAATCACGGCGCCACAATACTTGCCGATGACCCGAACAACAGCTTCACGGTACTGGGCGAAAGCTACAGCACAGGCATCATCCTGAACGGCTACGAGGGATCATATATCTGCCTCAGCAACGCAGAGGGCTACGAAAAGCTCAGCTTCACTCTGGCGAGGATAGATAACACCGTGCGTGGCGAGAACGTCTTCCACATCTACCTTGATGGTGTGGAGCAGAAGCATATCAAGGGCAATGCGGATTTCATGCCGCAGACCGTTGAATACGATATCTCAGACGTAAAGCAGATAAAGATAGAGATGGAGCAGAACTACGGCGTAAGAGCAGAATATGCGCTTATGGATATCTATTTCTCACGCAATGACGCCCAGCCTGAGGTTATCGTCAGCGAGAGCAGCTCCGACGATGTGGCGAGCGCCGTATCCGATATACTGCCCTACGAAAACTCAAACACCCGCATACTGGACAACGACTTCAACGAGAGCTTTACCGTTCTCGGCGAAAGCTACAACACAGGTATCATCCTGAATGCTTATGAGGCATCCTATGTCTGCTACAACAATGCAGACGGCTACGAAAAGCTGCGCTTCACGGTGGCCAGATTCGATAACACCGCCCGTGGCGAGAACGCTATCCATATTTATCTCGACGGCAAGGAGCAGAAGGTCATAAACTGCAACGCCGACTTCATGCCGCAGACATTTGAATACGATATCTCGGGCGCAAAGCAGATAAAGATACAGATGGAGGAAAGCTACAGCGTCAGAGCGGATTATGCACTTATGGATGTGTATTTCACCAGAAACAGCGCCGAGCCTGAGATAACTGTTCCCGAGTATAATGCTCCCGATGTGGCAAGCGCCACCGCCGAAAAGCTCCCCTATGAAAACTACAATACCAAAATACTGGATAACGACCCCAGCAACAGCTACACCGTACTGTGCGAGCAGTATGATTCGGGAATCCTGCTGAATGCCTACGAATCATCCTATATCATCTTCAGCAACTTAGAGGGCTACGAGAAGCTCAGCTTCACCCTTGCAAGACTGGATAACACTCCGCGTGGCGACAACAGTATACATATCTACTTCGACGGCAAGGAACAGAAAGCAATAAACACAAACAAGAGCTATATGCCCAAAAGCTTCGAGTATGATATCACAGGCGTGAAGCAGATAAAGATCACGATTGAGGAGAGCTACGACTCCAGAGCGGTATATGCGCTTCAGGATATGTATTTCACGAAAAACGGCAAGGAGCCTGATATCAAGCCGACGGAATACAAGGTCTACGACACCGCAAACTCCCCCGTTGACAAACCGCCTTACGAAAACTACAACGCCGATGTCATCGCTGACGATCCTAACAATGTTGTTGTGATGGGCGGCAAGGAGTATCATTCGGGTATCGTTCTGAACGCTTACACAGGATCGTATATCATCTTCCACAACAAGGAGGGCTACGACAGGCTTTCCTTTATCATCGGCAAGGTGGACGGCACTGCCGATGGCAGCAACACCGTAAGAATATGGCTGGATAACGGCGAGCAGCCTGCCATAGCGCTGAACGGAATGCCCCAGCCGCTGCTGAGAGAATATGACATCTCCGAATGTGAACAGATAATCATCGGCATTGATGGCAGCTACGACTCCCGAGCCCTTGTGGGACTTGTGGATATCTGCTTCACAAAATAAACCGTACAACAAAAGACCGCTGTCTCCGACAACGGTCTTTTTGTTGTTATCAGCCAAGCTCCGCAAGAATCTCTGCGGCGTTGGTATCAGGTTTCACCTTAGGCATCACCTTTTCAATGCAGCCGTTTTCGTCAATGATGAACGTGGTGCGCACAACGCCCATGCTTACCTTACCGTAAAGCTTTTTTTCCTGCCATACACCGTAAGCCTGTATCGCGGTAAGCTCGGGATCGGAGAGCAGAACGAAATCCAGTCCATGCTTGTCGGCAAACTTCAGGTGAGACGCAACGCTGTCCTTGCTTATGCCGATGACCTCGATGTTTCTTTTCGCAAACTCGCCGTAAAGTCCCGCAAAAGCGCACGCCTGACGGGTGCAGCCGGGAGTATTGTCCTTAGGATAAAAATAAAGCACTACCTTTTTGCCTCTGAAATCGGACAGAGACACTGCATTTCCATTCTTGTCCGAAAGTGTGAAATCGGGAGCCTTCATTCCTGTTTCAAGCATATTGCTACCTCCAAATATAATGCGCTTATTTCAGCTTTAATCCGTCCTTGAAGGCATTGCCTGCCTTTGCGCCCAGCTCCAGATACTCATGATTCATGGGATCATAAGTGATGGGGCGGAGCTTGGCGGGATCTATCTTGCCCTCCTTATTCAGCACGCTCTCATCGGCGCTGACGTTCACTATCTTACCGAAAAGGTGGCAGGATTCCTCGTCATAGCTGATAAGCTCGCATTCAAGAGCCATAGGCAGCTCGTCTATGACAGGCGCGTCCACAAGGGCGCTCTTGGTGGTGTGGAAGCCGCATTTCGACAGCTTATCGGGAACATCGTTTGCGGAGACTATTCCCACATAATCGCACTCCACTGCATGAGCAGCATCCGCTACGCTCACGGTGAATGCCCCTCGTGCAAGGATGTTCTTTGTGGTCTTGTGTGACGGATCAAGGCAGATGAAGATCTGATCCTCCTCGCCTATTCCGCCCCAGGCTGCGTTCATTGCGTCGGGAGTGCCGTCCTCGCCGTAAGTAGCGATGATAAGCACGGGCATAGGATAAAGTATCGGCTTTGCGCCAAAGTTCTTTCTCATAGTATATACCTCCTGATATATGGTATGTATATTTTAGCACGATTCAAGAGAAATAGCAACCGCAAACGCCGATTTATATTGCGTTTTATCCTTTCTTGTGATAGAATATATGTACCAACATAAATTTATACAAACGAGGTGCGCTATGAAGATCATACTCGTCCGCCACGGACATCCCGATTATGCAAACGACTGCCTTACTCCCCTCGGTCATGAGCAGGCTGAAAAAGCTGCACTGCGCCTTAAAAACGAGGGCATAGAGCAGATATTCTCCTCACCCTTCGGCAGGGCGCAGGAGACCGCTTTACATACGGCAAAGCTGCTTTCACAAGAAGTCATCACGGCTGAATTCATGCATGAGATCAGATGGGGCAGCTCGGACGGAGAGCCTGTCTACGCCGACGGTCACCCGTGGGACACCTCGCTGTACGCAATATCACTGGGCAACTCGCTTATGGACGAAAGCTGGACAAAGCAGCCGCCCTTCTGCAACAACATCGTTTTCGATGAGGTTGAACGTGTGGCAAAGCAGTCCGATGAATGGATGGAGAGCCTCGGCTATAAGCGCGAGGGCGCAAACTACCGTGTAACAGGCGACAACACGAACAGAACGATAGCGCTGTTCAGTCACGGCGGCTCCTCCTCTGCCCTGCTCTCGCACCTGTTGAATCTGCCGTTCTTCTACCTTTGCAGAGCGGTCTGCCCCGATTTCACCGCCATAACCGTGCTGAGCCTTTCAGATGAAAAGAACACGCTGACAGCACCGATGATAGAGCTTGCCAACGACTCCCGCCACATAAAGAGCGCAGGAGTTTCATACGATATGTGATATTACGATCACTGACAGAATACAGGAGCAACACCATGAACACAAATCGGGAACTCAATTATTATCTGTATCTTCAGAAAACGAACGGCTTCAACCGCGCTCCCCTCAACAGCGAATTCGAGCAATATATGGCGATACGTTCAGGAGATGTCGAGGGGGTAAAACGGCATCTTTCTGCTATAAGAAAGGATTTTCTCAAGGGCAAGGGCAAGCTTTCGGATGACCCGCTGAGAAATATAGTATATCACTTTGTAACCTCTGTTGCATTGATATCACGAGTATGCATAGAGGGCGGACTAAGCCACGATACTGCATATACTCTAAGCGATATCTATATCAGAAAAGCGGATAAATGCAAGGTCAGCGATGAGCTTATCGGTCTGTTCGAGGAGATGCAGACTGATTTTGCGGAAAGAATGCGCGCTCTACGCAAGGACAATATAATCTCCCTTCATATACGAAAATGCATAGATCACATATATGAACACCTGAACGAGCATCTTTCGGTAAAAAGTATTGCAGAGCATTTCGATCTCAATCCATCGTATCTTTCAAAGCTGTTTCTCAGGGAAACGGGAATATCCATAAAGGCTTTCATAACAAATGCCAAAATATCCACAGCTGAAAATATGCTGAAATTCTCCGAACACTCCTACCTCGACATCGCGCTTTCACTGGGATTCTCCTCACAGAGCGCATTTATCAGCGTGTTCAAAAAAGCAAAAGGAATGACTCCAAAAGAATACAAGGAAGATTACTATATGTGCAGCTTCAAAAAATAAGTCGCATTTTTGTAACATATATCCGATTTGTGATATTAACAAAACTTGGTTTTATGATATTCTGAAAATGAGGAGAGGCAGATCACCACTACAATTAAGATATGCCTGAATGATTTATGAATAAAATTAAAAACAGATTCGCTGCGATCCTTACTATAGCTGCAATGCTTTCGGCAACCGCCTGCAGCACAGGCAGCGAAAGCAGCTCTGTCAGCGGAAGCACAGAAAGCACCACCGAAATAACAGCAACCGCTGAAGCGGTATCCGCGGAAGCCACGAAAGAGGACTCAATGGCTGAAGTTATCACCACACCCGTTGCCTATCACGGCGAAATGATAGCAGACGGAAACCGTCTTATCGGCTCAAAAACAAATGAGCTTGTCAGAGTTACAGGCATGAGCTTTTTCTGGAGCAACTGGTCTCAGAAATACTACAACGCCGATTATGTCGATCTGATGATGGATGATTTCGGCTGTGAGATCGTGCGCTGCTCCTACGGCATACAGGATGACGGTGTTCCTTACGACAAGACCTGCGAGCCGCTTATCGAGGATGTTATCAAAGCAGCCATCGAAAGAGGTCTTTATGTGATAATCGACTGGCACTCCCACGGCGCTCATCTCAATCCCGAGGAGGCAACAGCATATTTCGGTCAGCTTGCCGAGAAATACGGCAGCTACGACAACGTTATCTTCGAGATATACAACGAGCCGAAGAATGTCGGCTGGGCGCAGATAAAGGAATATGCCGAGATCGTTATTCCAGCCATCAGAGAGCATTCCGACAATCTCGTTATCGTCGGCACTCCCAACTGGTCGCAGGATGTGACTGCCGCTGCAAATGATCCCGTGAACGGCGACAACATCGCCTACGCACTCCACTTCTACGCAGGCACACATAAGCAGTGGCTGAGAGATAATGCAGATAAAGCTATTGCAGGCGGCATTCCGCTGTTCGTTACAGAGTGGGGCGGCGTAAATGCAGATGGCAACGGAGCAATAGACACAGCCTCCACCGATGAATGGTTTGCATGGATCGATGCAAATCAGCTTTCCAGCTGCAACTGGGCAATAAATGATAAGGATGAAGGCTCCAGCATCTTCACAGAGGATTCCAACATAAGCCCCAACGGTGAATATATCAAGGCGCTTATCACAAGCAGGACGGAAAACGCTCCTTGGAGAGGCAATTCCTGACGGATAACAAAAATAAACCCATAGGTCTGACCTATGGGTTTTGTTTATTTACGACATGCTGTTGAAATCAGGCAGCTCATCTCTTGTGATGATAGCATCACTGTTGTATACTTTCTCCATCATATCAAAGGATGTGTAGGCGTCGGAAAGCTCTGTGGTGCCGTTCTTCACGATGAAATCCCAGTTCCACACCGCAAACCACAGCCAGTAGGCGTTATCTCTGACGATAAGATCGGGATCGGGCATGGTCGCGCACTCGCTCATTGTAACGAGCTTCTTGCTGCTGTCATGCCAGGTGGACATATCCGCAAGAACACTGGGGCTGGTGCCGTAATCATACGCCTGACCATAGATATCTATCGCCGCGATATCACAGTATTCGTCGCCGGGATACCAGTCAGCGCTCTGCGCATTCCACACCCAGATAAGATTATCAAGCTCGTGATAATCGGTCATGCGGTGGTACATTAATTTCCACAGCCACTTGTATGCATCAGCACCCGAAGCTCCCCACCAGAACCAGCCGCCGCTTGCCTCGTGCATGGGTCTCCACATTACCGTTACGCCTGCGTCCTCCATGCGCTGCATAAGCGCTGAGATGTTGTCGATATCCTTGATGAGCTTGTATGCTTCAATGGAGATCTTATCCTCAATATACAGCTTTTCAAGTTCCGCGTCTGTCACCTTGGAAAGATCGATATCCGTCACCGCATTTGCCAGTGAAAAGGATGTATCATCGGTATAGAACGCACAGCCGTTGCAGGGCGCATACCAGTGCCAGTCATATACTACAAGACCACCATCGTTGCTCCACTGGATTGCAAGATCCACATCCTTTGCCTGCGGCATTCCGTGGCAGAAGCTCATAGAATCAAAGATAAAATCAAATGTGCGCACTGCGGGATATTTTCCTAAGCCGAGATACAGCGCATCGGTCTCAGTGTTGTTGCCGTAATCCGTACACTGACCCGCAAGCGTTCTCTTGCCGTATACTGCTTTCAGATACTGATAGATATTCTGCGTTTTGAGGTTTGCATAGGGATTGCAGAGAGTATCATCAATGCCCTCATATATGCTGTCGCTTATCGATTCGCCGTCTTCAATGGTGACGGAATCAAGAGAGAACCAGCTCCAGCCTGCACCGAGCGTCATCTTATTCTTTCCTTTTTCAAGGAAAACGCCATCCACGGTAGTCTCCACCCAGTCACCGTTTTCGGAATAGATATCCAGCGCCTTCAGGCCGTTGAATAGCAGAGGGTTTTCCTTGTGGCTACCTGCGCAGTGGCGCACGGTGATCTTATAATACTGGCTTGCGGGGATATCTACGCTAAGCTCAAAGGCGGTGTTGTCCGAAATATCGATATATCCGATGCCCGAATAGCCTGCCTTATCAGTCCTGATGGCAATGCCTTCTTTTTCCTGAGCGCTCTCCGCCTCAACAACGGTGCTGAAATCCATCTTCTCTATGCCACCGTAGTTCAGCTTATCAAATTTGTAGCTGCTTGCATAGGTTATCTCGGAGGGATCCACGATCCTTCTTCCTGTTACTGTTTCGCTCACTGTATCACCGCCTGCCGTATTGCCGTTTTCCGCATTGGGAGTATTATCTCCGCAGCCTGACAAAAGCATAGTAGATGCAGTAATAAACGAGATAAGCTTATGACATAATTCCATAACGATCTCCCTTTCATCTGATATCCGTCTTCATTTCAAACGGCGCAAGGGTGATGTCCTCACTGCCTATTTTGAAATGCTGTTCCTTGCTGGTGTTATTGAAAATAAAACGCACCTGTGTATCCTTGCCTGTGCGGGTCGTGATCTCCACGTTATCGGGCAGACCGTCCACGAACAGCATATCCGCCTCCGTCAGAATATCACGCACCAGCCTGTTGTACAGGCTCTTTTCGGTGACAGTGCCGATGTAATAGGCTTTGCCGCTGCCGTAGGAATTGCGTGTGATGGCAGGCTTGCCCTTGAAGAACTCGCTGTCGTATTCCGCAACGACTTCGGCGGTCTCTGTGTGCAGGACATCGCACCATCTTCGGCACTTGTATACGCTGCCGTCGGTAAGTTTCAGCTTAGCCTCATCCCAGCCAATGGGGTCGTATTCCTCCACATAAGCGCCGATAAGGCTGCGGTATGCTGTTGGCAGCTGCTGCATGATGCACTTGTTGTATTCGTCCTTTACGCCGCTGCGGTTGGTGATGATGACCGCACCGCCCTTTTCGGTGAACTCGTACAGACGCTTTACAACATCCGCATCCGTCAGATACAGCTGCGGCGCAGCGATTATCCTGTAGCCCGAAAAATCATCCTTTTGACTGATGATATCCACATTGAGACCATGCTTTGTGAACGCCGAATGCAGCAGCATAGGCTGTTCCATGTAGTACATTCCGTTGGTCTGCGGCTGAATCTTGAATGCGTATTCATCCTCGGGAGAATACAGTATTGCAACATCGGACTTTATCTCGGTATCGCACACTGCTTTAAGCGTCTTTGCCTCCTTGCAGAGATCAGAGAACTCCGCAAAGCGCCTGCTGGGAACGTTGGAATGATCGATAAGACCGTGCCAGTGCATTTCCGCACCGCCTGCGGCATTTCTCCATCTGAAATGCACCACGGTATCCGCTCCGTGCGCAAAAGCCTGCAGCGAATATCCCTTTATCATTCCAGGAGAAGTGGTTCTTCCCATAGGCGCCCAGCAGCCCAGACCGCCGCTAAGTTCCTCCATTATCCAGAACTTGTCACGCTTTACGCCGCGCATAAGATCGAGGTGGAATGCGTGGGTGTAGCACTCCTCGGGATTATCGGGCAGGCGTGTGGTGGGATAGTTGTCGTAAGAGATGAAATCAAGGTGCTTGAACTCATCATAGAAGTTCGGCATATTGGTGCAGAACCACACGTTTGTGGTGATCTTCGCATCGGGGATATTCTTTCTGATAAGCTCTGCCTGCCAGTTGATATGCTCCACAACGCTGTCCGATGCGTAGCGGTTGAAATCCAGCATATAGGAGGGATTCAGCCATGGATCGGGATAGCTGCCATAGGGCGGATCTATCTGCTCCCACGATGAATATTCACCGCTCCACATAACGTTTCCGTAAGCCTTGTTTACTTCTTCAACGGTGTTGTATTTATCCTTCATCCAGCCGCGGTATTTGCCGATGCAGGTCTCGCAGAAACAGAAGTTTGCCTCTAGCTCGTTGTCTATCTGCCATGCGATGACCGACTTGTTATCGGCATAGCGCTTTGTCATAAAATCTATGATACGCTCGGCATAGCGCAGGAAATCCGTATTGTTGATGCAACGGTGACCACGGATGCCTTTTCGGGTCTTTCTGCCGTCTTTTTCGGTCTGGACAGATTCGGGATACTTTTCGTAAAACCACAGCGGCGGACAGTTCGTGGGCGTGCAGAGGACTATCTTCATCCCACGCTTTGTGAAGAGTTCTATCACCTCATCCAGCCATTCAAAGGCGAACTCGCCCTCCTTTGGCTCCAGCCTGCACCATGCAAACTCCGCAAGACGGACGATCTCCACGCCTGTCTGCTGCATGAGGTCTGCGTCCTTTTCCCAGAGAGCTTTGTCCCATGCCTCGGGATAATAATCAACGCCAATTCTCATAATATGCTCCTTATCAGCTCTTGAATATCATTCTGCAGAAATTGTAGAGATGCGGCTTAACACTTGTGTGATCGTGACCTGTGTTTGAAAGCTCGTGCCAAAGATGCTCGGTGCCGTTCATCGTAAGAGTCTTGTGATAGGATTTGGGATATGTGCCAACAACGCCGTCGCTGTTGGATGCGCTTATCAGCAGGAGATAGGGCGCATTCTCCTCAAACACCAGCTCCTCGGGCTGCATCTGACCGGGGTGGTCTGCGGAGCCTTGTACGGGAACAAGTCCTGGAGCAGGCGCTACAGCACCGATATAACCGAATCTTTCAGGCAGCTGAAAGCCGATGAAGAGAGATTCTCTTGCGCCCATGGAAAAGCCTGTTATCGCGGTGTTTTCCCTGCCCTTTGCCACGGAAAAAGTGCTTTCGATAAAGGGCATGACATCAGTGGTGAGATCGTTTATGAAATTATCGTAGCAGAGGGAATTTGTGAGGTTCATTCCTGTACACCATGCAAGCTCCTTGCTGACGAAGATGTACGGGCATACCACGATCATCTCCTCCGCCTCGCCGCTTGCGTAGAGCTTTGTCAGCATATCGCTGAGATCCACGATATCCCTCGCCATCCAGTCCTCGCTGTCGTAATAGCCGTGCAGTATGTAAAGCACGGGATACTCCTTGTCCTCGGAATAGTTCGGAGGCAGCAGCACGTTTACCCTGCTTTCTCTCTCCGCTGTTCTGGAATAATAGGTGTACTTCTGAAACGCAGGAGAAGTAACACCCTCCGTTGAATCAAATGCGCTTTCGGGGGGAAGCTCCACCATAAGTTCTTCATAACGCTGCATATATGTTTCCTCCTCTGTCGGTTCCTCTTCGGCTGCGGTTATCTGAGTGATGCTGTCGCCTGCTTTATAGGACGAAAGCTCGGGCAGCTCATCGAGAGTTATCACCTTTTCATGGTTATATACATTATTGAGTACTTTTGTATTGTTGCCTTTAATGTAGTCGGTGTGCCATATCATGAACCATGACCACAGGCAGCCGTCTCTTTCAAACATCTCCACACGGGGAACGTTGCCGCATTCGTGGAAAGTGAGCGGCTTGCCGCTGTCTGTGACGTTCTGCAGCTTGTTCCATGCTCTGATATGAGTGGAGTTATCATAGGTATCGGAACCGATGATATCGCAGTAATCATCACCTGGATACCAGCCGTCCTTGACCTCGCCTGAATAGCCAAGCACCCAGATCAGATTCGTGAGTCCGAATTCGTTGGTGTAGCGGTCATACATCATCTGCCAGAGCTTGATGAAGTTGTCTGCGCCGCCCTTGCCCCACCAGAACCAGCCGCCGTCGAACTCGTGGAACGGTCTCCACAGAACGGGGACGCCTGCGTCACGCAGTTCAGCAAGAGCCACAGCCGCCTTATCCCAGTTGGCGATCATCGCCTCATGCTCGGGTGTTCCCTCGGTCAGCAGCTTGTCGAAATCGGGCATATCATCCTTGGATTCCTGATAGCCGTAGCCGTTGATGCCTGTATGCCAGCATATCGTAACAAGTCCTCCCTTGTCCCACCACGCCTTTGAACGCTGCACAACGCCGTCAAAATCGGAGTTCATGAAATCCAGTCCGCGCATTGCGGGAAGTCTTCCCGTAGTCTCGAGGATGTAATTCATCTCGTAATCGGGAGAGCCCATCCATGTGGATTCCTGCTGACACGAGAACATATATGTGCCGTAATTGTCACAAATGAGGTCATAAACTCGCTGAGTCACCTCATCGGCATTCTCATTTGAAAGAGCATATTTTGCTGTGTATTCAGGCATATCTGTCACTTCCGTCTGCGAGGTATTTTCTGTGGCAGCATCTGATGGATCTGCCGCGCTATCGCTGTTCTGTCCGCATCCGCTGAAAGCAGACGCCACAACTGCGGTTGCAGTGATAAAAGCCATTATTTTTGAAATATTCATATCCATATCTCCTTTGTAAAGATAGACTTTTTTGTCTAATCTCATAATATCACTTTTTGCCGCATATTTCAATCGCAAATTCTGAATACACTTTTGTTTTTTGAACATATCAGATATTAAAATTCCAAAAAAGCATTGACAACCTCACAAAATCGGTTTATACTGGAATCAGAGATGAAAGGCTCAGGTGATAATATGAAGATAAATGAAAATATCTATCCGTACAATGCCGAAGTGAGAAAGCTCCCGTTCCATCTTACGGGCATCGGTGGCAGCGAATATCAATATCACATCACAAGAAATGAAGGCTACGATTGGCATCAGATACTGTACAGCGCAAGCGGAAGAGGTATCCTTAAATACGATAACAGTGAGGTGATAGTGGAGGAGGGCGATTTCTTCTTCCTGCCTGCGGGATATCCACATGAATATCACACCGAAGGCGGTGCATGGGACGTGCGCTGGGTGGCGTTCGACGGCTATGCCTGCGCCCATATCCTCAGTCAGTTCAGCATGACCGCTCCGATAATAATCAAACCACGGAACAATTCCACTCTGCCAAAGCTGTACAGCAAGATGTACACCATGCAGAAAACAGACCGTGCCTACGGAGACTATTCCTGCTCGGGATATATCTATGCGTATATCATAGAATTCCATAAGCTCATGGATACCAAAGCGAACAAGCTGCGTAATGACCGCAGCAAGCTGCTTGCGCCTGTGCTTGACTATATTGACGAGAATTATCACAGCGATTTCCCGCTCACCGTACTGGCAGAGCTTGCAGGCATCACGCCGCAGCATCTCTGCCGAATCTTCAAGGAAACGATGAATATGCGCCCGAATGAATATCTCACCCAAAGAAGACTTCTGGAAGCGAAACGACTTCTGCAGCGCAACGAGCTGCCCATCGCCGAAATAGCGGTGCGCTCGGGCTTTCCCGATGCGGGATATTTCAGCACCGTGTTCAAAAAGCACGAGGGACTTACTCCCGTGGAATATAAAAAGCACATCGGCATTAGATAACATCCCAAACAGCTCTCGGACGGCAACGCACCGTCCGATACTTTTTTCTCAGCAGTATTTTTTCCTGTACTCCATCGGGGAGTAACCAACGCTTTGCCTGAACTGCCTTGCGAAATATTTCTCATCGCTGTAGCCGCAGCTTACCGCCACAGCATAAACGCTCATCGCCGTAGTTATAAGAAGATATCTCGCTTTCAGCAGCCTTGCGTTGATGATATCCTGATTGTAGCTTACGCCAAAGCACTGCTTATACACCGCACGGAAATATCCCTCACTGACGCACATCCGCTTTGCTGCATGCGAAAGCTCAGGAGCCTTTTCGGGGGCGCTTATTATCCCGCTGCGGATATCCAGCAGAATGCCATAATGCTGCATCGCCTTTCTTTCGGAAAGCTGTGCCATAGCCTGTACGCCGAGTTCGGTTACGGCTGCGCAAATCTGATCTACAGAGCCACCAGACTCCGCATAGCTGATAAGCACCTGCTGCTCGTCATAGCTGCCGCTTACGGCATTGTACAGCATGACTTTCAGCCTGTCAGCAATCACATCGCCTTTATCTCTGCACAGGATGAGGAAGACATCCTCGCCTGCACGGCAGAATATCTCATGCTCGGTGCATGCCTGCCTGATCGCCATAGCCGCCGCTGAAATGATATCGCTGCGGTAATTCTCGCCGTAAATATACTCGCCATCCGCAGTGAAAGTAAGCTTCAGCGCAAATAAGCTACCGCCGCCCGCCGCATCGATTATCTGCCTGAACTCACGGAGGTTATAGAAACCCGTAAGCGAATCGTACATAGATGAGGCACGCTGGCACTGGGCAAGATAATGGATATCATTCTTCATGCGGAGAAATTCAAGCGTGTCCGCCGCTGTCTTGCTCCAGTCACGGAAGCTGAAATCGTAGCTTGCGGGATATCCGTATCTCAACACGCTGTAGCCGAAAAGCCTGGTCTGAAAGCAGACGGGACTTACATAGTACAGCGAATGCTCCTGCTCGCTGAGAAACGGCGCAGGGATATCGTCCTTTGCGTACCTTACGGGAGCGCTGCTCTGCCCCTCCTCTATCCTGCAGCAGAGGAACTCCTCGCCCTCGTAGCTTTCGCTGTTCCACGCCGTATCAAGGCAGAGATGCAGCTTATCCGCACCGTGCAGCAGATAGAAGAACTCGCCCAGTACGGCGGTGTATTCCGCAAGCGTGCGGCAGGCTGTAAGGCGGCTGGAGAACTGCGCCACATTGCTCATTATGGTGTGATACTGACCTATCCTCTCGGCGTTCAGTTCGCTTATCAGCTGATCCTGACACACGCCGCAGGAGCAGGTGTTGCCGCTGATGAAGCGGTCAGAATCATCGGGCGAGGAACTGACTCCAAGTATCTTATTCGCCGCGTCCCTGCCAAGCCTCCACCTGTTTCTGTAATAAGTGGTAAGCAGCGGATAATGATATACCCTGCCGCCTGTGTAGTCATAACCCGTGACCGCTATCCTATCGGGAATAGCAATTCCAGCCGCTGTGAGCGCATCACAGAAACCGTATGCCATGTGGTCGTTAGTGCATATTACTGCCTGAGGCATAGGCAGCTCTCCGCTGATATAGCGCCGTGCAAGCTCCTCGCCCGAATCATTCCAGAAGTTGCCGTAATGCAGCTTACTTTCACTGAACGGAACACCGTGCTTTTCAAAGGCACGCAGGCAGCCCTCTGCACGTCTGCGTGCTACCGCATCACCCTCAAAGCCTGTCAGTATATCAATATCCGTATAACCATGCACCGTGATAAGATGCTCGGCTATGCGTTCCATATCCGTTTCATCATCTGAAAATACGCTGTCAAAGCCATCAAGCTCTCCGCCTATAACAACGGTGGGGAGCTTTGCTTTGCGCAGCTTTTCGGTTACTTCATCCAGCAGCGAAATATCCCTGAATGCCTCGGCGGTGATTATTGCTCCATCGAAATACCGTGGCTCAAACAGCGAATAGATGATATTCTCGAAGTTAAGCTGCTCATCCTCTGCCCAGTGATTATAGATGTTTGAATACACCACCACATCCGCATCCGCCGCAAACGCAGCCTCAGCAATGCCGCAGAGTACGTCTTTCTGTTCTGAATCATCTGCTCTTGCAGTGATGACCGCTATCCTTTTTCGTGACATGATATCGCCCCCTGCTTACAGTATAGCTGATATCTGCTCCGAAGTCAACAGAAAAAGTGCATATTATGACAAAAAAGTGGATTATCCGAATATCAGCTATTGATTTCCGCGCCGCCTACAGCTATAATGAAAGCAACGAAAAACCTCCACCTTACAGGCTGAATGAAAGGAGCCACCATGAAAAAGAAGATACTTGCTTTATTCTGTGCAGCGGCAATGCTGCTCGTTTCGGGCTGCTCGGGAAATGATTGCGGCGAAAGCACACAGACCTCCACAACAGATGGCACCAACGCCTCCGACATCTCCGACACTGCGACCGAAGAAGTGATACTGGAAAGCCTCAACAACGGCATCGTTATTGACGAGGTGAGCGGAAACGTCTACAAGACCGAACGCAACGCAAACCCTGTTTCGGGCAGCATATTCTGCGCCGATCCCACCGCTGTGGAGTACGAGGGCAGATTGTACGTCTACGGCACGAACGACACTCAGCAGGCTGAACAGGACACCGTCAACGACTACGATCAGATAAAGTCGCTGGTGGTATTCTCCACCGATGACATGGTGAACTGGATCTATCACGGCAGGATAGAAACAGGCGAGATAGCTCCGTGGATATATAATTCATGGGCGCCCTCCATCGTTTCCCGTGTGGAGGATGACGGTCTCACTCACTTCTATCTCTATTTCTCCAACAACGGCTCGGGCGTGGGCGTTATCACCTCCACAGACCCCGTAACAGGCTGGACAGATCCCCTCGGCGCTCCGCTCGTTTATCAGAATATGCCCGGACTTGAGAACTGCCCCGCGCCCTTTGACCCGGGCGTGTGCATAGATGAAAACGGCACAGGCTGGCTCAGCTTCGGCGGCGGAACTCCCGCATCGGGCGCAGCGGTGCATACCTACATTCCTAAGATAGTGAAGCTCGGCGAGGATATGCTCTCCTTTGACAGCGAGTTCGTTTCCATCGACGCTCCATACTTCTTTGAGGCAAGCGAGCTGAACTACATCGACGGTACTTACTACTATACCTACAGCACCGACTGGCAGGGACGTGGCGCAGGTTGGGATTATGAGGGCATCCCCACACCGCCCACCTGCAGCATGGCTTATCTCACCACGAAAACTCCCCTCGATGCTGAAAGCTGGGAATACAGAGGCGCATATTTCTACAACTCGGGTCAGAACGAAAAGGGCGAATCGGGTCTGCGCTGGGGCAATAACCACACCCATTTCTGCGAGTATCAGGGCACGAACTACATCCTCCACCACACGCTCCTTTTAGAGGAACTTATGGGCGGCACGGCAGGCTTCCGCAGCCTGATGGTGGATTATCTCCCCATGGATACGGCTACAGGAGAAATCCCGATAACCGCCGCAACACGAAACGGCGTGGCTCAGATAAAGCTGCTTGATCCCTACGCCGAAAACAGCGGCGCAACCATGTTCACCTCCGCCGATATCGGCTATACAGACGGCGCACATCCCGCAGCAAAGAGCAGCTCAGACGGCGCCTGGATATATGTGAGAGGTGCGGACTTCGGCTACGGCGCATCCGCTTTCACTGCAGAAGTCAAGGGTAAGGGACGCATTGAAGTGCGCCTTGATGATGTTGCAAATGAGGCAGTAGCTTTCATTGAATTCGACAACGCCGACTACGCTAAGGTACGCTCCGCTGACTTCGCACAGTTTGACGGCAGAAATCACAATATCTACCTTGTTTTCTCGGGTGCGGATATCGAACTGAAATCATGGCAGTTCACAAAGGGCGATGAGCAGCTCCGTCCCGAGGAGGATATCTCGGTAACAGAGACCGCATACGCAACGCTTGTTATCTCTGCACAGGCAGAGAACCCCGGCCCCAGTCCTTCCGCTGTGCTGGAGATGACAAAGGACGGCGACTACTCCGTAAAGTCCTCCGCCTTTGCTAAGGAAAGCGAGATGCTGAATCTCGGCTTCATCAACACCGATACCTCCGCCACCTACAAGGTGTGTGTGAAGTCGCTCGGACTTGAAACGGAAAACGGCATCATTGAGGTTCCTGTGGATATCGAGCTTGACCCCACTAGCACCACGGCAAACGGTCTCGAAAACGGCTGGAAGGGCGCAGAGATAGGTTCTGTGGTATACGGCACGGAGGAATGCGGACTTGTGGCGGCAGAGACCACCATAAGCTGGATAGGCTACAGAATGGCTCTGATGGTAAACGGCGAGGAAGTACCGTACACATCGGTCACCTACAATCTCACGATCAGCGGTCTGACATTTGAATAACAGCAAAATTATTATCAGGCGAACGAGAAAGTACCAGATGCGAATAAAGAAGCTCGCTTCGCTCGGATTGTTCGGCAGAGACGAACTTCGGAACCTGCACTACGACTAGGCTTTGTGCCTGTCGTAGTGCGGTGTGACGACGCAGATGGTACTTTATCGACAGCCTGAAGCGGCAGGGAAAGTTCCCTGCCGCTTCTCTTATTATTTTGTTATCTTCTTCTCAATTACCACAAAGGGCAGATCCTGCGTGTTCTGCAACTTCTTGTTTGAAAGGAACAGGCAATCGTAGGTGATGATGCGGTATTTCGTGATGATGCTGACTTTATAGCCACGCTGCATCCACAGCAGCATCAGCGGCTTGTACTCCACGCTTTCCACATCGCAGAAATAAATGGTCTCGGTGCTGCCCTTTTTATCTGTAATACGGAATTCCCTGCCGTCTGCTTCATAGGTATGCTCCACTCGGATAGTCATTCGTGTGACCGCCACAAAGACAAACACAGGCAGGATGCACATGATCATTATAGTCGGATCTCCCATAAACAGTCCCGCTATCACCAAACCCGCTATCGCCGCCACACATAGAATGATAAACATCAGAATAATCAACATCTCGTACCTGTGCGGCACATGAAAGCGTCCCTTTGCAATTATGAAATCATCCTCGCTCTGCACATAGTTTATCTGCGGCTCGGCGTTCACCGTTATCTGCTGCTGACTGCGCATCACGGGGCGCTCCAGCATTCCCGCTTCAAGCTCACGTTCACGGTCGGTCATCTTCTCACGGCGGTGACGAATGAGAAGATCATAGTCGGGCGGTGTTTTCAGCCCCGCACGCTCCTCAAGTATCGCAAACGGCGTGTTCTCAGGCACCATCCTTGCATCCAGACGACGATAGATCATCCTGAACACGTTGGTGGACTTCCTCGTTACCACAGTGACCACAAAGCCGCGCTGCTTGCGGAAAAGCTCCAGCGGCTCATACCGCACGGAAAGCACGTTGAAATAAAAGATATCCATGCTGTTGCTGCCGTGCAGGATAGTCATCTTGTCGTCATCAGCGCTGTACCGATACTCGCTGCCGAACATCAGCAGCCTGAACGAAACAACGCATATCGCCGTCCACACCGCCCACAGAACAATGATGGATACGGCGCACATCAGCGCCTCTTCCTCACCATGGCTGAACAGCGCCAACATTCCCGCGGCGATGCTTACCATGCCGACGGCATACAGCACCGCAATCAGGATCATATAGAACTTTTCCATGCTGTAAGCACAGCGGAAACATCCTCGTGTCTCAAAGCCAAAGCGTTCATCGCTCTTTGAACTACGGGCATTTTCTACAGTATATGCAGGCATTATATTCTCCTTTTCTTCTCAAATGGGAATGTATAAATAATAACGATACTAATTTGTTGAAATTGTACATTAATATTAGTCAATGTATAAATTTTATCATATAGATATAGAAAATGCAATAGCTTTACTTTAATGCGGTGAGAAATATCCCAACTTTTATGTTAATTTTTTGTCAATGTTGCTGAAAACCATCGCAGAAATGCCCTGACGATCACCGCAAATCCCCACTTAAGCGCCATATCCATCAAATAATGGCAGTAAGTTCTGCTTGACAATGTGCCGCATATATGGTATTATAATAATGACAGAAACACAAGAAACTGTGCCTGTCCGCTTATAAATAACAACACCTTGTCTGCTTGCGAGATAAAGAAAACGCAGACCGAAAGGAAGTATAGATCATGAGTGTTTTTGCAGAAGAATGGAAAGGCTTTCACACCGGTAAATGGTGCGATAATGTAAACGTGCGTGACTTTATCCAGTGCAACTACAGTCTGTATGAGGGCGACGAAAGCTTTCTTACAGGCCCCACAGAGGCTACAACAAAGCTGTGGGCGCAGGTTATGGAGCTTTCCGAAAAGGAAAGAGCCGCAGGCGGTGTGCTGGATATGGATACAAAGGTGGTATCCACCATCACCTCCCACGGCGCAGGCTATCTCGATAAAGAGCTTGAGCAGATCGTGGGATTTCAGACGGACAAGCCCTTCAAGCGCTCGCTGCAGCCCTTTGGCGGCATCAGAATGGCTGAGGCGGCATGCTCCCAGAACGGCTACGAGGTAGATCCCGAGATCGTAGACATCTTCACAAGATACAGAAAGACCCACAATCAGGGCGTTTTTGACGCATACACCCCCGAAATGAGACTGGCAAGAAAATCCGCCATAATCACAGGTCTGCCCGACGCTTACGGCAGAGGTCGTATCATCGGCGATTACCGCAGAGTTGCTCTCTACGGCGTGGATATGCTGATCGAGGACAAGAAGCAGCAGCTCGATACCGCTCCCAAGCGTATGACTAGCGAAAACATCCAGCTGCGCGAGGAGCTTTCCGAGCAGATAAGAGCACTGGGTGAGCTGAAGCAGCTCGGCAGCATCTACGGCTTTGACATCTCCCGTCCCGCCGCAAATGCCAAGGAGGCTATCCAGTGGCTGTATTTCGGATATCTCGCCGCTGTAAAGGAGCAGAACGGTGCGGCTATGTCCCTCGGACGTACCTCCACATTCCTTGTCATCTACATCGAGCGTGATCTGCACAGAGGGATCATCACCGAGGAGCAGGCTCAGGAATATATCGATCACTTCATCATGAAGCTGAGACTGGTGAAATTCGCAAGAACTCCCGAATACAACGAGCTTTTCTCGGGCGACCCCACATGGGTGACCGAATCCATCGGCGGCGTGAATATCGACGGCAAGCCGCTGGTTACAAAGAACTCGTTCAGATATCTCAACACGCTGAATAACCTCGGCCCTGCGCCCGAGCCTAACCTCACCGTTCTGTGGTCAGTAAGGCTGCCGCAGAAGTTCAAGGAATACTGTGCGAAGATGTCCATCAAGACTTCCTCCATCCAGTACGAGAACGACGATCTCATGCGTGTTACACACGGCGACGACTACGCTATCGCCTGCTGCGTATCCTCCATGAGAGTGGGCAAGGAGATGCAGTTCTTCGGCGCGAGAGCAAACCTCGCAAAGTGCCTGCTCTACGCCATCAACGGCGGTGTGGACGAGCGCCTGAAGATTCAGGTGGCTCCCAAATACAGAGCGGTGGAGGGCGATTATCTCGACTACGCCGATGTAATGGAAAAATACGATCAGATGATGGACTGGCTGGCAGAGTTGTATGTGAACACCCTGAACGTCATCCACTATATGCATGATAAATACAGCTACGAAAGGCTGCAGATGGCTCTGCATGACAGAGAGGTAAAGCGCTATTTCGCAACAGGTATCGCAGGTCTTTCCGTTGTGGCTGACTCCCTTTCCGCTATCAAGTATGCAAAGGTAAAGTGCATCCGTGATGAGGACGGCATCGTGGTGGATTACGAGGTGGAGGGCGACTTCCCCAAATACGGCAACAACGACGACCGTGTGGACAGCATCGCTGTTGACATCGTGGAGACCTTCATGGAAAAGATCAAGCGCCACCACACCTATCGCCACGGCGTTCCCACAATGTCCATTCTTACTATCACTTCCAACGTAGTTTACGGCAAGAAAACAGGCAATACGCCCGATGGCAGAAAAATGGGCATCCCGCTCGCTCCCGGTGCTAACCCCATGCACGGCAGAGATACTCACGGCGCTGCGGCATCCCTCAGTTCTGTTGCAAAGCTGCCCTTCAAGCACGCTCAGGACGGTATCTCAAACACCTTCTCTATCGTGCCTGACGCTCTGGGCAAGGCAGGTCTTTCCATGCTGGAGGATCTGGATATCGACCTCGACATCTCCGAGGAAGATCTGAAAAAGGCGGCTGCCGATGTGTGATAACACAGATGCAAAGCAGCTGGCAGAGATGCTTGACAGGCTGTGCGAGAGCGGCTCAGCGCATATAAACGTCACTGCCGATGGCGAGGGCGTTTGCGAGCAGACCATGAACAGCACCGACTGCTGCAAGGGCAATACGGCGTGCAGCATACCGACTCTGCACAAGGGGCTGGACGGCGAGGAATGACCTCTCCCCCCGCCACGAAAGGAGAACATTATGGATAACAACAAGCTTCAGATAGACAACCTTGTATCCCTTCTGGACGGCTACGCAATGAAGGGCGGACATCATCTCAACGTTAACGTGTTCACAAGAGAGACTCTGCTGGACGCGCAGGCCCATCCCGAGATATATCCGCAGCTCACCATCAGGGTTTCGGGCTATGCGGTGAACTTCAACAAGCTGACAAAAGAGCAGCAGGATGACGTAATCGCAAGAACATTCCATACTAAGATCTGATAATAAGGGGCGGAATTGTTTCCGCCCTGTTTTGTGCTGTATTATAAGAGACAAACAGGAATTTGTAGGTGCATTTTAAAAGGGGATCAGTGGCAAACGGAATGGTTTTGCACAGCAAAATCGCATTCCCATTAGGGGAATGCGAAATGGAGTTTGCGCCCCGCGTAAGCCGAGCATCGCTCGGCGTCGCTGGCAAAT
>JAZKZL010000237.1:0-2251 GCA_045612645.1 Oscillospiraceae bacterium
GGTATAAATGCGAAGCTTATCATCTTTTCCGCAAAGCGAGAAATTAACGAACGCACCTACGCTCTTACCTATCCAGTTGATCTGTTGCTGCTTGATATTAGGAAGATAATCGACGTTCTCGAGTCCCTCAAGGAGCTTATCGGCGTACTCGGTGATGCGGAGGTACCAAACGTCCTTTGATCTCTGTACGATATCGCTGTGGCAGATATCGCACTTACCGCCCTGAGAGTCCTCGTTGGAGAGAACTACCTTACAGCTGGGGCAGTAGTTAACGAGAGTCTTGTCACGGAAAACAAGACCGTTCTCGAACATCTTGAGGAATATCCACTGAGTCCACTTGTAGTAGTCCTCCTCGGTGGTATCGACTACTCTGTCCCAGTCAAAGGAGAAGCCTACGCGCTTCAGCTGCTGTGTGAACTTAGCGATGTTGTTGTCTGTAACCTGACGGGGGTGAACACCTGTCTTGATAGCGGTGTTCTCGGTGGGCAGACCGTAAGCGTCAAAGCCGATGGGGAACAGCACATTGTAGCCCTGAAGTCTGCGCTTTCTGCTGACAACCTCAAGACCGCTGTACGCCTTGATATGGCCGACGTGCATACCTGCACCCGAGGGATAGGGGAACTCTACCAGGGCATAGAACTTCTCCTTGCTGCGGTCATCCGTAGCCTTGAAGGTGCCGTGGTCATCCCAGTATTTCTGCCATTTGCTTTCAATGGCACTGAAATCGTACTTCATTGTTTTGTCGTCCTTTCGGTATAAATATTATTCCAACTATATATTATACTACAAACACACCTGATTGTCAACATTTTATAAGGAAATAAGCCACCTGAGCGTTGCAGCTGTAATTATCTTTTATACCTCTGAATAACATATACAGATATCGGATGTTATGATTTATGCAAAGTGACTATATTTCAGCGATTTAGCACGCTGATTTAACGGAAATTCTGAAAATTTCAACAGATATTGACAAAAAACATGAAAAGTATTATAATAAAACTACCCTAACTAAACTTAATATGAAAGGTTGTAATCAATATGAAATTCTGTTCTAAGTGTGGTTCCCAGTGCGAAGATTTCGCAGCAGCATGCCCTGCTTGTGGCAACGCATTTGCTACTGCAAGCGCACCCGTAGCTCCCGCTCAGGCTCCTATGGCCGCTCAGGCTCCCATGGGCGCTCCCGTTCAGGCTCCTGTTATGACACAGGCTCCCATGATGGCTGCTCCTGTAATGGTTGCCGCTAACCCCTCTGATCATACTCACGAGTTTGACGCTAAGGATATCTCCGATAACAAGGTATATGCAATGCTCTGCTATATCTTCGGTCTGATGGGCGTTATCGTTGCAGCTATCTGCGCTAAGGAATCCCCCTATGTTAAGTTCCATATGACATGGGCTCTCAGATCTTCTATTATTCTTGTTCTCAGCTATCTGCTTATGATCGTTCCCTTCCTCGGTTGGATCGCAGCTCCTATCTGCATGATCATCGTTCTGGTTCTGCAGATCATCGCATTCTTCCAGGTTTGCGGCGGCAAGGCAAAGGAAATGGCTATCATCAGAAGCTTTGGTTTCCTGAAGTAATTAATAATTACATAACAAAAGCTCAGCTTAACGGCTGAGCTTTTTTATTTTATCAGAAAAATGTAAGCTGCTCGGGCTGTTCCTCTTTGGAAAGAGGCTTTTCAAGCGGCTCGGGATTCTCCACGGGAATCTCACTGCGCTCTGTCAGAGTCGGACATACCCAGCGCACCGCGTTTGTGATAACTCGCTGCACATTCTCGTTATGGAACGTGGGATATTCCTCATGTCCGGGCTGGAAATAGAATATTCTGCCATTTCCTCTGCGATATGTTACGCCGCTGCGGAAGACCTCGCCGCCCGCAAACCAACCGATAAA
The DNA here is from genome assembly GCA_045612645.1 of Oscillospiraceae bacterium. GTDB lineage: Bacteria > Bacillota > Clostridia > Oscillospirales > Ruminococcaceae > CAG-115. The sequence continues at coordinate 1,901 of JAZKZL010000237.1, forward strand.
CAGCGTTTCATCAGGCTCGGGGATATCGAAAGGCTCTCCGTACATCTCCTCCACAGGCAGCTCAAACTGCTGCGGAACACCCTTTGCTATAGGGTGCGACGGGCATACGCACCATACTCTCTCACGATCTCCATGGCGCCATTTCAGGTTAAGCGTTGTTCCCAACAGTGCTTTCATCACCTTGCTGTGATGGGCAGAATGCAGCCCGATAAAGCCCATTCCGCTGCGCACATGGCGGCACACACGCTCCACCACTGAATCCTCAACCTTTTCATGCACCCAGTGTCCCCACCATATCAGCACATCGGTATCTGCAAGTACTTCCTCGGTCAGCCCATGCTCCGGATCAAA
>JAZKZL010000238.1:0-4043 GCA_045612645.1 Oscillospiraceae bacterium
AGCTTAAGAAGATAGCTAGAGTTATCACAAGGGAACTTCCCGATGCGAAGATAGAGACGCTTCTGGTGCTTGACGCAACAACGGGACAGAACGCCGTGAATCAGGCAAAGCTGTTCAGCGAGACCGCAGATATCACGGGCATCGCACTCACGAAACTGGACGGCACCGCAAAGGGCGGAATCATCATCCCCATCAAGAACGAGCTGGGAATCCCCGTAAAGCTTGTGGGCGTGGGTGAGAAGATAGACGATCTGCAGCCGTTCATCCCCGATGACTATGTAAACGCGTTATTTGAATAAGTGCAGGCTGTCGATAAAGCGCCATCTACGTCGGCACTCATCATAACGACAGGCACAAAGCCTTGTCGTTATGATGGTTTCTAGTATCTGGCACTTTCTCGTTCGCCTGAATATATGAAGTAATTTAATTGTGAAAGGATATAATAAATGATACAGCATAATATTTCTGCCGAAGACAAACCTGCCGCGAGTACGCCTGACCGAAAACGACTGATAATCGCAACGAACAACCAGGGCAAGCTCCGTGAATTCGGAAAGCTGCTGGAGCCTTTTGGTTTCGATGTGATATCCATGCGTCAGGCAGGCTTTACAGATGAGATAATCGAGGACGGCGAGACATTCCAGGAGAATGCCCACATCAAGGCGAGAGCCGTTTTTGAGGCAACGGGACTTCCCACCATCGCTGACGACAGCGGTCTGGAGATAGATTTCCTCAATGGCGCCCCCGGCATATATTCCGCACGCTATGCGGGAGAAAACGCCACCGACAAGGAGCGCTGTCAGAAGGTGCTGGACGAAATGCACGGCGTTGACCGCTCGCTGAGAGAGGCGCGCTTTGTTTGCTCCATCTACTTCATCTACAACGAGGATGAGGAGTACAACGTAAACGGCACCGTAGAGGGCTACATAGGCGATGAGATGGTGGGCGAAAACGGTTTCGGCTACGATCCCATATTTATGCTGGATGATGACGAGAGCATGGCAACTATCGGCGAGGATGAGAAGAATAAGATCAGCCACCGCGCCAAGGCTTTCGAGCAGCTTAGTAATATACTTAAGGAGAAATTCAACTGATGCTTACAAGTAAACAGAGAGCGCACCTGCGTTCCATTGCGCAGGGCTACAATGCAATATTTTTCGTAGGAAAGAACGGTATCGGAGAGGAGCTTGTAAAGCAGCTTGACGACGTTCTGGAGAGCCGTGAGCTTATCAAGGTGGGCGTGCAGGAAAACTGCGAATACACCGCAAGAGAGGCTGCTGACGAGATCGCAGCACAGCTTAACGCTGATGTGGTTCAGGTGATCGGCAGAAAATTCGTGCTGTGGAGAAGAAGCAAGGATCCCAAGAAGAGGGTGATCGAGCTTGATTAAGACAGGTATTTTCGGGGGAGCATTCAACCCCGTTCATAAGGGTCATGTAAGGCTTGCGGAGGAGGCAGTGAAACAGCTTAAGCTGAAAAGGCTGCTGATAATCCCCACCTACGATTCCCCACACAAGGAGACAAAGCTGCTCCCATTTGAGGAAAGAGCCGAGATGTGCCGCAGAGCTTTCGGGCATATCGAGGGCGCAGAGATCAGCGACATCGAGGTAAAGCTCGGCGGAAAGAGCTTTACGATCAACACCATCCGCGAGCTGAAGTCGCTCTATCCCGAGGATCAGTTCTTTCTGCTCATCGGCGGTGATATGCTGTTCAGCTTTGAGAAGTGGTTCAAATACGAATCCATTCTGAAAGAGGCAAAGGTGTGCGCCGTTGCCCGTGATAATGACAGCCTTGTGGACATGATGGAATATGCAAACGAACTGGGCCGTATCAAGGTGCTGCCCACAAAGGCTATCGAGATATCCTCCACCGAGATCCGTGAGAAAGCGGCAAGGGGCGAGGATATAACAGATCTCGTTCCCGAGGGCGTTGCGGAGTATATCGCGCAGAACGGACTTTATCGGGAGGGCTGAATTTGAGCAGATACGAGGAATTTGACGCATACGAGAAGCTCATAAAGGACAGGCTATCAAAAAAGCGTTTCAACCACAGCATGAATGTGGCGGAGGCATGCTATGATCTCGCAAAGAAAAACGGTGCGGATGAAAAGCGCTGCTACCTTGCAGGTCTGCTCCACGATGTCATGAAGGAAGAGAGCAAAGAGCTTCAGCGTGAGATGACAGTGAACAGCGGCCTTGCGCCCGATCCTGCCGAATGCGAGACTCCTGCCTTGTGGCATGCCGTTGCGGGCGCAGTCTATGTGCGTGACGAGCTGAAGATATCCGACGCCGAGATCATCGGTGCGATACGCTTTCACACCATCGGAGACGCAGAGCTTACACTGCTGCAGAAGATAGTGTATCTCGGTGATATGATATCCGATGACAGGGACTACAAGGACGTTGACAAATTCAGAAAGATATGCTATGATGATATCAATATTGCGATGTCCGTAGCGCTGACATACAACATCGAAAGTGTATGTAAGAAATGCGGAATGCTGCCCGCTTACACCACTCGGGCATACAATTACTATATGCAGTTCAATAAGGAGAAATATCATTTATGACAGATAGAGAAGAATATGAAGTAGCCGTAAAGGCATTGGATTCCAAGAAGGCTAAGGATATCAAGGTGCTGAAGGTGGATGACCTCACCACTCTCGCGAATTATTTTGTTATCGCCTCTGCAACCAGCACAACGCAGGTAAAGGCTCTCGCCGATGAGGTGGAGTTCAAGCTGGGCGAAAAGGGCGTTCAGCCCAAGAGCGCCGAGGGTTATCAGAGCAAGACATGGATCTGCCTTGATTATATCGATGTTATCGTTCATGTGTTCCTTGAAACAGATCGTGAATTTTATCAGCTGGAGCATCTCTGGGCAGACGGAACTCCCGTTGATATCAGCGATCTGGTGACCGATTAAGGGCAAAGAAGAAAATTTTTCAATAAAAATTGTGATAACCACTTGACAAATTTGTGTATGTGATGTATAATAAAACATATACTTTTTGTATAACTACTATTTTGTAGATAACCTATGCCTTGTGGCAAAGGGAGGGATATAGATGGCAGAAATTCGTCTGGGCAAAAATGAGTCTCTTGATACAGCTCTGAAGCGCTTTAAGCGTTCTTGCGCTAGAGACGGCGTTCTTGCTGAGGTTCGTAAGAGAGAGCATTACGAGAAGCCTTCGGTAAAGCGTAAGAAGAAGTCTGAGGCTGCTCGCAAGCGCAAGTTCTGATAACGGACTTACTACTTAACAAAATCGGTTGAAGCGGGCAGTTTTCTGTCCGCTTCATTCATTTTAAAGCAATACGGGCATCTGCCCTTGTTATATATGGAGGATCTATGCTGTTTAAGCCCACCTTCTGGCTGAAGAACGTTCTCGCCATCGATGAGGATTTCCTCAGAAAAAACAACATCACCGCACTGGTGCTAGATCTTGACAATACTCTTTCCATGCACGGAAATCCCATCCCCGAGGAGGGCGTTCCCGAGTGGCTGGACAAGATGCGCGCCGCAGGTATCAAAATGCGTGTGGTATCGAATAATACAAATAAGCGCGTGGCACCGCTTGCCGCAAAGCTGGGACTTCCGTTCACAGCAAACGGCGCAAAGCCCCTGCCCTTTGGAATATGGCGCGCGGTAAAGGCTATGGGAGTTAAGCGCCGTGAGTGCGTTGTCATCGGCGATCAGATCTTCACCGATGTGCTTGCAGGCAAGTTTTCAGGCGTTCGCACCATACTTGTGGAGCCGTTCCACCTCGAAAAGACATGGACATTCCGCCTGAAACGTAAGATAGAGGCTATGGTGTTCCACCGTGATTATTCAAAGCTGGAGGTAAAATGATGGGTATTTCATTCGGACCCGGCGGTAATTCCCTTAGCTGGGGCAAGCGCAAGTTTCCTCAGGATCTGCCCGAATACCTCGGCAGTATGGGTCTTAACGGCTATGAGATCGAGTGCGGCAGAGGCGTAAGGCTCAGCGCAAACACCGTGGCGCTGCTGCCCTCTCTCGCTAAGGAGCATAACATCAATGTTACGCTG
>JAZKZL010000239.1:0-41569 GCA_045612645.1 Oscillospiraceae bacterium
CTATAATATCGGGAAAAGGCAGTCCGTATGGGCTGCCTTTTATGCATAAAAGATCCCCCGAAAAGAGTGATGACTTTTCGGGGGATAAGTTTATTCTTCAGATGTTATATCGCTGTAGAGACCGGTTTTTTCTTTAAGAAATTCGTACAATCTGATAAGCGGTATATCGGTTTCCTTTGATTCAAGTTTGTTAGTCAGCATTTTGTTTGCGTCGATGCGGTCGTGCAGTTCGATCTCATCGTCTGCGGTGATTATGATCAGCTTGATATATTGGAGAGTGTCATATCTTGAACGCACTGAATACGGCTCGCAGACCAATCTTTTTATATCGGAAAGATCAATGGACTTGCTGCTGAAATGCTGATAATTCAGATGATCTTTATCTGCTGTTACGACCTGAGGTTTTTTCTCATAAGCAACTATAATAGCAATGTATGACCCTAATGCCACAAGAAAAGCAATAAGTCCGCCCCAAGAAAAGGCATGTATAACAAGGCACAGCCATATCATCAAGACAAAAAAGCCTATGCCAATCAGCATACGGTATAATTCACCGCCTCCGCAGTGGATTTCTATTCTGATATTATCGTCCATTGTATTATGCTCCTGTAAATCATTCAGCAAACTTAGGATACTGTCCTCCGTAAATGCCTGTTACCATCAGTGACAGGAAGCGGAAATCCGAGCTGAGATCGATCTCCTCGCCGCTGTGCTCTCCCTGAATGCGGACAGTGGGGCGCAGAACGTTCTGATTGTTCTCAATAACGAGACCGTGCCTGCCGTCTGAAAGGCTTACCATCGTTCCGATAGGATAAGGATTGAATGCTCTCAGGAAAGCGGATGTTACATCGAAATCGAAGTGGGCGCCGCTGGCACCGAGAATGTATTCTTCTGCTTCTGCCACAGACCAGGGCTTGCGGTAGGGGCGGTTGGAAGTGAGGGCGTCGAAAACATCACACACGGCAATGATACGGGCGATAAGCGGAATATCCTTGCCACAGATGCCTGTGGGGTATCCCGAACCATCATACTTTTCGTGGTGGAAAAGAACTCCTGAAAGTATATTGGAGCTGAAATTATCTGTTCCGCTGTTTTTGAGGATATTATATCCGATATGAGGATGACGCTTGATCTCCTCAAATTCCTTATCGGTGAGCTTACTGGGCTTGATTATGATCTCGTGATCAATACTGGATTTGCCTATATCGTGCAGCAGCGCAGATACGATGACCTCTTTTGTGTCCTTTTTGGAAAGACCGAGGTTTGCTGCAACACTGGTGGCAAGCATTGATACACGCAGGCAGTGTTTATATGTATAATCATCATAATTCTGCAGGGCGATCATCTGGTTGCCGAGATAGGTTGCATCGTTTGCGATATCCACAAGGATATCATCAGCGATGTCGTTTACCTTTTCCACAGCCTCCTGAGAAAGCTCCTTGACCTCGTGATTTTCATCAAAGATATTATTCAGTTCAGTCAGTGCATGGCTGATGTGCTGATTCTTTACTTCTTCGGGAGTAGGCTCTGCAGGCGGTGTGATCGGCTCATCTGCTATCGGCAGTTCCTCTTCCATGAGGATAAGCTCCGCTTCCTCCATCAGCTCCTGATGGTGGGCAGTCTCTGCCATTACAGCCTCTTTATCGCCTACGATATTAACGGATTTGATGCCCTTTCTTTTAAGCATGACGATCATTTCCGCAGTGAGGAATGTGCCGCGCATAAGCAGCGTTCTGTAATCAGTGGCAGAAGTGGAGGCTACATCCTTGGCAAGGACCATGCCCTCTCTGAGGTTATCTACCGGTACAATAATCATAATCTCACTCCAATGCTGTTATAATGATCTTCATTTACCAAAGCGGGTTTGTATAAGTGCCATTCTGTACACTTTTGATCAAGGTGAGCTTTGCCTGTTCGACATCCGCTGCATAGGTGATACCAAACCATTTGCTGTCGGTAGTGAGATTCAGCATCATGTATCCGCTGCTGTGTATCTCAGCGTCCACTGCGTCAGCGATTGTAAGCTCAGCCTTTGCCTCGTCGGCAGGGAGCAATCTCAGGAATTCAGAGAAGCGGCTTTCCAGCTTAGGCATGAAATCCGCTCCGAAGCCCCACATGCTCATAGAAACGGTGTCGTACTCGTCAAGCGTGCGGGCCTCGCCCTTGTAGGTGCCTGTTATTACACCGTCTTCACCACGAGCGATTCCCTTTGTTTCTTCAACACTGCGCAGAAGTCCGTTGTCGTCTGTTTTGCAGACTCCGCGGTTTACAGCGCCGTGGTCGGAAAGAGTGTTTTTAAGCATAAATCCGACCGAGCATCCATCAGCTGTGAAGTTCTCCAAAAAGCCTCCGAGGCGCAGGAACGCGTCTCTGCCATAGAAGTCATCTGCATTAATTACTGCGAACGGACCGTCCAGTACGTCACGGCAGCACCATAGTGCATGAGCTGTACCCCAAGGTTTTGTGCGTGACGGGAAATCTCCGTTTCTTATGGGAAGATCAGCTACAGACTGATATACATATTCTACATTTATGTGCTGTGCAGTTCTTTCGCCGATGGTGCTCTTGAATAGGTGTTCGATATCTTTTCTTATTATGAATACAACACGGTCAAAGCCCGCTTTGATAGCATCGTATACGGAATAATCTATCAGCAGCTCGCCCGATGGACCCAGCGGCTCCAGCTGCTTTATGCGGTCGCCGAATCGGGAACCCATGCCTGCGGCAAGCACTACCAGTGTGAGGTTAGCCATGATGGTAATCTCCTTTCGTTGTGGAGTTAGTGTAACCTGTGGAGAGGGTGGAGAGAAGTCTGTAGCTGCAAGGAAACCATATTACGGCTAGGCTTTGTGCCTGCCGTTGTATGGTTGGCGAAGCAGATGCGGGCTTATCTCCAGCCTGATTATTTAAGACCTGCGATGGACTCGTTGATCTTTGCCATCTTTTCCTCTGCCTTTGCAAGCTTTGCGCGCTCATTTTCGATCTGCTGAGCGGGAGCCTTTGCAAGGAAGCCGGGGTTGTTCAGCTTCTTGGAGAGGAATTCGATATCCTTCTCTGCTGCCTTCTTTTCCTTTTCAAGACGAGCAAGCTCCTTCTCCTTATCAACCAGCTCGCCCATAGGCATGAATACACGAGCGCTGTCGGAAACAACGGTCATCATACCCTCAGTGTCGGATACAGCCTCAATCACTGTGAACTCGCCTGCGCCTGCCAGCTTCTCAAAGAATGCCTGGCAGCTCTTGAACAGCTCGGTGAACTTGGTCTCAACGATCATTGTAACCTTCTTGGAGGGAGGAACGTTCAGCTCGTTGCGCTGTACACGGATAGCCTTGATAACGTCAACAATCTTGCTGAACTCATCCTGCTCTGCGGCAAAGTGCAGCTTTTCGTCAAACTCGGGCCATACAGAGATCATGATGCTCTCTGTCTCTGCGCCGGGCATAGATGCCCAGATCTCTTCTGTGATATAGGGCATGAAAGGATGCAGCAGCTTCAGGATGCCCTGCATGATGTATACCAGAACGTTCTGTGCAGCAAGAGCGGTCTCTCCGCCTGCAGTGATTCTGGGCTTTGTAAGCTCGATGTACCAGTCGCAGTAGATATCCCAGATGAAGTCGGTGAGATTCTGAACCGCAATACCCAGCTCATAAGCTTCGAGGTTGTTTGTAACGTTCTTTACAACATCGTTGAACATGCTGAGTACCCACTTATCCTCGATAGGGAGGTTTTCGGGGAGAACTGCTTTGTCGAAGTCCTCAGGCAGGTTCATGAGGATATATCTGGATGCATTCCAGAGCTTGTTTGCAAAGTTTCTGGAGTTTGTTACCTTAGTCTCTGTCCAGCGCATATCGTTACCGGGAGCGTTGCCTGTTACGAGAGTAAGACGGAGAGCGTCTGCGCCGTATTTGTCGATGATCTCCAGAGGATCAACACCATTGCCGAGGGACTTGGACATCTTACGTCCCAACTCGTCACGAACGAGACCGTGGATAAGTACATCCTTAAAGGGCTTAACGCCTGTGTGCTCCAGACCGCTGAAGATCATTCTTGCAACCCAGAACGGGATGATATCATAGCCTGTTACCAGTGTTGTTGTGGGGTAGAAATACTCCATTTCGGGTGTCTTTTCGGGCCAGCCCATTGTGGAGAATGGCCAAAGCGCAGAGGAGAACCATGTATCGAGGGTATCCTCATCCTGCTTCATGGCAGCACCGCACTTCGGGCATACGGAAATGCCGTCAAGGGTGATCTCGGTGTGATTGCAGTCCTTGTTCTGGCAGTAGTATGCAGGGATTCTGTGACCCCACCACAGCTGACGGGAGATACACCAGTCACGGATGTTTTCCATCCAGTAGAGATAGCCGTTCTCAAAGCGCTTGGGAACATATCTCAGTTCGCCGCTCTTTACAACGTCGATAGCAGGCTGAGCAAGCTCCTTCATAGCAACGAACCACTGATAGCTTGCACGAGGCTCAACTGTTGTGCCGCAGCGCTGGCAGCAGCCAACGTTGTGCTTGTGAGGCTCTACCTTAACCAGCAGGTCCTGTGCTTCCAGATCGGCAACCATAGCCTTTCTTGCTTCGTATCTGTCCATACCTGCGTACTTGCCGCCAACGTCGGAGCGGATAGTAGCGTCATCGTTCATCATGTGGATGAGAGCAAGACCGTGGCGCTTGCCTACTTCAAAGTCGTTAGGATCGTGAGCAGGTGTGATCTTTACGCAGCCTGTACCAAACTCCTTATCAACATACTCGTCAGCAACAATGGGGATCTCTCTGTCTGTCAGAGGGAGCTTCAGCATCTTGCCTACGAGATTTGTATAGCGCTCGTCCTCGGGATGAACTGCAACGGCGGTATCGCCGAGCAGTGTCTCGGGACGGGTGGTAGCGATCTCAAGATATCCGCTGCCGTCTGCCAGAGGATAGTTGATGTGCCAGAAGAAGCCGTCCTGCTCCTCGTACTCGCACTCGATATCGGAGATGGATGTCTTACAGTTGGGGCACCAGTTGATGATACGCTCACCGTGGTAGATAAGACCCTTATTGTAGAGGTCGATGAATACCTTCTGAACAGCCTTGGAGCAGCCCTCGTCCAGTGTGAAGCGCTCACGCTCCCAGTCGCAGGAGGATCCGAGCTTCTTCAGCTGCTCTACGATACGGCCGCCGTATACTCTCTTCCACTCCCATGCTCTCTCGAGGAAGCCGTCACGACCGATGTCATCCTTTGTTACGCCGTCCTCTTTCATAGCTGTAACGATCTTAGCCTCGGTTGCGATGGATGCGTGGTCTGTACCGGGCAGCCACAGTGCGGAGTAGCCCTGCATTCTTCTCCAGCGGATAAGGATATCCTGCAGAGTGTTGTCCAGTGCGTGACCCATGTGCAGCTGACCTGTGATGTTTGGCGGAGGAATTACGATAGTGTAGGGCTTCTTCTTGGGATCTATCTCAGCGTGGAAATAGCCTTTTTCCTCCCAGTTCTTATAGATACGCTCTTCAAATTCCTTGGGAGCGTAAGTCTTAGCAAGTTCTTTTCTCATTGATGTTATGTCCTTTCATGTATGTATGTCAGGATGACTTTTGCCACCCTTTAATATTTGCGATGGATATGGGGCATACGGTCATCTTTGTTTATTATTCTTTAAAGATTATTCCGACTAGCAGAAACAAGTTGATTATAACGACAGCTCCGAACAGCAGCTTATACCTGAATTGCGGATAATATATCTTGAACCAGATCGGCTTACCCCTTTTGTCACGATTTACAAAGAAATCAAACTTAGGGAACATCAGCGCGATGCAGAACAGAGCATTAAATGCTATCAGAGTCCATCCGCCACCGAGGCAAAATCCTACGATAAAGCTGTATGCCATCAGCCCTGCCACTGCGATATATTGCCATGGTGCAGGAGAGGTGCTTTCCGATTGGTTGGATGCTTTGTTAAGACCTTTTATCGTCTTGCGCTCGTAAGCGGCAATTTCGTCGGTAGTGGCTTGTCTTAACAGTTCTGCGCAATCTATGCACTTCAGCTTTTCTTTATCGAATATACATCCGCATTTCGGGCAGATCTTGTTTCTCATTTCAATTTCAGCCTTTCGCACAGTTCCTCATCGGGAGCAACGAACAGTGTTTTATTATTCGTGAAGATGACCATTCCCGGCTTTGCACCTGCGGGCTTCTTAACGAACTTCACTGCAGTGTAATCAACGGGCACCTGCGAGGATTCTCTGCCCTTTGAGTGATAAGCCGCAAGCATTGCCGCTTCAAACAAGGTCTCCTCGGGAACTTCCTTCCCCTCCGTTTTTATGATTACATGAGAGCCTGCGATCCCCTGTGTGTGCAGCCATATATCTGTTGCCTTTGCTGTTTTCAGCGTAAGCTGATCGTTCTGGCGGTTGTTGCGACCTACAAGTATATCGAAACCATCGCTTGAACGGAATTTCAGCGGCTCGGAGAGCTTCTTGACCTTTTCATCCGCTCTTACTCCACCACGAAGATACCCCTGCTCACGCAGCTCTCTGCGTATCTCGGCGAGGTCTGTTTCGCTGTCGGTACGGCTTACCGCATCGAAAACGCTGTCGATATAGACAAGCTCTTGCTGCCCCTTTGCAATAAGGTCAGTGAGCATTTTTTCGGCGGTATCCAGTTTTCTATACTCTGTGTAATATTTCTGTGCGTTTTGCGCAGGAGTTAATCTTGCGTCAAGAGTTATTTCTCGGTTTTCTCCTGTATAGAAATCCTCCAGCGTGACCTTTGTCATGCCTTTTTCAAGCCGATAGATGTTTGCGTTGAGAAGATCGCCACAGACTCGGAAAACCTCTCTTTCACCGCATTCCGCAAGCTCTTTTTTCTGCAGTTCTATCTTACGGGAGACTCGCTCGTATGAGTTCATAAGCAGTTTCAGCAGATCATGCGCGCGCTGTTTTGTGCGTTCTGTTTTATCTGCAGCGGCAAAGAAGTTATCAAGCAGGGAGTTTGCGCTCTCACAATGAGATATAAGCATACCTGTGGAATACTGCTCAATATTAATAAAGCAGAAATCCTTTTTCTTGCCGTTGAGGTCAGATACCAACGTGAATTCCGCGTCTCCGTCCAGTGCTTTTTTAGCCTTGCCGAGGATAAATCTCAGCCTGTCCTTTGCGCTGTCGGAAAGCTCGCTGCAGACTGCGTCCACATCCTTTGCGGAATAATAGGCGCATTCCCTTGCGAATATAGGGGAAACACCCTCAAGCACGGCAGTGAGCTTTTTGGCAAGCCGCTCGGGACTTCCATCGATCGCAGCAAGCACATCATCGGCACTGCATTCTGTCAGGCATAGTCTTTCCTCTCTGGGGGGAGTCTCATATTCTATATTCGGCAGCACACGGCGCACTGAAGATATATCGTCGGTAATGCGCTTTACGCTGTCCACCACTCGTCCGTCACGGACAAGGATAATGTTGCTGTGGCGCCCCATGATCTCAGCAATCAGTGTATTGGTCACGATATCGCCGATCTCGTTGGTGCATTCAAAATCAAAGTAAAGTATACGCTCCAGACCATCCTGTCGGATATCTGTGAGGCGTCCGCCGCCGAGATGCTTTCTCAGCAGCATGCACAGCATGGGCGGCTGCTGAGGATTCTCAAACGCAGCCTCGGTGAGATTTACTCTTGCACTCATACTGTTTGCGGAGAAGATGAGCTTTTTGGTGCCGTCACGGAAGGTGCGCAGCGAGAGCACTATCTCCTCACGGGATGGCTGATACACCTTATCCACACGGCTTCCGATAAGCGGTGAAAGCTCGCCTTTGACGATGTGCAGAAACGCTCCGTCAAGGGACATCGTGTATCACCTCCTGGAAATTATTAAATTTATCAGATGTAATTACAAGGCTCGGTATCGCTGTCTGCAGTGAATACGGGTATTCCACCGAAATTTCTGCTTAGCAGAGCAGCAAGCCTATGGGATGCACACTTTTCCGTGCCGAAATGACCTGCGTCGATCAGAACAAAATTGCTGTTTATAGCATCCACCCAGATGTTGTGTTTGATATCTCCTGTGATGAGAGCGTCACAACCGAGTTCTATGGCAAGGCGTATATTGCTGCCGCCTGCGCCTGAGCATACCGCAACACGGCGGATCTCCCTGTTGATGGGAGTGTAGCGCACACCACCAAGATCGAGAGCACTCTTGCAGTGTTCTGCCAAAGCTTTTGGTGTGAACGAGAAATCAAGATCGCACACCGAGCCGAAGCCCAGACCGTTCGGGTGAACAGGCTCCAGTACTTCTCCTGTGGGAGTAAAGCCGAGCAATTCCACCAATGCGTCGCCTACGCCGCCCTCTGACATGTCGAAATTTGTGTGCATAGCGATGGCGCATATATCGTTATGTATCAGCTTATACACGGGATTTGGAGGGCATACCTGTCTCAGCGGATCAAATATAACGGGATGATGGGAAACTATAAGGTTTGCGTTCTTCAGCACTGCCTCATCAATGATATCGTTTGTGATATCAAGGCAGGTGCAGATACCTGTCACCTCTGCATCCATGCTGCCCGTGAGCAGTCCCACATTGTCGTGAACTGCGGTATTGAATGGAGATATGGAATTAAGATAATCGTAGATCTCTTTGATTTTCATGATATATCCTCTGCTTTTTTCAGAATTTCATCTGCCAGTGTACGAAGTGACGCAGCATCTGCTGTGAAACTTTCCGAACGCTCCATCTGTGCCGCGTTTTTCAGCAGCTTATCTGCAGTGAGTTTCAGGAAACGCTTGTCTGTCACTTTGCCCATGAACGAGAAAAGCTCATCCACATTGTTGCGCTCTCCCGTATACTTTGCCAGCATCACCACATAGGCACGCTTGCCGTCATAGGCGGTGCGCTCCTCAATTATCTCAAAGCCGTCTGCATAAAGTCGGCGGCGGAGTATTTCGGGTTTAGTCATGGGCTGAAGTATAAAGCGTGTGCCTGTTGAGAGAAAACGGCAGCCTGCAATAATGTCAGCGATAAGCTCGCCGCCCATGCCGCAGATGATGACATCGTCGGCGTAATCTATCTGCTGCAGGCCATTGGATTTCAGCACACGAACATTTGTAACACCTGTGCGGGTGACAGTTTCACGGGCAGCCTCCAGCGGTCCGTCGTTTATATCCGAAGCGATGACCTCTTTTGCGCCGTTCATTGCCAAATGGCACGCTAACAATGCATGATCCGTTCCCACATCGCAGACAGTCACACCACGGCGGCAGAGTGCCGCCGCGGTTTTCAGCCTGTTGTCAAGGGATATCATCAGTTGCCGAGAGCTTCGTTCAGCTTAGCTACGATCTCGTCAGCGTCAACGCCGTGAACCATACAAGCCTGCTCAACGCTTTCGCCTCTTGCGGAGGGGCAGCCTAAGCAGTGCATTCCCATGCCGAGGAAGATGGGTGCTGCAGCCTCAGGATTGGTATCGAGGATATCGCCGATGATTGTGTCCTTTGTGATGATCATAGTAGTTATTTCCTTTCATTTACAGTTAGCAGATACACTGCTCCATTGTATAAATATACATTATTTATTATAGCACAATATACGCTGTTTGTCCAGTAGTATTCGCAGGAAATGAGGAAAATAAACTCTGATGAAAACAAAACCGCCCGAGCTTAATGCTCGGACGGCGAACTGTTTTATTGTACCACTATCTTTATTTTCTGCGATGATGTTCCGCATTTTGCAGTGATTATTGCGCTTCCCTTGGCTTTGGCGGTGACCTTTCCGTTCTTCACGGTTGCCACATTTGAGTTGCTGGTGGTCCATGTTACCTTTGTTCCGGAGGATACAACAGCACCGATGCCCAGAGTATCGCCCTTGTCCATGGTCAGGCGGAGATAGTAGACCTTGCCCTTGGAAGCGTTGGAGGAACTGGGGAAGGTGGCGGTCAAATTGATCTTGTTTTCGGAGCCTTTGTAATTCCAACCAGCTGCTATTTTGATATAATATGTACCTTTGGTGACTTTATAGCACAGGTCTATATCGGTTTTTCCGAGTGATCCTGTATACAATGTGGAGCATACCGATGCTGTGCCAACTGAAGCGCTGCCGTTTCTTTCGGTATAGTCATCCACATCGAGATAATTGTCATTTGAATCTATAACATATACATTGATAGGGTCAGAGTATGCTTTGATGGTTAGTTTTAATGTGCCTGATTTCGATACATTTATTTTATATGCTTCGTAATCATTATATCGACTGAAACGAGGTGGTGTTACTGTATTTCCGCTTGTTAATGCGATAGCTGTTTGTTCAATACTCTCCGCTCCACCCGAGAAAGTCAGCACCGTAAGCGCCATTACCACTACCATAGCCAATGTCAGAATCTTTTTTATGTGCTTCATAATTACCTCCTGTTTTCTGAAATATCCGCTTTGAGACAGAGAAAAACCGACCTTAAAAGCGAATTTTCTGTGTTTTTCTAATTATAACACGAATAAATTCTAATGTCAAGTCATATTTATGGCTTGCAGTATGTTTATTTCTGTTCATAATACTGTTACCATATTTCCGAGGTGATCTGTTATGTATGTTGATTATAAAGAGCTTGGCAGACGTATTGCACGCCGCAGGAGAGAGCTTGGTCTGAAGCAGTATCAGGTGAGCGAGAGGGCAGGTCTGTCCGATAAATATATCTCCTGCATCGAGACAGCAAAATCCATCCCGAGCATTGAGGTGCTTGTGAAGATAAGCGACGCGCTGGAGACCACTCCCGATACTCTGCTTCTCGGAACGGTCAGCAACACTGAAAGCGAGAACTATGAACGCCAGCTCATGGGAAAGCTGGCAAAGCTTGACGCTCCTGCACGAAGGCTTGCTGTGAAGCTACTGGATGAGTTCGTGCAGTATGAGCTTGATCGTGAGGATCGGTAAACGTACTTGTTCAATCTGCCGCAAAAATCGGCTGTGCATCTAAACCTCGGCACAAATCTTTGTGCAATCTGTCAAAAAATACAAAACAATTCAAAAAGCACTTGTATAATTAGGATAAATATGCTACAATTATAGCAGAGAAAATCGGCTTGCCGTTTTCTTTCATTAACCTTGAGAGGATGATTTTATGAAAGTTACTATCGCTGCTAAAAAACTGACTATCTCCCAGGCTTTCACAGAGTATGCTGAACAGAAGCTCAACGCAAAGCTGGATCGTTTCTTCCCTGAGGAGGCAGAGGCGAAGATCACACTTGCGGAGCGCCGTGAGATGATCATTCTGGAGCTTACTGTAAAATATAACGGAATCATTTATCGTGCAGAGCAGTCTGCTAAGGACAAGAACGACGCTCTGGACGTTACTATCGACCGCATTATCCGTCAGATCAGAAAGCAGAAGACAAAGGTTGAAAAGAGCCTGCGTTCGGGCGCATTTGCAGGTCTGGAGCCTGAGGCTGAAGAGAATGAATACGAAGTAATCCGTTATAAGACATTTGCTCTTAAGCCCATGACCGTTGACGAGGCTATCCTGCAGATGAATCTGCTGGATCATACATTCTTCATGTTCAAGAATGCCGAAACAGGCGTTGTAAATGTAGTTTATCGCAGAGAAGAGGGTAATTACTCTGTTCTCGTTCCCGAGGATTGATAGAAAAGCCCCTATTGATGTGAAATAAGCGCACTGCCCCCGAGATCTTTCGGGGGCAGTTTTCTGTGTTGACTTTTGATGTCTGCTGTGGTATACTTTAGGCAAACTATGGTAGGAGGTGTCGATTTGGAAAGATATAAAGCAATAGATTTCGGCAAGCTTGCACTGCACTGGTTTCTGACTTTGCTCGGAGTATCTACAGCGTTCGGCATTCAGTACTCGCTCATGGAAATCGTCGATAGGGATGGCAAGGGTTTTCTGCCCGTGGATATCTATGCTGTCAATAAGCCTCTGTTCATTATCGGTGCGCTTATCATTGCTGTTGGTTACATATTTGTGTGGAGATTGTGGTTGAAAATAGATCTCATCCGCTGCATACAGTGTCACTGGGGATGGGTGGTCATGTACGGATTTATAGCGGCGTGGAATCTTTTTCTTGTGGTGGTTGTTGGATTTGTCTCATGGTTTTCCCGATTGCCGGGATGGTTTTCGACTATTGAGGGTTTCGCAGCGATGCTCCCCTTCATCGTTGTTGGGTATATGATATTGTTCTCTGTAATAGAGAGTCTGATAACAGGGTTGAAAAGAAAGGTATAAAAATAAAGAGCAGCTGTGAAAAGCTGCTCTTTTTGTGCTTGTTGAGATATTAGCTGATGGTCAGTGCGTTAATATAGTAAGCCGCTGCATCATCTGAACTCTGGGGAACGAGTTTGATGGTATGCTCGCCTACTGCATCAAATGCACAGATCTCTGTAAATTCAGCGTAGTTGCCCCAGCCTCCGGGGAATGTGCAGTCAAGAGTCTTTACAAGCTCACCGTCAACAAAGATATCCAGCTTGCCGCCCTTTGTTACCAGCTTGCCGTAGATAATACCTATGTTCTGTGCCTCAACGGTGAACTCAAGACCGCCGTCAACTTCGGAGCCGCCCGATACTCTTGCGAGCCAGGGGTTGCCGATACCGCCGAACATAGCGTTATGCTCGATAAATACGCCTGTAGCGGTGCAGCGTGCGTCACCTGGGAATACCATAGCCGCATTCTGATACTTTGTTCCGTTTGCGTCAGCCTCAGGAAGTGCAGGCTCGGTGGTGTCAATATTGTCCACGTTGTCAACAACAGTCTGCAGATAGTTGGTTATCATCTTGCTCAGAACTGCGTGGCCGGGAACATTGGGGTGGATGTTGTCATCAGAGATATCATCCCATACGATATATCCCTTGTTGATAACATCAAGGATAGCGTTTCTGTAAGAGATAAAGGGAAGATCATAGCGGATAGCGATAGCGCTGTGATCGTCCTGAACGCTGGTGCCGTCCTCCTGTGTCATAGCGAGGCATACGATAGCGGGAGCGCTTTCGCAGTTCCACAGCTTTCTCATAAGACCCTCGTATGTGGAGCGGTTGATGCTCATGCGGTCGTATGTATCGTTAACGGAGAAGTCAACGAATACCAGATCGGGATCGTGTGCCAGAACATCTCTGTCAGCGCGGTGCAGACCGATATAGGAACCTGTTGCGCCGATACCTGCGTTTACATAGTTGATAGTTGCATTAGGGAACTGCTCCTCAAACCAGTTGGTGGTCAGGCGAGCGTAGCAGAGCTCGTTGCCTGCGGAGCTGCCCTGTGTGATGGAACCACCGAGGTATGCGATAGTTACTTCCTCGCCTGCCTGCAGTTTCTTGATGACCTTTGCAAGACGTGCCTGATTGCCCTCGTGCAGAACGGAATTTGCGATCATTGTGGGAGTGAGATCTCCGCCAAGCTCATAGGGAACCTCGGGGATATCCTCGACAACTTCGCTTTCGGTACCGTCTGTAACTGTGGCATCGTCTGCGGTGGGTGCGGATGTTGCTTCGCCTGTCGCAACGGTATCAGTGTTGACAGTAGAGGTTTCGGGATCATTTCCGCAGCCTGTCATGCTTACAAGTAGAGAAGCTGCGAGGAATACAGATAAAAACTTCTTCATAATGCATCTCCTGTTAAGTAATTTAAGTAAAAGATGTGCAGTGGTTTAAGTTACAGTTTAATTGTATCACAAATAAAAGAAGTTGTCAATCATCAAGTGGCTTCGGATGTCGAAATACTCTCCTCCAGCGCATAAGTGGAGAGATCAGGAAGCTCGTCACGGGTGACGCAGGAGCGGGAATTGTAGATATCATTCAGGCGCTGCCAGCTGTTATAGGTCTCGGCATAGCTGCCATCAGTATGCACGGAATATTCACCCGATGCAGGAGCTATCCACATCCACATTGCATTGTCACGCTTGCAGTATGCGGGATCGGGCATTTTGTCACAGCCGGTCATGGCAACGGGCTTCATTGTGGTTGGCGAAAGATGAGCCATAGCAGCAAATCTGCCTGCATAGGATGCGGCGGTGTTCATATACATTCCCTGTCCTATGATATCACAGTATTCATCGCCGGGATAATAAGCAGCGTCACTGCCGTTCCAAACCCATATCAGATTATTGAGTCCGTGGTATCGGTTCATGCGGGTGAACATCAGTTGCCAAAGCCATTTGTAGCTTTCGGCGTTTCCGCTCCACCAGTAAAGATTGCTGTCGCCGTCGGGCAGAGGTTGGAATATAACCGTCTGCAGTTCGTTTTTGAAGCGTTTCAGTGTTTCTGCCATGTGATCGATATCCTGTATCAGCATATAGCAGCTTTCGGAGATCATGTCGCTGTTGTACATTCCCTCGATCTCCTCAATGCTTGCTTCGGCGATATCCTGTTCTGTGGGCGCGTCTGCAATGGTGAAATCTGTTTCCGAGGCATAGAATCCGTTCAGCCCCTCAGTCGGAGCATACCAGTGCCAGCCCATAGAGATGATTCCGCCGTTTCTGCCCCATTCAAGGGCAAGCTCTATCTCCTGTTCGGCTGTTTCGGCGTCATCTTCATCTGCGAAACGGGATGAATACATCAGATCTCCGCAGCGGATGGCAGGATAACGTCCTGTTTCGGCAAATACAGCGTCTATTTCGGCGTTGGTACCCGGAGTTACGTTCTGCGCGGTCAGCATACGGGCGCCATACATATCGGTGAGAAATTTCATGGTGCCGATGGTGTGGATGCCTGTGTTTTTTCCGACGACAGAAACAGAGGTGCGGTAGAAATCCGAAGAAACAGGAGCGCTGTCCTCAAGCACTATATAATCCAGTGCAGCGCTGCCGCTCATAACGCTGAATGTGAGCAGCGTAGCGCCCTCGGGGAGATATACATTATCGATGCAGTAAAGCTCAAAGCCTGCTGTATCCACAGGAGGAAGATAGAATACGCCTATATTGCCTTCTGCAGCGGAAACGCTTACTGCTGCACCGCTGTAGGAATAGGCTGAGATGCTCAGGCGGTAATGCTGCGCAGCCTCCACTTCCGCAATATGTACAAGTGCCTGATCCTGATCCAGCACGATGTAGCCGTTGCCGTCGTATTCGCCGTCGGTGCGGATCGCACTGTCGAAAACACCGCCTTCGGCGTTCAGCTGCAGCAGTACATCTTTTTTGTCGATATCATATTTAGTGACATCCTTTTCAGCGTATTCCTCATGGGAGATGTCTGTCTCATTGCTTTCTGTGGTAGAAAGCGTCTCGATTGTATCGGCAGTTTCCTTTATTGGTATCTCGGAGCATCCGCTCATAAGCGCTGCTGCCAGCAGCACAGGCAGCAGCTTTTTCAGATAATGCTTCATATTATTCGATTATGATCTCATCGCCGTCGTGTACAGTCTCACCCAGACGAGCGACCCTTCCGTTGATAGTCGTGGTGGTTGCGTGAGCAAGCAGCTCGGTGGGGTTTTCGGAGAAGGCTGCCAGCAGGTCAAGGAAGATAGGCTCTCTGCTGCTATCGATAACAGGGAACTTTGCAGGCTCACCATTGAAGATTATATGTATCTCCTCGCCGTTGGACTTGACTTCGCTCTTGCCTACGGTAACAGGTGCAGGAGCGGGCTTGGGGTCTGCCTTTGTGGAGATGCTGTCGCCGTCTTTCAGCTTAACGGAGCCGTCTGCTTCACTGCCGTTGAGCAGCATATATTCGGGAAGTATCTCGGCAGAAGTGCAAAGCGCTCCGAAGGTCGTGAGATCGAACGTGGTGATAACGCTGTTGTTTTCGATCTCCTGATCCTCTGTTACAGGAACGTCATTTACCATTACGAATCGTCCTGCGGTCTTTTCTTCGCCGCAGAAATCGATCGTTGCGGAATACATGCCGTCCATCTCAAAGTAATCGGACAGATATGCAGCGGCGTCCTCGCCATCCTGAGCGAAAACGATGGAAACGTCATCGCCCTTGCGGACGGAGGCGTTCAGCGACGCGGTCTTTCCGTTAACAGAGATCTCGGCAGGGGACATGGGAGTACCACGGAGTATAGTACGCTGACCGTCAATAGTGAAACACAGCGGTTTTCCTGAGCGGCCCATCAGCTTTTCGGGCTTTATGCCTGCAAGAGCGGTCAGTTCAAATACAGTAAGTCTGTTTGTGTCGAGAGTACGCACCTTTCTGCCGTTGAGGGTAATGGTGGTGAAGTCATACTTGACGCCCTCGGATGCGGTGATCGCAATACCGAGAGGTGTTGCATGCTCGGTTCCTATTTCTATTCTTGCGGGAGCAGTAATTCCGCGCATGAGTTCTTTTCTGCCCATGATGACACGGGTCTCATCCATGCCGAGTCCCTTAGCCACAAGCGCAGGCAGACCTGTCAGCTTGCTGCCGCCGCCTACAAGGAAAACAACCTGCGGCGCTTCGCCGTTAGCGGCAAGTATCTCCTTGCAGATAGTGTCGGCGAGATTTTCGGCACAGGGGTGCAGCAGCTCTGCAACCTTTTCTGCGGTGATAGTGTGGTTCATCAGCAGAATATCGGTATATTCCACCTCCGCATCTTCAGAGGTCTTGATTTTTTCAGCGGTGTTGAAGTCAACCAGCAGCTTTTTCATCAGTTCTTCGGTCACTTCGTCGCCTGCTACGGTAGCCATTCCGTATGCCACAACGCTGCCATCTCTTGAAGCGGCAACGTCGGAGGTGCCTGCGCCGATATCGCAAAGTGCGATGTTGATGAGGCGAAGCTCCTGCGGAACTACTATGTTCATAGCTGCGATAGGCTCCAGAGTAAGTCCTGCAACTTCGAGTCCTGCGATATCTACAGCGGCGCAGAGACTTTCAACGACATATGCGGGCAGGAAGCAGGCAATGATCTCGGTCTCCAGTTTTTCGCCACGATGTCCCTCGGGCTTCTGCACCTTGTAGCCGTCCAGAGAAAGTCCGATAACATTGTGACCCACGCAGTAGAATGCGGTTCTTTCCTGGTCTTCGGAGAATTTTTCCTCGGTTTCACGCACAGCGTCCAGCTCTGCATTCTTCAGATCTTCCGCAGAGATAGCCCGCAGGGCAGAAACATCATATACAGCTTTGTTGCGCATAGTTCTGAGCGCACGTCCTGCAGCAGCGATGCATACTTTTGAGAGCCTTATGTTGCTGCGCTTTTCAAGGGCAGCCTTAACGGTCTTTATAACCTGAGCGACTGCGTCGATATCCTCGATCTGACCATCTGTCATAGAACGCTTATCGTGAATGACTGTTTCCATATCGAGTATCTTGTAGCCGTTTTCCTGTTTCTGTGCAAGGATTCCGACTACAGTGCGGGTACCGATATCAAGCGCAAATATGATGTCACCCTGTTTTTTCTTGGTGTGACGAATAGCTTTTTTGCCGTTTTTCTTTGCTGAGTTTCTTCTTTTTTTCTGTGATTCCATGTTTTCGCCCCTTTTCATTATTAATTTTTGGTGGTTGCTTTTATTTTCAGTGCTTTTCTGAGTTCCTTTTCTTCCTCGCCGAGAGCTATCATAAGCAGGATATCTCCGCCTTTCAGCGTTGTTTTACCTCTGGGTATGATAGTGCGTCCGCTGCGGTTGATGCAGGCAATATTGCAGTTTGCGGGAAGCTTTAGTTCCATGATGGGTGTGCCATCCAGTGTGTATTCCTGTGGCAGTGTGATCTCAAGTAACGAAGCGTCTCCGCTGTTGAGCGGCAGCAGTCTTTTTATTGAATGGAGATCAACTTCATGCTCCAGCAGCTGGATGATGTTATCTGTAGCCGAAATCACTATATCCACGCCTAGCTGTTTCAGCGCTTCGGCATTTTTGGGATTGTTTACCTTAGCGATGGTCTTTTTCACTCCGAACAGCATCTTTGCCATCTGACAGCAGACAAGATTGTTTTCATCCTGCCCCATAACTGCGATAACTGCATCGGCGTTTTCGCCACCGCAGGCTCTCATGGTGTCGTCATCGGTGCCGTCTCCGCATATTATTTCTGCATCAAGGCTGTTAGCGCAGAAGCGGCACTGCTCCTTGTCATGCTCTATTATTGTGACGGAATAGTTCTGCTCCAACAGAGTTTTAGCAAGATAGAAACCCACTCTTCCGCCGCCTACGATTATTGTTTTCATAGCAGCTCCTTATCCCTTTTTTGCGAAGATGAGCTTATCGCCCTCAGCAAATTCTATCTTTTCGTTACCTTGATAGAACAGAAGCTCACTGCCCCGAATCACTCCGAAAAGTACCTCGCCCTGCTCGTATGTGATATCTTCGGGCATATCGCCGATAAGACTTTCGGGGACATCCATAGTAGTGAAACTTACATTGTGGTTTTCAAAGCTGATCTCCTCGGTGGTGCAGGTATCTTCCTCTATTGCGGCACGGGCAGCGTTCACCACCAGCCTCGTGGGACATACGGTGTGAATACCGAGACTTTCAAAGATCTCTCCCTTGCTTACATCGCGGATTCGTGCAAACACTTTTGGAACTCCGAATACCTTTGAGGCAAGCTGAGTGACCATTATATTTACATTGTCATTGTCGGTGACGGCACAGAGTGCATCACAGGAGCCTATTCCTGCACGTTTCAGCACATCCTGATCTATCGGCACGCCTGTGGTAGTGAAACCGCTGAAGTTATCGGGCAGCAGATCAAAACGCCCATCCTTATCGACTATCGAGACATCGTGTCCGTGCATATCAAGTTCTGCGGCAAGCTCTGAGCCGACCATGCCGCAGCCGATTATAAGTATGTTCATAGCTGCCTTTCTGCGGTATCTCCGCACAGAAGTTTATATGTCAGTTTTTCTTTTTTCTTGCTGTCCAAATTTCTTGCGGGTCCGAAATGATAGATCCCGTATTTATCGTAAATGAATATCTCGTCCAACACAGGGCGGTATTTTTCTATATCAATATCTTTGTGAAAACATAGATCTATGCTTGTTCCCACTGCACGATCATGGCGTACCAGCATCATCAACATGAACAATGCGCATTTCAGAGCGTCGCCATTACTCAGACGCTTGCCGTTCAGCATTTGCTCTGCTTCGCAGAAAACGTCGTTATCCCAGGTGCCGAGCAGATATTTTTCGGGAGAGAGCGGCTGTTCTTTTTCCAGCGTTTTTAGTCGCAGGAACTGATCCTCATAATGATCGAATTCATCCCTGAGAGCAGGCAGCGGAATAGCATTTATTATCTGATCGATGTTATATCTAACATGGTCCAAAACGAATGCAACATCGTGCATACCGCCTGAAGGCGCTGCATATTTTCTGTTTGCTATGTATTCGATGCGCTGCATTGTCGGTTCAGGTATGCTGGATTTATTCAGTAGCTTTCTGCACACGCCGACATAGTGATCCAGCAGATCGAAATAAATGTGGATATTATCCTTAAGATTGCCCATCAGAGAGTATTCATATTTGTCGTCAAGATAGCTGTAGCAGCGTTCGATTATCTCGTTCATCTGACGACGGTTATCCTCGAACTTCCTGCGGTGGTGAAGCTCGTAGCTGAGCGAAAAATCCCATATCTTCCTATACAGCAGATGTGAAATAAACTCGTCCCTCGTGCTGCCGACCTTTGATGTGAATTTCTCGCCTCGGTCTCCCTCGTTGTGAGCATAATAACAACCATCGGAGTAGCTGTGATGTGTATAGGCGGTTTCAAAATTGCCGTCGATGTCATAGCAGGTTATTTTGGCAAGCTCATCTCGGGCGATGCGGTAGCATTCTTCAATTATTGAGACGTATTCATTCAATATTGTATTCCTACTTTCCGACACAGAACCTTTTGAATACCTCCGCGATAACTTCCTCGCTTGCTTTTCTGCCCGAAAGCTCATAAACCGCATCCAGCGCCTGTTCCAGCATAACGCCCACAGCATCGGGAGTGAGTCCCAGTTCCACAGCCGAAACCGCCTCGTTCACTGCTTCGGATGCGCGGAGGATGCAGCTTCTCTGGCGCTCATTTGCGAGGATTCCTGCCTGAGTGTCCAGCTTATCGAGGTCAAGGCGTTTCTTGATCTCATTGGCAAGGATATCGGCGGTCTTATCGGATTTCGCCGAGATATACACGGCAGTGCCAAGCTTTTCTTCCACTGTTACGGTATCTAAGGTCAATTGCAGATCGCATTTGTTGATGACCGGAATCACCAGCTTGCCCGAGAGTCTGTCTATCAGAGTCAGATCGTCCTCCTCAAGCGGACGGGAGCTGTCAAACACAGCAAGCACCAGATCGGCGCTGTTGAGCTTTTTCAGCATGATCTCCACGCCTATCTTCTCGACAGTGTCATCGGTGTCACGGATACCTGCGCAGTCTGCGACTTTAAGCACCACATCGCCGAGGGTTATGCTCTCCTCCACGATATCGCGGGTGGTGCCTGCAATATCGGAGACGATGCTGCGCTCCTCGCCCGAAAGCAGATTCATCAGCGTGGATTTTCCCACATTAGGCTTGCCCACGATTGCACAGGAAATGCCCTCGCGAATGAGCTTGCCTGTATCGTATCCCGAAAGCAGATCGCCGAACTCTGTTTTTACTGCGGAAAGCTTTTCTCTGAGCCATTCCTCGGTGACTACGGGAGTATCATCCTCGGGGTAATCTATCCATGCGGATATCTGGGAGGAGACATCCATTATCATATCGGATATCATTTCCGCACGGCGGTAGAGCGCGCCCTCTCTCTGAGAGTTTGAGCAGCTTAAGAGCTGACCACTCTGTGCGTTGATTATATCAGTGACTGCTTCTGCCTGCGTCAGCGACATCTTGCCGTTCAGCAGTGCGCGTTTTGTGAATTCGCCTGCGCCTGCAGGCTCTGCGCCTGCCTTTATGCATGCAGCAAGCACCCGCCGTGTTACGTATATGCCGCCGTGGCAGGATATCTCAGCCACATCCTCGCCTGTGTAGCTGTGGGGAGCGCGAAACATCAGCAGAACGCCGTCGTCAAGGCGCTCGTCGCCGTCGTATATCTTGCCGTAGGAGGCACGGTAGCCCTGAAGCTCGGCAGCTAACACTCCCGAAACAGGTCTGAACACCTTTCCTGCGATCTCTGCGGCTTTTTCGCCCGAGATACGGATAACGGAGATTCCGCCCGCTGCGGGTGGAGTGGCTATAGCGCAAACAGTTGACATTTCTTTTCCTCTTTGTTACTTCTTTTTGCCGAAAAGTGAAGCGAAAAATCCCTTTTTCTCTTTCGGGGCATCTGTCTTTTCGGTTTTCTTTGCAGGTGCAGGATCTTCTTCGTCGAATACATTCAGCAGCAACGGCTTTGTCTTGAATTCCTCTGCCATATCATCCAGAAGATAGGTGTATGTCCTTGTGGGCATCTGTACCTTGTATTCGTCAAGGGAGCTGCATTCCAGCAGTGCTTCCAGCTTCTCAGCCATACGTTCGGGCAGGGATTCGGAAGCATTGTCATAATATTCCTCGCAGGCGATGTTGTATTCCTCTGCGGGGTTTCTTCCTGCCACCTGAGTGAGGTGTATGCCCTCTCTCAGATAAGCGGTATAATCAAGATAATCGCACCAGAATTCATTCAGCAGAGATGCCAGGATCAGATTCTGTTTCTGCTGCAGCTTATCCTTGCCGAACTTCGCTGCGGCTTCTTCATAAAGCTCAGGACAGTAGTTCTGCCACATTTCTGTGTTGTGAGAGCCGTCCAGCAGAGCCTTTCTGTTGCGGAAAGTCTGTTCACGGTGTTTTTCACCGATCATAGTGTATTTCATCAGGTTTACACGATCATCAAAGGTGTCGCCCTCGGAGATGCGCTGAACTCTGTCGGCTTCGCGAAGGAGTGCTTTGTCATCTATCGGACCGTCTATATGCTCATCGGGGAAATGACGTCCTGCAAGCTTTCTCAGCTCGAATTTGGACATTATCTCATCGTCCGCAGCAGCGAAAAAGCGGCTCTCGCCGATATCGCCCTGTCTGCCTGCTCTGCCACGGAGCTGTTTTGTGATGCGGGAGCTTTCTCTCATAGAGGTCGCCAGCACCAGCAGGCCACCTGCATCTACAACGAGATCCTTATTCTTGCAGTCAGCGCCACCGAGCTTGATATCAACACCACGGCCTGCCATGTTAGTGGAGATGGTCACGGCGCCCTTGTCTCCCGCCTGAGATATGATAGCCGCTTCCTCGGTGTCGTTCTTTGCGTTCAGCACTGTGCAGGAAACGCCCATTTTTTTCAACTGAGCAGCGATCTCCTCGGATTCCTCAATGCTTTCTGTGCCTACGAGCACAGGTCTTTCGGCATCTGATGCTTCTTTTATAGCAGCAAGAATAGCCTTGCGTTTTTCAGCTTTGTCCGAGTATATCTCCAATGAATGATCAGTACGCTGACAGGGGAGTCTTGTGGGGATTATGTCTACGTTAAGACCGTACATCTTTTCAAACTCGTCACGGGCTGCTTCGGCAGTACCGGTCATGCCCGAAAGCCTCGGATACAGACGTGCGAAATATTGCAGTGCGATATTTCCCATGATACGTCCACGGGAGGTTATTTTCAGTCCGTGCTTAGCTTCTACCGCAGGCTGCAGCTCACCGGGAAATACTCGTCCCACTGCGGCGCGGCCTGTGAATTCGTCAACGAGCAGGATGGCACCATCCTTGATGATGTAATCCTTATCCTCTTTAAGCACTGCTCTTGCTTTAAGACAGGCTACTATCTTAGCAAGGTAAGGGGCGCCCTCCTCGCTGTAAACATCGCAGCCGAAAAGCTCTTCGGCTTTATCTGCACCGTCATCGGTGAGGTATACATTACGGCTGTCCTCGTCTATCTCGAACTCATCCTCGCCGAAATCTGCAACCTTTTCATATACCTCGGCAGTGGCGCTGCTGTCTTCTGCGGCAAGGTCACCTGCAATGACCAGCGGAATTCGTGCCTCGTCTATGAGTATGCTGTCCGCTTCGTCCACGATAGCAAAGTTCAGTTTCTCGGGGAATACCATTTCATCAGGCTTAAAGCACACGAAATCACGCAGATAATCAAAGCCTGCCTCCTTTGCGGTGAGGTAGACCACCTGCTTTTTGTATGCTTTTTTACGCTCTGTGCGATCGGTCTTTTCGGTGATATATCCTACAGAAACGCCCATCTCGTCATAAACAGGCTTCATCCATTCATAGTCACGCTTTGCGAGATAATCGTTAAAGGTGAGAATGTGGACATCGCCGCCCGAGATTGCCTCCATGCAGGCGGCAAACACCGCAGAGAGAGTTTTACCCTCGCCTGTCTGCATCTGCACCATCCTGCCCTCATAAATGGAGAGCGCTGCGGAGAGCTGTTCATCATACGGTGTGATATCCAGAGTCTTTTTTACTGCGTTATAGCAGCGGGCAAACACTGATTCAAGGCTGCTGCCCTCAGTGTTTCCGCTTGCTGCCAGCTCTTTTATCTTTGCTATAGCTGTTTTTTTATCCAAGGTCTCCTCCTACAGGTCAGACGGCCTGCTTCTGCTTTATCCTATCCACTGCCGTGCGTATGCTGCTGTGGCGCGAATCCAGCCATTTTGCCACTGTTCTTGTGGTCTGACCGCTCTGTATCATTTCTTCAAGGCGTTCAAGACTTACCCATTTTGCTGCGCAGACTTCCGCTGTCTGCAGGCGGATGCTTTCCAGTGATACGTTTTTGTTCACGATATAGAAATCACGCAGCATACTGTCGGTCGTGATGGACCATTCAAGATCTATCTCATCCACCGATGTGCGGATGCCTGTTTCCTCGAAAAGCTCACGAACTGCGGCACTGCGACTAGTCTCGCCGCTGATAGCACAGCCGCCTGAGCATTCCCATTTGCCACCGCTGGTCTTTTCGGGGACGCGTTGGGTAAGTAGTATTTCGCCGTTGTTGTTGATAGTCATTATCTGCACAACGATATGGTATTCGCCTTTTGGTATAGGTGCACCGCGTTGTATCTTTCTGCCTAGGCTGCGGCGGTCTGCGGAGTAAAGATCGAAATATTCCGTCATATCTTCTTCTCTCCGCTGAGATTCTTTGTGATAAGCTCGCAGCGCTGCTTCACGCAGTCAACAGAGCGCAGCGGATCGGAAGGAGTGTTGAAAGTATAATCCATCAGCTTTTCAATGGTGGTGGAGGCAACGTGCAGTCTTGTGTCGGAGGATGCGTAGTAGATGTACACATCACCATTTTCACGCACGATAGCGCCGTTTGTGAATGTTACGTTGGATACGTCGCCCACACGCTCCTCGCCCTGAGGTGCAATAAACAGACCGGAGGGGCTTGCAATAAGCTTTGAAGGATCGTTCAGATCGGTTGCGAAAACATAGATGACATATCTGAGACCTGCGGCTGTGTTTCTTACGCCGTGGGCAATGTGGATCCATCCCTTGGGTGTCTTTATCGGAACAGCGCCCGCGCCGTTCTTTACTTCGGTGATGGTGTGGTATACTCGGGGGCTGATCACTACTTCCTCGGTGCAGAGTACGGGATGTGTGATATTCTCGCAAAGAGCGAAGCAAACGCCACCACCCGAGCCTGTGGAGATGAAATCATCCTGTGGACGGGTGTAGAAAGCGTACTTTCCATCCACAAATTCGGGGTGGAGCACTACGTTTCTCTGCTGGGGAGACTTAGAAATGAGATTGGGGAGTCTTTCCCATGTCACAAGATCCTTGGTGCGTACAATGCCTGCCTGTGCAATTGCGGCAGAAAGATCGTTGGAGGAGGTGTCCTTGCTCTCGGAGCAGAATACGCCGTATATCCATCCATCCTCATGCTGAGTCAGGCGCATATCGTATACATTGGTCTCCTCGGGGCAGGTGTCTGGCAGAATAACGGGATAATCTCTGAAGCGGAAGCCCTCTGTGGGCTTGTCGCTTTCCGCAACAGCAAAGAAGCTCTTTCTGTCATTGCCTTCGACTCTGGCAACAAGGCAGTATTTGCCGTTAAGGTAGATAGCGCCGCTGTTCATCACAGCATTTACGCCGAGGCGCTCCATCAGGTTGGGGTTATCGTTGTACGAAAGATCGAATCTCCAGATGATAGGAGCATGTGCAGCGGTAAGTACGGGATTCTCATAGCGGTCGTAAATGCCGTTATACATATCGGACTTGGGATTGGGGCGGCGGATGAGCTGCTCCTGTTCTTTCATCAGCTTTGCAAGCTGTGCATCAAATTCTTCTCTTGTTAACATAAAAAATGTTCCTTTCTGAAAACTATATTCTTTATTATTATACCATATATTTATATATATTTCAAGGTTGACAGGCGGATTTTTCAGGAGTATAATACTAATTGACATGATTTTTTGTATATGATGAGATCCGCTCATATACATAAGCAAAGGAGACGCTATGAAATTAACTAAATTCGATTATATCCAGATCTTTCTGAATATCTGCCTTGTGGCGGGTCTGGTGCTGAATGTGCTGTTCCTGACAGGAAATGCACCCCGCTGGTTTACAACGGTAGGATTGGGTCTTGCGCTTGTCGGCTGCATTTTTACGAATGTATTTGCCAAGGGTGATGGTACCGCTCATCGTACCGAGGTAACAGGAAACAAGATCATCGCAGGATTGACATATGTTACCGGCGCTGCATGGGTCATCACATACGGAATCTCAATGTTTATGACCATGCCCAAATGATGCCTATGTATAAGCTTGTTATTTTTGATCTGGACGGTACTCTTCTCAATACGCTGGGAGATCTTGCGGCGGCAGGTAATTATGCTCTTGCGAAGATGGGAAAGCCACAGCATCCTGTGGACGCATATAAGCTGTTCGTTGGAAACGGTATCCCGAAGCTGATAGAGCGCATTCTTCCTGCGGAAAGCACGGATATGGAGCGAGAGGAGACTTTTCGCGTCTTCAATGAATATTATTCGGCACACAAGGCGGATCGTACAGTGCCGTATGACGGAATAAAAGATATGCTGGAGCGGTTAAATGCACTTGGTGTGACCTGCGTTGTCAACACGAACAAGGCGCATGAGTTTTCAGGCGAGCTACTGAAAGTGGCTTTTGGAAACGAGATCTGTGATTTAATTGGATTCGGAGCGGGATTCCCTGCAAAGCCCGCGCCTGATGCGGCAGAGGAACTTTGCCGAAGATATGGTGCGGATAAGAGCGAGGCACTTTATGTTGGAGACAGTAGCGTCGATATGCAGACAGCTGCTGCGGCAGGAATTGATGCCTGTGCTGTGCTGTGGGGCTTCCGCAGTTATGAGGAGCTTAGTGCGTTTTCGCCAAAGTACATTGTGAGCGATGCTGAAATGCTTTATCGGGCGGTGTGCGGGTGATATTGCGGCGGTGAAGTGCTTGCGGATTAAGGGGTTATCATGAGAGAAGAACTTGATAATATAGTCAAAAAGCATGATCTGATCGAGCGTACTTTTCGGAGCTTTTGGCATACGTATGACACTTATCTTGAAGAAGAACCGATGGAGAGCAGAGAAATAGGTCTTTGTGACAGAGGTTCGATTAATGCTGAGCTATACGGATATGCGTTTTGCGTAACAAAGGAACTGGATTTCGATTGCATTAAGGTATATATTGAATTTTACCTCAAAGGGAAAACCGTTCGCTGCGGCGAATACTGGTGCGTATATGATCTTGATGGAAAAGAGTTTGATTATTACTTTGTTATAGACTAAAGAGAGGATATGCAAAAGCCTGAGAAGAGATAGATCTTCTCAGGCTTTTTTGTATGGGCGGATTCATTTGCAATTTTACTAATTTGTTGCAATTGTGATTGTGACAATGCACAAAATTTTATAAGGAACAGTAAAAATATTGTGAAATGTGGTGACAAATTCGCGGTGATGTGATACAATAATATTATAAAAATACAGATATAACGGAGGTGCTTTTTATGTCAAGAAAAATAATCACCATAACAAGACAATATGGCAGTGGCGGTCGTGAGATAGGCGAGCAGCTGGCAAAGAATCTCGGTATAGAGTTCTATGATAATAAGCTGTTGGAGCTGGCTTCCGAGAGCAGCGGCATTCACAAGAATCACTTCGAGGAGAATGATGAAAAGCGCACCAATAGTTTCTTGTATCTGCTTTCTACCACATACGGTCAGGGCGGAGTGCCTTTTGATGATACATTGTTCTTTGCTCAGCTGAATACCATTCAGAAGTTAGCTTCAGAGAATGCATGCGTGATCATGGGTAGATGCTCAGATTATGCGCTGAGAGATTTTACGGGCGTGATCAATCTGTTCATCACTGCACCTTTTGAGACACGTGTGCGCCGTGCTATTGAGGTTTACGGCATCGAAGAAAAGCATGCAGAGAGTTATGTGAAACGCATCGACAAGCAGCGTATATCCTATTATAACTACTATACAGATAAACGCTGGGGACAGCCACAGAACTATCAGTTGTGCCTTGACAGCTCGGTGCTTGGAATTGATGGCTCGGTGAAATTCATTGAAGATTTCATCCGTATGTATTATAAAGACTGATATACTATTATAATATATAAGGGGGAGCTTTTGCTCCCCCGAATTGTTTAAAAATGCAAAATTGTCTATATATGAGGAAGTGTTATGAATATAATCGCATTGCTTATTTCAACATTTGTTTACAACCACTGAGCGCTGAGGCAGGGGATTGAGAAAATGCGTGTGCATGTCGAATGATAAGATGCAAGGTGATAAAAAAGTCGTCCATGCGGACGACCAAATGATATGAGTATATGTGGCATCGGATACAGTTTTGCAAAGCAAAATCGATTTTCCGTTAGGGGAAATCGAAGGATACGATGCAAGGTGATAAAAAAAGTCGTCCATGCAGACGACTTTTTTTATCACACTGGCACCCCTTGTAGGAATCGAACCTACAACTGCCCCTTAGGAGGGGGCTGTTATATCCATTTAACTAAAGAGGCGTATTACTAGATTATTATATCATCAATCCGAGAATTTTTCAATAGGTTTTATGGATTTGTGCGTTTTTGTGTGATTATTCTTGAGAAAATGGTCGCTTCTCGGTATAAAAAGCGATTGATTTGGAAAAAATTTTAGAGAAATCAAGATTTTTGTTGGGTTTTACTTGGGATTAGGTAAATTGCTTAAAATGCAGAAAACCGCATGATAGAGCCGTTTGTAAAGAGTTTCAAAAGTAAAAAAAGTCAACTTGCACAATTCCTCTAAATTCACGGCGAAGATTTATACAAATTGCACATTGACGAAAAGGGTTCGGAAATGGTATATTGTTATACAAGGGTAGCTATGTCCCGATGCATAGCTTTACCTTAGCTAAGGTACAAAAAACTTCATCGCTATACAGAGCGATGGCAAAATCTTTAAGGAGGATTTTTCGTTATGAAGATCACAAAGATTCTTTCTACCGTTGCAGCTGCTGCAGTTGCAACAACCGCTCTTGCTACTTCCGCAAGCGCACTTCTCACTCTCGTTGAGAACACAGGTACAACAGCTTCCGGTACAGGTTCTTGGCTCGTTCAGATTTACAACGTAGGTAACGAGGCTGAGGGCAAGGATCCCACAGACTACGGCGTTAACTTCGCTGACACTGCTTACATCGATGTAGTAGTTGAAGTTGCTGACGACGGTTCCAGAGACTGGTTCGAGGGTTCCTTCGGCGGTTCCATCATCACATCCTGCGGTGGCGACTCCACAAACGGCAGCCACAACTGGCCCAACAATGAGTTCTGGGGCGTTTCCGATGCTGATCTCGGTATCGAGACTCTCGCTGCTGACAAGCCTGTAACATTCGAGAAGATCGGCGATTACACCTACAAGGGACGTTGCGTAATGACAGACGCTAACTGCTTCTTCGCTGATTCTACATACGTTCAGACAGGTATCCAGGAGTGGGGCGACGCTATGAACAACTACACTGTAGTTTCTCTCGAGCTGCTCGACGCTTCCGAGAACGTTATCCTTTCCTTCGATGGCAACGGTAATGCTACTGTAGGTGGCGCTTCTGTTGACGCTCCTGCTGCTGATACAGGCGCAGTTGATACAACAGCTCCCACAACAGGCGACAAGCAGTCCCCTGACACTGGTGTTGAGGGCGTTGCAGCTGTTGCAGGTCTGGCAGTAGTTGCTGCTGGCGCAGTTGTTCTCTCCAAGAAGAGAAAGTAATTCAAATTTTTTAAAAAATCTGAATTTTTTTGAAACTTTTCTGAATTTACCCGCGACTACCGTAGTGTAAGCAAAAAAATCAAATGTTTTTGAAACTTTTTTGATCTTGTCGCTGACTACGGTGGTGAGCGGTGAATTAAAATCCGTTTAATACATCCGAGTGCCCGATAACTCAGAGATGTTTAAAAAACAAAACTTTTAGGAGGACTATTATGTTAAGAAGAAGAATCTTCTCTGGCGCAATGGCTTCTGTAATGGCACTTTCTTCCGTTGCAGTTGTTGCTAGCGCTGAAGAGACAAATTACAAGACCAAGGCTGACCTTGAGAAGCTTGTAAACGAGACTTATGGCGATGCATTCCGTGCTGACAAGCTGTCCGAGTACGGCTCCGTTTCTGCTGAGGCAGTTCTGGACGCTCTCGAGGCTGCTGATGCAGTTCTGTACGATGCAGACGCTGACGCTGAGGACTACACTGTTGCATACATGATGGTTGAGGCTACTGTTGCTCGCCTGGTTATCCACACCGCTGAAGAGCTCCAGACTCTGATCGATGACTGCACAGCTATCTACGAGTCCAACAACATCTACAACGAAGAGCTGCAGGATCTGATCTACACATCCGATACTTACGACGCTCTGGTTGGTGCATACGACAACGCATGCAACTACGTAACATCTTCTTCCAGCGTTGACATTACAGAGGCTTATGAGCAGCTCGCTAAGGCTAAGGCTGATCTGGTTAAGATGGCAGTTGTTTCCAAGTCCATGTTCAGAAACGTAATGAAGCAGTACGAGGCAGTTATCTCTGCTGAGTTCAAGTACGAGGACTGGAGACGCGGTCAGCTCGGCTGGACTGATATCAACACAGGCAACTTCTGGGCATTCACAGGCGGTACATCCACAGCTGCTTACGGCACAATGTGGGAAGCTGCTATGGCTTGCCAGGAGACAGTAAACACAGCTTACGAGTCTCTCGATGCTATCAAGACACTCTCCAAGACTTCCGATATCGATATCGTTAACGGCTACAAGATGGCTCAGGATGCAGTTTCTGTATTCAATTCTTGGACAGTTGACAGCTCTTCCAGAGCTACAAAGGCTGGCGTTAACTCTCTGCTGAAGGAGTATCATGCAGTTCTCGTAGCTGATTACGCTACAACAGCTGCAGAGGAGCTCTACACAGCTATCGCTGGTGTTGGCGCTCTTGATGCTGCTAAGTCCAACACTGAGATCCAGAAGACATTTGGTACAGCTTCCACATTCACAGGCGCTTCTGTTGAGAAGCTCGTAGGTGCTTCTTGGGTAGTAAGACCCACAGTAAGCGTTTACGTTCCTGTTGACAAGGATGGTTACTGTGTAGATACAGCTGCTATCGTAGCTGGCGCACGTCCTGAGGAGTCCACACTTCCCGAGGGCGCAGCTAAGTGGCAGATGATCTCCGCTAAGACAACATACGATATCCTGAAGATGGTTCCCGTAGCAGCTGCTGATGTAACAGCTGATGGCGACTTCAACCCCGCTAACAACGGTGCTATGGATCACGGTAATGAGTGGCCTTACTTCGGTTGGGGCGACATCATCACTGGTGATAACGCTGGTCACGATTGGGGCGCAGCTATCAACGGCGTAATCTACAAGGAAGTTTACGACTACGAGGGCGCAGTAATCAACCTGTCCACCGCTTATGGTCTGGCTATGGATTACCTCGATGGCGATGATTCCTACACAACAATGACTGATGATATCGATACAACAGGCGTTGTAGCTAACGATGATTACAAGGGCAACTCCAAGGAGTGGGCTATTGTTTACCGTTACCTGAACTACGCTCTGAAGGATAAGTACGATGCATCCGTTTCCGATGAGAAGTACACAAAGGCTGACGTTAAGGCTCTGATCGAGGACGCTTACGATCTCGCTGAGCTGACAGGTGACGCTTCCATCTTCGAGGGCGCTCACATGGATCTCGTTGAGGCTCGTCAGGCAGCTATCGATTGGGTTAAGCTTGCTAACTCCGACAAGATGTACAAGGAGTACACAGGTCGCGTAGCAGCTGATGGCTCTGCATATGATTCCTCTACAGTAGCATACAAGGCTCTCAAGGCACAGTATGATGCTCTGAACGCTGAGTACAGCGCTATGAAGTACTCCTTCGGTGAGATCTACGAGAAGCTCGCTGAAGTTGCTGAGATGATCGATGATGGCGATCTCGATGCAAAGGCTGATCTGATGTCCGCCCTGGACAACACAGCTTACGCTCTGTCTGTAATCGCTGATGAGATCACAACATCTGACGGCGGCACATACGATGAGAACGCAGGCTTCGACGTTGACAGAGCATTCCAGGCATTCAACCGTGTTATCACAAACACTGGCGATCCCCAGACAATCAAGACAATCGGCTCCGGCGTTACAACTAAGGATGGTGCTAACCCCACTCACGCTGCTCTGCACACAGCATATGAGTCCCTGCTCGCAGCTATCGATGCTCAGACAGCTCCTGCTGTTCTGCTCGGTGATGTTGATGGCAACGGCACTGTAAACGCTCTCGACGCTGCTGCTCTGCTGACAGCTATCGTTGATGGTAAGGCTCTTGACGCAGCAGTTGCTGACTACGACAAGAGCGGCGCAGTTAACGCTCTGGATGCTTCCGCTATCCTGACAGCTATCGTTAACGGCTAATTCTAATTCTCAGTTTAGTGATCTACCCAAGCCGGAGCTTCGGCTCCGGTGATGGGTTGATTATATAAACAAAAAATTTATGGAGGAAAATAATATGAAGAAGATTTTATCTCTCGGCGTAGCTGCTGCTGTTCTCTCTGTTACAGCTGTTGCAGCTTCCGCTGCTATTGCACCTACAATCATCACTGACGCTGTTGCTGGCGAAGAGATCACTGTAGAAGTAGTTGCTACTGGCGTAGCTACAAACGCTGCTCAGTTCAACGTAGTTGCTTCCGACAACCTGACACTGGTTAGCTCCGAAGTAACAACAAACGGCTTTGCTGCATTCAACAACAACAAGTTCGCTTGGGCTAACACCGCTGCTCCCGCTGACGGTGAGGTTCTGCTGACACTGGTTTATGCTGTTGACGCTGCTGCTGATGAGGAGATTTCCGTAACTCTGACTCCCGATGCTGGTTTCGAGGCTGACGTTGACGGCACAGCTGCTGTTGCAGTTGTAGTTGGCGATGAGGAGCCCGTTGAGGATCCTGAGACTGAGGTTGTTGTTGATACAGCTGAGACTGAGGATGAGCCCGTAATCTTCGAGACAGTTGATACTCCCGCTGAGACAATCGAGGACACAGCTGACACAGCTGAGACCGAGAACGTTCCTACAGGTATCGCTCTCGCAGTAGTTCCCGCTATCCTTGCTGGTGCTGCTATCGTAGTTGCTAAGAAGAGATCCTAATCAGATAATATCTGAATAAATCTTATTCTAAGAAACAACAAAGAAGCCTCCCCTTCGTGGGGAGGCTTTTATTCTGTGATGATCAGTTGCATTTAAAAGGCGTGTATATTACACGCCTTTTATACTATTTGTAGCTGTACAAAAATAACTCTGAATTTTGTTAATAATGACGAAAAATAACGATTACACAAAGAAACAAGACTAAGTAGTAGGTTGATTTTTAAAATCAATTCAACATCTAGTACATCAAGCAAAATAGTGGTGGCACTATACACTAAATCTTGTGTTACTTAATAAAGTCAGTTGAAAAAGACACGTCATTTTCACACGTTTGTGTGATTTATATAAAGTGCATAAAAAGATTTAAATCTTATTGACATCGGCGTATAAATTTGATATAATTAATACGGTATATATGATAGCCGTTTTATGGCTTTGTGTAAGTTTTCTTAAAGTTTCATGCAGATGAAAGGATAGTTATGAATCATATCATTGAAGCAAAAAACGTTTGCATGGACTTTGAAATCGGCGACGGAAGCGTTGTTCATGCTTTAAAAGGCATCAATCTTCAGATACAGCCAAATAAATTGTCTATTCTGAGAGGCCGCTCCGGTTCCGGCAAAACTACGCTTATAAATATCCTTGGTGCGTTGGATCGCCCGACTTCAGGCGAAGTGCTCTTTCTCGAAGGTGATAACGATATCACTAAGCTTTCGGATCCTGCAAGGGATATGCTAAGACGTGGCGATATGGCGTTTGTTTTCCAGTCGGTTGCACTTATATCGACAATGACTGCCTTTGAAAATGTCGAATTCGCCCTTAGGCTTACTAAACTTCCGTATAAAGAACGAATCGAACGTGCAAAGCAGGCACTGATACAGGTTGGCCTTGAAAAACGCATGCATCATCGCCCAGGTGAAATGTCAGGTGGTGAGCAGCAGCGTGTCGCTATTGCCAGGGCAATATCAACCTCACCTAAAATCATTTTCGCGGATGAACCGACTGCTGAGCTTGATTCTCCCACTGGATTTGCA
This sequence comes from Oscillospiraceae bacterium, assembly GCA_045612645.1. Classification (GTDB taxonomy): domain Bacteria; phylum Bacillota; class Clostridia; order Oscillospirales; family Ruminococcaceae; genus CAG-115. The sequence goes on from JAZKZL010000239.1 coordinate 33,415, forward strand.
GTGATGAATCTGTTTAAAGAACTTGTTAAGAACAATGATCTTACGATTGTTATGACAACGCATGACACATCAATGATGGAGGTCGCTGATATCGTTTACACGCTTGAAGACGGCGTGATCAGCGATGTCACCATAAACCCTGAAAAGACAGATGAGGAGGGTTCGGATGCCTAAAAAAGTAATGCTGGCACCGCCCGAAAATGTCATGGTTCAGGCGGATAATCTAGTTAAGATATACAAGTCCTCGGATGTTGAAGTAATGGCGCTTCAGGGTCTGGATCTTACAGTTGAACGCGGCGAGCTGATGGGAATAGTCGGCGCCAGCGGCAGTGGTAAGTCAACACTGCTGAATATGCTTGGCGGACTTGACAGACCTTCGGCGGGCAGCCTTTTCATTGATGGAAAGGATATGCTGAAGTTCACTGAAGCGGATTTTATAGAATACAAACGAAAAACAGTAGGCTTTGTGTGGCAAAACAACGCACGAAACCTCATTCCATATCTTTCGGCACAGCAAAATGTGGAAATGCCGCTGCTTCTCTCGGGATTTTCGGGAAGAAAGCAAAGAGCATCCGAGCTGCTCGACATGGTTGGACTTTCTCACAGAAAGAACAGCAGGCTGGATCAGATGTCCGGTGGTGAGCAGCAGAGGGTCGCGATAGCTATTGCGCTTTCGAACAATCCAAAGCTGCTTCTCGCCGATGAACCCACCGGTTCGGTGGATACCGCAACGGCAAAACTCATTCTTGATGTTTTCCGTGAATTGAATAAGGTCATGGGCGTTACGATAATCATTGTAACGCATGATACAAAGCTTTCGGCACAGATCGATAGAGTTGTTGCTATCAGAGATGGCAAGACCTCTAGTGAACTAGTCAGAAAGTCCTCTGCTATGAAGTCCTTCGGACAGCTTACAGAGGAGGCAGCACAGGCCGGTCACGAAGAGCTTTCAGTGCTTGATCGTGCAGGCAGACTGCAGATTCCCAAAGAATATCTTGAAGAACTCGGTATCAAGGGCGGCGATAAAGTCCGCGTTGAGCTTGAGGAAGGCAGGATATGCATTTATCCTCGTATGTGAGGAGTACATTCCCTTAATGAGGGATCAGAAAGTATATAATATCGGATGAGGAGAGATCCGATCATAGGCAGGAACGCACAGAATCAAGGAGATACTGCGCGCTGTTGCCTTTATATGCTGCAAAACAGTAAAATAGGAAAGGTGGATAATACTGTGGCAAAAAAGCAAGGTATGAAGCTGAAAAGAACGACCGCATTGTTTTTATCTGCAATGATAGCTGCTACGTCAATTCAGTTTCAGATGACTCTTGGAGCGGCTGCTGAGGCTGAGAGCGGCGCTGCTTTAGGCGGGTCATCAGTCAGTGCCGAAACAGTCGGCATGACAAGTAACAAGAACACTTACAGAAACTACATCGCTAATTACACTGACGCTGCAAAGCCGATGGAGGATGTTGTCGTAAATGTACTTGATTACACCGCAAGCAATGGCGCAATAACCGAAGTAACAAACTATCAGGGCGAGGCTGACGTCGTGTCCTGGCTGGACAGCGAAGGTACGCTGGAATGGAAATTCAATGTTAAGACAGCAGGTCTGTATAACATGAAGATGTTCTATCATACCCTCAAGGCTCAGAACACTACTGTCGAAGTAAGCCTGAAGATCGATGGCGAAACTCCTTTTGATGAGGTAAAGCTTGTCGAGCTTGATCGCTATTGGCACAGTAAGACCGCTATTGAATACGATGCAAAGAAGAAGAACCAGAAGCGTCCTCCTCAGGAAGAGTATGACGAACTTTGGATCGATTATCCCATCAAGGATAAGGATGGCCTGATCAATACCCCTTACTTCTTCTACCTTGATGAGGGCGAGCATACGCTCACTCTTGATGGCATCAAGACAAATCTTTATATCAAGGATATCCGTTTCTATAACAGCGAAGCGCTTCCCGCTTATGCCGATATCGCACCTTCACAGGCAGATATCGATAATACTCCCGCACTCGCAGGCGGAAATGCTATCCTGATCGAAGCTGAGTCTCCCAAATATACAACAGCTTCCACACTTTACCCTACATACGACAGAACTGACTATACAGTAAGCCCCTCTCACCCTGTAAACAAGAGATATAACACTATCGGTCTTGATACATGGGATCAGGCTACTCAGACCATCGTATGGGAGTTCGATGTTCCCGCCGACGGATACTACACGATCCAGCTGAAGGCTCGTCAGAGCACAATGCGTGGTTTCTTCTCCAACAGACGTGTATATGTAAACGGCGTGGTTCCTTGCGAAGAGCTTAACGACATCAAGATTCAGTACGATCCCGATTGGCAGTCTGTTGAGTTCTGCAATGATGCGGGCGAACCCATTTATGTAAAACTCAATGCAGGTAAGAACACTCTCGCGCTCGAAGCTATCCCCGGCGATATCGGCGAGGTTATGCAGAGACTTGACGATCTGATCTTCCAGCTTAACTATTATTACAGAAGAGTTCTTATGATCACCGGTCCCAGCCCCGATGAATATAACGACTACTTCCTTGACGATCAGATTCCCGAGCTGCTGGATGTTTTCCAGAACGCAGTTGATACTCTCTACGCTGAGAAGGCAGGTATCGAGAGAATCACAGGCGAAGGCTCCGAGGCTTCTACTCTCCAGACAATGGCTGTCATCCTTGAGATGGCAATTGAAGAGCCTGATGATATCCCCGTTATGCTCGGCAGTATCAAGGATCAGATCTCAGCTGTATCCGCGTGGATGCGCGACTACCGTGATCAGCCTCTTGAGCTTGACTACATCGAGGTCAAGTCCGTTCACGATGAATATAAGAATGCAAAGTCCAACTTCTTTGCTTCTCTTGCATTTGGTTTCCGTGCATTTATCGGCTCTTTCTTTGAGGATTATACTTCCATCTCTGATTCTACTACAAAGGCGCTGAACGTTTGGGTATCCCTCGGTCGTGACCAGGCAACAGTAGTAAATGAACTGGTAAGTTCCGAATACAATCCTAATCATTCCACACAGATCGCTATCAGCCTTGTACAGGGTGCTGTGCTTGAGGCAACTCTTGCAGGCAAGGGACCTGAGGTATCGCTGTTCATCGGCGGTGACTTCCCTGTAGTATGTGCTTCCAGAGGTCTGCTCGTGAATATGAAGGACTTCACTGACTATGATGATGTCGTTTCCAGATTCTCAGAGGACATCACAACACTCTATGAGTTCAACGGCGGAGTATATGGTATACCGCTTACCCAGAACTTCCCCATGCTGTTCTATCGTACCGATGTACTTGAAGAGCTCGGCTACGATGGACCGCCCGAGTCTTGGGATGAGCTGATCGCAATGCTCCCCGATCTGCAGAGAAAATATCTGGATGTAGGTCTTATCCTTCCTTCCAACGTTTCCTCTCAGGTATTTGATGCAGGTAACACATTCGTACTGCTGATGAACCAGACCGGTCAGTCTTTCTACAATGAGAACTACACAGCAACCACATTCGAGACAGAGGCTGCTGTTGAGGCGTTCACAAAGTGGACAAAGTTCTACACTGTATATGACTTTGATCAGACTTACGATGCATTCACACGTTTCAGAACAGGTGAGCTGCCGCTCGTAATTCAGGCTTATACCTTCTATAACCAGCTGAACGTAGCTGCTCCCGAGATCAAGGGTCTGTGGGACTTCACACACGTTCCCGGTTCTTACAGAACAGATGAGAATGGCAACACCGTTCTTGACTATACCGCAAACTCCGGTTCTGCCGGTGCGGTTATCTTCCAGTCCTGCTCCGATAAACAGGCAGCTTGGGACTTCATTAAGTGGTTTACTGACACAGAAGCTCAGGTTGAGTATGGCAGAACCATCGAGGCTATTATGGGCCCGCTCGGTCGTTATGATACTGCGAACCTTGAGGCACTTGCTAGACTGAACTGGTCTACAACCGAGTACGAAAAGATCTCGGATCAGATGGCTCATCTCCAGGAGGTTCCGATCATTCCCGCTTCCTATGCAGTTACCAGAAATGTATACAACGCATTCAGAGCGGTTGTAAACAACCAGAAGAACCCCAGATACCAGCTCAGCTCTTACAACAGAGATATCAACTCTGAGATTGTAAGAAAGCTGAAGGAGCTTGGCTATTACCCAGAAGAAGAGGCATAAAGGCTCCCCGGGGCTACCCGGGAGAGCAATGCTCTTTCCAATAAGAATTAGGAGGAATCAGCTTGTTCGGTAAAGAAAAATCGCAGTATATCGAAGATAGTAAATTTCGCTATACGATGCGTGAAGTTAAGAAGAACGGCAGCGCCTACTTACTTGCACTTCCGTACTTCATACTGTTCCTGATCTTTACAGGTATACCGGTCGTTATCTCCCTCCCTATCGGCTTCACCAGCTTTAACATGGTGCAGTTCCCGACATGGGTTGGACTCAGCAACTTCTATACATTGTTCCTTCAGGACGACGTTTTCCTTATTGCAATTCAGAATACACTGGTATTCGCTATAATCACAGGTCCTGTAAGCTATGTAATGTGCTTCCTGCTTGCATGGCTCATTAATGAGATGCCCGGCGCTCTCAAGACGGTATTTACATATATCTTCTATGCGCCCACACTGGCAGGTAACATCTTTGCCACATGGCAGCTCATCTTCTCAGGCGATACATATGGCTTCCTGAACTCCACTCTGATGGACCTTGGCATTATCAAGGGCCCTCAGCAGTGGCTGACAGACGCAAGATATATCCTCATGTGTGTAATTATCGTACAGATGTGGATGTCCCTCGGTGCAGGCTTCCTTTCTCTGCGTGCGGGCTTCCAGGGTATCGATAAGTCCGGTTACGAGGCAGGCGCTATCGAGGGTATCAAGAACCGTTGGCAGGAGCTTCTGTTTATCACCATCCCCAGCATGGGTCCGCAGCTTCTGTTCGCAGCTGTAATGCAGATCACCGCTTCCTTCACCGCCGGTGATATCGGACGTTCTCTTACAGCATTCCCGTCCACTGACTATGCGGCACATACAATTATGACCCACGCATTCGACTACGGTTCCATCCGTTACGAAATGGGTTATGCCTGCGCAGTCTGCTTCCTGCTCTTCATCGTCATGCTGCTCGTTAATAACGTGATCCGCAAGGCTATGAGCGGTATTCTGGATTAAGGAGGACAGAAAATGCGTATTATACAAAGAAGAAAGAGATGGGGCGGCTCCCGTGGCGGTGACATCGCGATATTCATCGTGCTGACACTTATCGGCGTGTTCATGCTTTTCCCTATCTACCTCTCCGTTATCCAGTCCATCAAGCCTGTCGAGGAACTGTTCGTGTTCCCTCCCAAGCTTTATGTACAGCGTCCCACATCCCAGAACTTTGAGGATATGCTCAAGGTTGCGGGCAGCCTGGACGTTCCTTTCTCCAGATATGTATTCAACTCCCTGTTCGTATCTATTGTTGTAACAGTTGCCCAGCTGTTCCTTTCTTCCTCTGCTGCTTATGTGCTGGCAAAGGTAAAGGCTCCCGGCGTAAAGGCTATGAACAAGACGATCGATATCGCCCTCCTATTCACATCCTCTGTTACATACATCGTACAGTATATCGTAATGGCAACACTCGGCATGATCGATACATACTGGGCGATCACACTGCCCTTTATCGCAACTCCGATGGGTCTGTTCCTTATGAAGCAGTTCATGGGTCAGATCCCCGAGAGTATGATCGAGGCTGCAAAGCTTGACGGTGCGAGCCACCTGAGAGTATGCTGGCAGATCGTAATGCCCAATGTAAAGCCCGCTTGGCTGACCCTGATGATATTCGCATTCCAGGGTGCATGGCAGATCACAGGTTATCTATTCGTTTATAGTGAGCAGCTGAAGCCTATCCCCATCGTTATGCAGCAGATCGCTGCAGCGGGTATCGCCCGTACCGGCGTTTCGTCGGCAACGGTCGTTGTGCTGATGTTACCTCCGATGATACTGTTCCTTATCCTGCAGTCTAACGTTGTTGAAACGATGGCTCACTCAGGTCTTAAGGATTGATGAAATAATTACGAAAGGATGATTTTGAGTGCCATCAATTAAACGCATCGCTATCCGTACATGCGCTGCGGTAATGGCTGCCGTTACACTCAGCACAAGCCTTGTAGCTTATGCCGATGAGCCTTATGACGGTTATAACTATGACTGGTGGGGCGATCCCGTACCTTCCCAGAACGGTTATGTCGTTCAAAGAGTTATCACCGGTAATGATATGGGTGTAGGCGCACTTACCGAACCAGGCGATATGTTTATTTCGGATAAGAATGAAATTTATATCGCTGATACCGCATATAAGGGTACGCTTGACAGCAGCATGAAGGGAAGAATCATTGTTGCAAACAGTGATTTCACCAAAAAGGTTGCTGTTGAATATCTCGATTTCTCGCAGGTACCGGACTGGTGTGATACCCAGGATGCCCGTCTCGAATCCGGCGCGATCGATTCGACACAGTATAATAAGATCACAGACATATACTTCGACGGCCCTTCAGGCGTGTTTGTTAAAGAGGATGTTGTATATGTAGCGGATAACTCCAATGACCGTGTAGTAGCATTCACTCTTGCAGCGGATGACAATGGAATCGGCTATGGCGTTGTAAAGAACGTTTACACCCGCCCCGATTCTGACGTATATGATTCTTCAACAACATTCAATCCCAGTAAGGTTCTTGTTGACGCAGCTAACAACGTTTATGTCTGCATCAAGTCCATTACAAAGGGTGCTGTAGTGTTCTCTGAGAGTGGCGAGTTCAACGGCTACTTCGGTGCAAACCGAGTAGAGGCAACAGCCGACGTTCTGATGAACGCTTTCTGGAAGCTCATCTTTAACCGTGAGCAGATCAAGAAGATGAAGAGAAACGTTCCTGTCGAGATCTCTAACTTTGATATCGACCCCGATAACTTCATCTACACTGTAACAGAGTCCAAGAGCGTTGAAACAGATATCATTAAAAAGCTGAATTCCGCAGGTACAAACATCTTTGTAAACCTCGGCTATTCCGAGAACACATTCGGTGATTATCTGACAAAGTGGTACCGTGGTCAGACATATTCTTCGCAGATCACAGACGTTGATATCGGAGAAAATGGCGTTATCCACCTGCTTGACCTCAAGACAGGTCGTGTGTTCCAGTATGATAACGAGTGTAACTTGCTCTTCATCTTCGGTGGCAAGGGTTCCCAGAAGGGTACTTTCACTACCGTAAACGCAGTTGAGAGCATGGGAACCAATGTATTCGTTCTGGATGGACGTAAGGCAAGTATTACAGTATTTGAGCAGACTGAGTTCGGTTCTATCGTACATGAGGCGATCACACTGTTCAACAAGGGTAAGTACGAGGAGGCCCGTGCACCTTGGGAGGAAGCTCTCAGACGTGACTCCAACTACTGGCTGGCTTACATCGGTCTTGGTAATGCTTACCTCAATCAGGGTAAGTATGAAGAAGCTATGGAGTATTTCGTATACAACTCCAAGGTTGGCTACAACGACGCTTTCAAGGGTTGGAGAACTGATTTCATCAGAGCAAACTTCACAACCATTGCTTGCATCATCATTGGCCTGCTTCTCGTCGTATACATTCTCGCTTCTGTAAGAGGCAAGATGAGAGAGAAGAAGATTGCCGAAGCTGAGAAGCTCTTCAAAGCACAAAACAAGGGAAGGGAGGACTAACGCATGAGATTCAATCTTGATATGCCGGCTTGGAAATGGCCGTTCTACATCATGGCTCATCCCTTCGAGGGTTTTGAGGATCTCAGATGGAAGAAAGCATACAGCATGAAGGTCGCTATGGTTATCGTTGTGCTTTTCTTCGTTATCGCAGTCTGCGATCAGCTCATGACAGGCTTCCTTTTTAACATGAACTATGTTAAGATCTTTAACATTGTTCCCATAGTAATACGCACGATCATCCTGTTCTTTACATGGGTAATCGGTAACTGGGCGTTATGTACACTGTTCGATGGCGAGGGTACCATGAAGAATATCTGTGTTAACACAGCTTATGCACTGGTTCCTATGCTGATCGGTCAGGTAGTAAACATCATCCTCAGTAACTGCCTGTTAAGAACAGAGTCAGCATTTATTACCTTCGTATCCTATCTC
>JAZKZL010000240.1:0-1859 GCA_045612645.1 Oscillospiraceae bacterium
CAATCAGGCTCAACATAAACTGCCACACCTCCACTCCAGTTTCCGTTCATTCTGAATTTAATGTCGAGGGATTTATCTTTGTTCTGATGAATCTGTACCTGATTTACAAGCATCCTGGTGCTATACTAAAAAAGTGGACAAAAAAAGAAGAACGATGTATAATAAAAGAAAAGGCCAGGAGGAAAAAGAAATGGCAGGAAAGAAAAGTCCACGATACAGTGAAGAATTCAAGAAAACGATCGTAAATCTGCACCAAAACGGCAAAAGCTATGCAGAGATTGAACAGGAATACGGCGTATCCCACAGCGCCTTAGCCAAATGGATCAAGCAGTATTCCGTAGTGAAGCTCGATGATGACACACTCATTACCGCTGAGCAGATCAAAGCTTTGCAAAAGAGAAACGCTCAGTTGGAAGAGGAGAATCTCATCCTAAAAAAAGCCATTGCGATATTCACGCCACACTCAGGCAAAGACTAAACGCAGTCCATTCGCTGCGTCATGAGCACGCTGTGACAACACTTTGTCGGGTTCTGGGGGTCAATCGGAGTACTTACTACAAATTCCGCAACCGCAAAGATTCTCGCAGAACCGTTGAAAACAGAGAGCTTCGTGCAAAAATCCTTGCACTTTACATCAAAAGCGACAAGCGGTTGGGTTCACAGAAAATGACCGAATGCCTTGCACGGGAATATCGCATTCACATCAGCTGCGGCAGAGTGTACCGTCTGATGAAAACCATGAATCTGCCCAAAATGAGCACTTTTAAGCCGCCGAAGCAGAAATTACATTCCGATGATGAAAGCGGAATCTGCAAAAATCTACTGCAGCAACAATTCAAACCGGAGAAGCCGAATATGGCTTGGGTATGCGATTTCACCTATATCAGAGCAGGCGGTCGATTCTATTATCTTTGTGCAATCATGGATCTGTTCTCCCGCAAAATCATAGCATTTCGCCTGTCTGCCCGAATCAATACCGATCTTGCGATTACAACACTGAAGGATGCCATTCAGGCACGAGGCGTATCTTCCGGTGTGATGTTTCATACGGATCGGGGCAGCCAGTTTACATCAAAACGATTTCGTCAGTTTCTGGATCAGCATGATATGATCCAGTCGTTTTCTGCGAAAGGCTATCCTTACGATAATGCTGTGATGGAATGTTTTTTCAGATATCTCAAGCACGAGGAAACGGATCGACGTTCTTATAGCTCATTATCAGAGCTACAGGACGCTTTGTTCTGTTACATCCATGGTTTCTATAATTCCATGCGTCCGCACTCTCATAACAACGGGCTCCCACCCATTGCTGCTGAATCTCTCGTTACTTAGCTCTCCTCTTTTTATTGTCTACTTTATTGACATTGGACCAGTTAACTTTTCCATTTTCTTTTCCTCCGTGTCTGATTTACTCCAGCTTACTCTATAGACTGTTTTAGATATTCAAATTCAGTCCATAGAGCTGCTTACATTTTATTATACACGGATGATACTGTTTTTCATAGACGGGGGATTATTTTACGCTTACGATTGAACCTGCCAAATATGGCAGGCATTTTTGTTATTAGAGGCCCCAATTATTCAACCTCCACTGCCCGAACAGTAACTCTGCTCTGACCGCCAAGAGTACAGGTAAACAGCGTCATATCCCAGGATTCAGCAGAGCCGAAATCCATACCGTCGATATCTCTGCCGTCAAGCTGGATTATTTCGGTAATCTCATATGTGTGAACTGTTCCGTCAGCTTCGGTGAATGTAAAAATCTCACCTCCGCCAAGTTCTGACAATCTGCCGAAATGTGACCAGTAATTATGTGCCGCTATGATTATATCCCCCTCAGCAACACTGCCCTTGTATCG
>JAZKZL010000241.1:0-12659 GCA_045612645.1 Oscillospiraceae bacterium
AACAGCTTATCAAAACACGGGAGGTGTGCTATAATGATCACAATGCAAGGCAAAGGTGTTTCGTGCGGAATCGCTATGGGTACGGTACGAGTATACTTCCGTGACGAGATCAATGTACAGCGCATCTCCGTAAAGGACACAAAAGCGGAGCTGGAGCGCTACAAGGTAGCAAAGGAACAGGCACTTGCCCAACTGAACGAGCTTTACAAAAAGGCTCTGAAGGAGATAGGCGAGGACGACGCGCTGATCTTCGGTATGCACTGCATGATGCTGGAGGATCCCGATTACAACAATTCTATAGAAGGTATTATCCGCCGCCAAAAGGTTAATGCGGAATATGCCGTAATGCTCACAATGGAAAACCTGCGGCGTCTTTTTGATGTGATGGAGGATGACTATATCCGTGAGCGTGCAGCGGATGTGCAGGATGTATCCCAGCGTGTGCTGAAATGCCTCACACACCACAATACTATACGGCATGAAACACAGCAGGATTCCGTTGTATGTGCCGATGACCTCTCCCCATCCGAAACGATACAGCTTGACCGAAACAATGTGCTGGCATTCTGCACTGCGAGAGGCTCTGCCACATCACACACCGCGATACTCGCACGAACTATGGGAATCCCTGCCGTTACAGGTCTGGGTGACGGTCTGCTGCACCTGAACGACGGCGACGAGATCATCGTAGACGGCGGCAGCGGCATGGTTTATGTAAATCCCGATGATGTGACACGGGCTGCGATGTCCGTAAAGCGTGAGGAACATTTGCGCAGGACTCATCATCTGCGCTCCCTGCGAGACCGTGACAACATCACTCAGGACGGACACCGCATAAACATATACGCCAACATCGGCGGCGTTGCGGATATCCCTGCCGCTCTCGAAAACGGCGCGGGCGGAATAGGTCTTATGAGAAGTGAGTTCCTGTATCTTGACCGCAGCGAATGTCCCACTGAGGAAGAGCAGTTTTCCATCTACCGCACTGCCCTTGAAAAAATGAATGGCAAGCGTGTGGTGATCCGCACGCTGGATATAGGTGCGGATAAGCAGGCAAAGTGCTTCAGACACGAGCAGGAGGAAAATCCCGCCCTCGGAATACGAGGAATACGCTTCTGCTTTGCCCATCCCGAGGTGTTCCGCATACAGCTGCGAGCGTTGTACAGAGCCTCCGTATACGGCAAGCTTGCAATAATGTTCCCCATGATAAGCTCGATAGAGGATGTGCGCATGTGCAAGGCTGTGATCGCTCAGGTAAAGCGCGAACTGGAACAGCAGGGCGTTCCCTACAGCCACGATGTTGAGATCGGCGTAATGATCGAAACTCCGGGCGCAGTGCTGATAACCGATCTGCTTGCCCGTGAGGTGGACTTCTTCAGCATCGGCTCCAATGACCTCACCCAGTACACCCTTGCAGCCGACAGGCAGAATCCCTACCTTGAACAATACTTCAACACAAGGCATATCTCCCTTATGAGAATGATACGCATAGCAGCCGAAAACGCTCACAAAAACGGTGCGTGGATAGGTATATGCGGCGAGCTTGCCGCTGACACCGATCTCACCGAGACGTTCCTCGCAATGAACATAGATGAGCTTTCCGTGTCCCCGCCTGCAATACTGCCGCTGAGAGAAAAAATACTTAGCCTGGATATGAGCAGAAAGGAACGTATACTCGCCGAAATAGGCACTGGAGTATAAAATTTGCTCTTTCGCTTGACAAAATCGATAAAGCATGCTATACTGTCATCAGAATAGTTGAAATGCGTTGATAGGAAATAAAGCTCTGACGTGATTTTCAGAGAGCCGCCGTTTGGTGCGAGGCGGTAACACAGCTTTGCCATAGCTCCTCCTTGAGCAGGATCGCTGAACGTTATCCAGTAGGTGATCTCGGGTCCTCCCGTTACAGAGGCACACATTGATGGATGTGTATGAGTGGGCGGATCTTTCATATCCGCCAATGAGAGTGGTACCGTGGAGTTTACAGCTTCATCTCTTTATGAGATGGAGCTGTTTTTGTTTTTACGGCTTATTTACGATCACAGCTTCAACAGTTCTATATACAACAATTCCGACAAACGAAAGGAACGAACGAAATGAAGATCCAAAACAAATATGAAAGGCGATATTTTATGCCGCCTTTCCCCTGCATGGACTGGGCGCAGAAGGAATATGTGGATAAGGCTCCGATGTGGTGCAGCGTTGACCTGAGAGACGGCAATCAGGCGCTGATAATCCCCATGAGCCTTGATGAAAAGCTGGAATTCTTCCGCTATCTTGTAAGAGTTGGTTTCAAGGAGATCGAGATCGGCTTCCCCGCCGCTTCTGATACAGAGTATGAGTTCTGCCGCACACTTATCGAAAAGAACCTCATCCCCGATGATGTTTCTGTGCAGGTACTCACTCAGAGCCGTGAGCATATCATCGAAAAGACCTTCAAGGCACTGGAGGGCTGCAAGAACGCAATAGTTCATCTGTACAACTCCACATCCGTTGCCCAGCGTGAGCAGGTGTTCAGAAAGAGCAAGGAGGAGATCATCGATATCGCAGTGGCAGGCGCAAAGCTGCTGAATGAATATAAAGCAAAGACTCCCGGCAACTTCCGCTTTGAATACTCACCCGAGAGTTTTACAGGCACTGAGCCTGAGTTTGCTATGGAGATCTGCAACAAGGTAATAGATATCTGGCAGCCAACTCCCGATAACAAGGTGATAATCAATCTGCCTGTAACCGTTGCGGAATCCATGTCCCACGTTTATGCGCAGCAGGTGGAATATATGTGCAAGACCCTCCACAGCCGCGAAAACGTCATAGTTTCCCTGCATCCCCACAACGACAGAGGCTGCGCAGTAGCAGATACAGAGCTGGGTCTGCTGGCAGGCGCCGACAGAGTAGAAGGAACACTTTTCGGCAACGGCGAGCGCACGGGCAATGTGGATATCATCACACTGGCACTGAATATGTACTCCCACGGCGTTGAGCCTAATCTGGATTTCACCGATCTGCCCGAGATCACCGAGGTCTACGAGCGCTTGACCCGTATGCACGTCTACGAAAGATCTCCCTACAGCGGACGTCTGGTATTCGCAGCATTCAGCGGCTCTCATCAGGACGCTATTGCAAAGGGCATGAGATGGCGCGGCGAAACAAACACCGAACAGTGGAACGTTCCGTATCTGCCTATCGACCCGAGAGATATCGGCAGAGAATACGAGGGAGATGTCATCCGCATAAACAGTCAGTCAGGCAAGGGTGGTATCGGTTATCTTATGGAAAGCAACTACGGTATCGCAATGCCCACCAAAATGCGCGAGCATTTCGGATATATCGTCAAGGGCGTATCCGACAAGGAACACAAGGAGCTTATGCCCAGCGAGGTATATCAGATCTTCGAGGATACCTACCTCAACAAGCACGGCAACATTAAGTTCATCAGCGCCCACTATACTCAGGGCGAGCTGATCTCCGCCGTTGTAAAGGTGGCGATAAACGGAGGCGAGCGCACATTCAACGGCTGCGGAAACGGTCGTCTGGACGCGGTTTCAGACGCTATCAAAAATGGTACAGGTCTCGATTACCACATCGCTGCATTCTCTCAGAACGCTATGGAGCAGTCCTCCAAATCCAAGGCGGCATCCTATGTGGGCATCACCCTCCCCGACGGCAATATCAGCTGGGGCGCAGGTATCCACACGGATATCATCGTATCCTCTGTGCTGGCGCTGATCTCCGCTGTTGACAATTCGGGGATGATATAAACAACGATTTAAAGGCAGGTTATTTTTCCTGCCTTTATTTTTGCCTTTATATAACTTTTTTCCTCAAAACTGTTGAAAAACACGAAAAAGTATGATATAATCACTATATATAGTATACCTAAAGGGAACGGTGCGGCTATCGGTACGGTCTCCCGACTATATGTGCGACAAAGAAAAGTAATTGAGGAAAGAGAGTATCACTATGAAATGTCCCGAATGCAGCTGTGAGGAAAGCAAGGTAATCGACTCCCGCCCCACCGAAAACAAGGTTCGCCGCCGCCGCGAATGCATACAGTGCGGATTCCGTTTCACCACATACGAGATTGTGGAGGAAGTTCCGCTGATGGTGCTGAAAAAGGATCACTCCATCGAGCCGTTTGACAGAGAAAAGCTGGTGGACAGACTCTGCCGCGCCACTGTAAAGCGTCCCGTATCTCTGGAGACCATCGAAAACATGGTGGAGGATATCGCAGCAGAACTGAAAAACTCCCTGCAGCGTGAGGTCACCTCCGATAAGATCGGCGAGCTGGTGCTGCACAAGCTGAAGAATATCGACCATGTTGCGTATATCAGATTTGCATCCGTTTACCGCGATTTCAATGACGTGGACAGCTTTATGAAGGTCATTTCCGAGCTTACCGAAGATAAAAAATAACTATAACAAGCCCGAATTTCCGATTCGGGCTTTTGCTTTCCCTCTAACAGAGCAATCATTTCTATAAATTTACAGCAAAATCACCAATTTGTACTGCAAGCAATAGGAAAAAACGTGAAAATTCAGTGAAAACGCAAAAAAGTCCTTGCATTTTTAAATTGTATATGCTATAATAATTTGTGTAGTTGTAAAGGGGGAATTGTACCCTTTAGCAATTTTTATAAAATATTACGGTAATCAGATTACCTGATTCGGAGCTGTGCCATGACTTCATTTGTTTCTGTTGCTATCGACGGTCCTGTCGGTGCAGGTAAAAGCAGTATCGCAAGAAATGCCGCTAAAAAGCTGGGCTTTATCTATGTGGATACAGGTGCGCTGTACCGTGCGGTTGGTCTGTACTGCCACAGAAAAGGCATCGATATGTCTGACGGAGCCGCAGTTGCTTCCGTACTCAGCGAGATAGATCCCGAGATCCGCCTCATCGACGGAACTCAGCATATCTATCTGAACAAAGAGGATGTCTCCGAAGAGATACGCCTGCCTGAAATATCGATGGCAGCATCCGCTGTTTCCGCAGTGCCTGAGGTAAGAGCCTCCCTGCTGGATCTTCAGCGCAACATGGCTAAGACTAATAACGTCATTATGGATGGCAGAGATATCGGCACTGTGGTGCTCCCTGATGCAACGGTGAAGATATTCCTTACCGCAGCGGCTGAGATCCGTGCAAAGCGCCGCTATGACGAGCTGATGGCAAAGGGCATGGAGACCACATTCGAGGAAGTCCTCGCAGACCTTAATCAGCGTGACTACAACGATTCCCACCGCGAAACCGCTCCATTAAAACAAGCGGACGACGCAGTGCTGGCAGATACCTCGGCTCTCGATTTCGAGCAGTCTTGTAAGCTTATCTGCGATATAATAAAGGAGAAACTGTAATGTTATATTCGTTTCTCCGTAACCTATGCCGCATATTCTACCTGATCGTTTTCAAGATAACGGTCATTGGTAAGGAGAATATCCCCAAAGAAAAAGGCGGCTACATAATCGCTTCCAATCATGTTTCAAATAACGATCCGCCCGTTGTGGGCATCACCTTCAAGGGAAAGTACAACTTCATGGCGAAGGAGGAGCTGTTCCACAAGAACCCCATCTTCACTTGGCTGATAACAAAGCTCGGTGCATTCCCCGTGAAGAGAGGCGCTAAGGATGGCGCTCAGGC
This sequence comes from Oscillospiraceae bacterium, assembly GCA_045612645.1. Taxonomy (GTDB): domain Bacteria; phylum Bacillota; class Clostridia; order Oscillospirales; family Ruminococcaceae; genus CAG-115. The sequence continues at coordinate 5,633 of JAZKZL010000241.1, forward strand.
GATACAGAAAGCTTTGGAAAGCCTGAAAAACGGACGAATTTTCGTGATCTTCCCCGAGGGTACTCGCTCCAAAGACGGCGAGCTTGGCAGAGCAAAGAGCGGCGTTACACTGATCGCAGCGCAGGCAAAGGTTCCTGTAGTTCCCGTGTTTATCAAATATGGCAGGAAGAAATTCCGCCGCGAGATACAGATATCCATCGGTGAGATGATACCCGCAGAGCGCTTTGATGTGGATATTGAAGACAGGAAGATGCTCAAGCAGGTAAGTGCTACCATCATGGATGAGATCGCAAAGCTTAAGGAGAAGGCTCCCGATGTTGATTGAGATCGCAGAAAGATCGGGTTTCTGCTTCGGCGTTGAAAGAGCGATAAAGCTCACCGAGGAGGCAGCTGATAAATACGGCAGCCTTTACACGCTCGGTCCGCTGATACATAACAAGATAGTTACCGACTCCCTCCAAAAAAAAGGGATCATGATAGCCGATAAGGTTTCGGACGCCGCAGGAAAGCCGCTGGTGATCCGCTCCCACGGCGTAACCGAGGAAACAGAAAAAGCAGCCGATGCACTTTGCTCCGTATGCGTCGACGCCACCTGTCCCTTTGTCAAAAAGATACACAAGATAGTTTCGGAGCAGCCTGAAGGCTCGGCGGTAATCATCCTGGGTGATGAAAAGCACCCCGAAGTCATCGGCATAAAAGGTCATGCGCACTGCAAATCCTTCGTATGTGCGGATATCGCTGAGATACACGCACTTTACGAAAGTGGAATGCTGTCGCAGGATGAGGATGTGGCCCTCGTCATTCAGACGACCTTCGACCGTGGCAGATTTCTTGAATATTCGCAGGATATCCGAGAAAACTATAGCCATGTAAAAATATATGACACGATATGCAATGCTACCTCCGAGCGCCAAAAAAACGCTGAGGAGCTGGCAAAAAGAGCTGCGCTGATGATCGTTGTCGGAGGAAAAAGCAGCTCTAACACCGGAAAACTGGCAGAGATCTGCGCACGGCACTGCACTACCGTGTTCGTGGAGGATGCATCACAGCTTTCCACGCAGCTCTTAAAAGGACTGCGATCCGATAGTATTATCGGAATTACGGCAGGGGCTTCGACTCCCGCCTACACTATAAAGGAGGTTCATGATAAAATGAACGAAGAAATCAAAACCACAATCGAAAATGAGGAGGACTTCGCTGCTCTGCTCGACCAGTCTTTTAGAAGAGTATATACCAACAACAGAGTAAAAGCTACAGTTGTAGGCATCAACAAGAACGAAGCAGTTGTTGACCTCGGCATCAAGCAGACGGGTTACATACCCCTCGATGAGCTGACAAACGATCCTAACGCAGCTGTAAGCGATATCGTTAAGATCGGCGATGAGATCGATGCTATCGTAACAAAGGTAAACGACTCCGACGGCGTTATCTTCCTCTCCAAGAAGCGTGTTGACGCAGCTCTCGGCATGGAGAAGATCGCAGCTTCCAAGGATGCAAACGAGACTCTCGAGGGCGTTGTTACAGCAGCTGTTAAGGGTGGCGTTATCGTTATCACAAACGGCACAAGAGTATTCATTCCCGCTTCTCAGACAGGTGTTCCCCGCACAGGCAAGCTGGAGGATCTCGTAAAGAAGACTGTTCAGTTCAAGGTTATCGAGATCAACGAGCAGCGCGGCAGAGTTGTTGGCTCCATCAGACAGGCTAACAAGGAAGTTCGCGACGCTGAGAAGGCTAAGTTCTGGGAGTCCATCGAGGTTGGTCAGAAGTTCGAGGGCGAGGTTCGCTCCATCGAAGATTACGGCGTATTCGTTGACATCGGCGCTGTAGACGGTCTGGTTCGCACATCCGAGCTGACATGGAACAGAGTTGGTCACCCCAAGGATATCGTAAGCATCGGCGACAAGATCACTGTTATCGTTAAGTCCTACGATCCCGAGAAGAAGAGAGTTTCCCTCTCCGCTAAGGATCCCGATGAGAATCCCTGGACAAAGTTCGTTACCGACTACGCAGTTGATGATGTTATCAAGGCTACTATCGTTAGCATCACTGAGTTCGGCGCATTCGCACAGATCATCCCCGGCGTTGACGGTCTGATCCACATCTCCCAGATCTCCACTGAGAGAGTTACCAACATTGCAAGCGTTCTCGCTGTTGGTCAGGAAGTTGATGTTAAGATCATCGACATCGACACTGACAAGAGCAGAGTATCCCTCTCCATGAAGGCTCTCATGGAAGACGCTGCTCCTGCAGAGGATGCTGAGGAAGCTGACGCTGAGTAATTCCGCTTAACAAATCCTTACCGCCGCACAGGGGCTTTCTCAGTGCGGCGGTATTTGTTTATGGAGGTTTCTATGAAACTGATAAAGCGCATGATACTGGCATTCTTAGCAGGCACATTGTTCATTATGACAATGCCGTTGACTTATGCACACACGGATATAGGCTTCATACACGCTGAAGGCACGCAAATCATCGGCACAGACGGACAGCCGCTCCACATCAAGGGAATGGCGCTCGGCTGTAATGTGTGGGACAGCACCTCCGAACCACCGAAATATCACCACACCGAGGATACATACCGTGAGCTTTCCGAGCTTGGCTTCAATTGCGTACGGCTTTATCTTAACTACAGGCTTTTTGAGAACGACAGCGCTCCTTATGAGTATCTGCAAAGCGGTTTCGACTGGATCGATACAAATATCGCCTGGGCGAAAAAATACGGCATGGGAATCATCCTTAATATGCACTATCCGCAGGGTGGATATCAATCACAGGGAAACGGCTTTGAATTGTGGTCTGAGCCTGAGAACCTTGACCGCCTAGGAGCACTCTGGCATGCCATCGCAGAACACTGCGCCGATGAGCCGACGATCTGGGGCTACGGGTTGGTGAACGAGCCGTATCTGCCGATGTTCGGCAATGAGGAAAACACCGCCAACTACTTCACCCGCTCTATGAATCAGCTTGCAGAACAGGTGCGAAGTGCTTCGCCGAATCAGGCAATATTCGCCGAGCGCATGATAAATATCGGCGGCACGGAATGGGGATATCTCACCACCGAAAACTCCTTCCCTCTTATCGACGATGAAAATGTGATATACGAATTCCATTTCTATGAGCCTTTCCAGCTCACACATTCAATTACATTCAATAAGCCTAATCCCCCGAAATATCCTGCAATTGACCTGCAAGCCACAAAATACGAGAGCACATGGGTAGGAATGCAGAGAGCCGAAAAGATATCCGAAAGAAGCGGCGGATGGAGCTATTTTGAAAGCGCTCCCGTAACACTTACCGATGAATATAATGTCGGTATCCTTGCACTGAACGCAGGCATGATGGGCAGCGGAAAGGTGTATTTCGATGATATAAAGGTCACTGAAATATCCGACAACGGTAAGCGCGTGATACTGGAGTACCGCTTTGATAGCGAAAACGAGGCAAACTGCTTTTATAACTGGACTGCGGATGGCTCGGGAACAGGCAGATACCACGCTGACGGCAGAACAGGTGGATGCTATGTGCTGTACGGCACGGACATGGACTTCACTGCAAGCGCAGACCGTTTCATACTGGAAGAAGGCAAGCAGTATGCAGTATCGGGATATGTGAGAACTTCAGGAAACGTAGGATATTGCGCGCCGAGAATAGACTTTGCAAATGCCACTGAATTTGTAACTATAGATAAGGCACATCTGAAAGAACAACTGACGGATTATGTGAAATTCTCCGAAAAGCATGATGTCCCTCTCTATCTCGGCGAATTCGGGTGCTGCAATGATGGATTCAGAGACGGAAACAGCGCTCTGGCCTGGGTGGGAGATATGATCGATATCTGCACCGAGCTTGGTATAGGCTTTAACTACCACGCTTATCACGAGAACTGGTTTGGATTCTATAGCAGTGATGGTTATGAATACCCTTCTCCCGAATACAGAAATGACGCTCTTGCAGAGGTTTTCAGCAAGAAACTGCACAGCACTCCACCTGTGGATAACACTGAGGATATACGCTGTATGCTGGAAAAGCTGCTACCGTTTATTTGAGATATAACAGCGACAGGAATGTCGCTGTTATTATTTTACGAAATTTTTGATATTTTTTTGTCATAGTTTATTGCATTATGTCAACATATGTGATATAATGAATGATGTATATGACAAAAACAGAAAGGATAAATAACATGGAAAAAGTACAATGGAAAGGCGGAACACTTCTTGCTCCTGTGCCTGCAGTGCTGGTATCCTGCGGAACTGTTGAAAAGCCCGCTGCCCTCACCATCGCTTGGACAGGCATCGTCTGCTCTGATCCGCCAAAGACATACATCTCTGTACGCCCCAGCAGATATTCCTACGATATCATTAAGGAGAGCGGCGAATTTGTTATCAACATGATGCCCTCCTCCTTTGTAAGACAGGTGGATTACTGCGGAATCAAATCCACCAAAAACGAGGATAAGCTTGCTAAGATGAAGCTCATCCCCACACCCTCTAACATCGTAAAGGCACCGCAGATCGCACAGTGCCCTATCTCGCTGGAATGCAAGGTAACGGATATCATACCTCAGGGCAGCCACGATATGTTCCTCGCCGAGATAGTCTCCGTAAACATTGATGAGACTCTCATCGATACAAAGGGCAGACTGATGATCGAAAAAGCAGGTCTCATGACCTATGCCCACGGAACATATTTTGCCCTCGGCAAGAAAATAGGCAGCTTCGGATTTTCCGTGAAGCCAAAGCGCTCCAAAAATCCGCACTACAAGAAAAAGAAGAAATAAGCTATGGTTAATATAGGAAACGAATGGGACGGACTGCTGGCAGATGAGTTCAAAAAAGAATACTATCTGCGCCTGCGTGAGTTTCTGAAAGCTGAATACTCCACACGCAACATCTTCCCTCCCATGAACGATATCTTCAACGCTTTGCGTTATACATCCTACAGCGATGTGCGTGCAGTTATACTGGGACAGGATCCCTATCACGGCATGGGGCAGGCGCATGGTCTGTGCTTTTCGGTGAGAAAAGGCGTTCAGCCGCCACCCTCACTGCAGAACATCTTCAAGGAGCTGAATGCGGATCTTGGCATAACACCGCCGAATCACGGCGAGCTTACCGAATGGGCGAAAAGCGGCGTTCTGCTGCTGAACACCGCTCTCACAGTGCGTGAGGGTCAGGCGAACAGCCACCGCAATCAGGGCTGGGAGATACTCACCGACCGCGTGATAGAGCTGCTGAATCAACGTGAAGCGCCGATCGTTTTCCTGCTGTGGGGCGGAAACGCCCGTGCAAAGGCAAAGCTGATAACAAACAAAAATCATCTTGTGCTGCAGTGTGCTCATCCAAGTCCTCTTTCCGCTTATAACGGATTTTTCGGGTGCAGGCATTTCTCAAAGTGCAACGAATTTCTCGCATCCCGCGGAATGTCGCCCATCGACTGGAGACTTACATGAGAGAAGCAGCGCACAACATAAAAGGCATTATCGCCGCTGCTGTTTTCCTCGTGCTGGCATTCGGCGTGATATGGGTGATGCAGCAGTTTCAGCCCGGGCTTTCATCGGTCACGGTGGACGGTATCACTGTGGATATCTACGACGGTAATGAAGTGCTGGAATCATCTCTCGGCAAGCGCTTTGCGGTGTACAACGACGATGGCACTCTCCCCTCTGACGAAAACGAGAATGAACTGAAATTAAGCTGTGCAGCAAAGATGGATCTCAGTGGAGTAGAGTTCAGTGCATATTATGCGGAGGATATCGGCAGCATAACACTGTTTAACGGCTCCCATGCCGATATGAGCCTTGAGGAATACACAGAAGTCTTCGGCGAGAACATCCGCATCTACGGCAACGGAGATATCATGTGCGCCGAGATCTTAGAGATAAACGGAAAGCTGATAAGCGCAGAGCAGATAGAGGCGGATCTGGAGAAATACAACATATCCTCCGGAGGTGCGCCCACCTATGTTTATATGCGCGATATACTCAGCGGAGACATTGAACGATTTATCCTGCTGCAATGCTGGTTTGAAGATGATGAGTGCTATATCTGCTCGTTCCAGTGCTTTGAGGCGGCGTAAAATAACAGACACAAAACAGGAGAAACTATATGACACTATCATTGCTCGCCGAAGAGGCGATAACATTCAACGATGTACTAAAAAAAATAGATGATGCCGTATGGGGCATTCCGCTCATCGTGCTGATACTTGCCTGCGGCATCTGGCTCACTGTTCGCACAAGAGGACTTCAAGTGCGCCATCTGGGTAAGGCTCTGAAATACATGGTAAAGAACGAGGACGGCGGCGACGGCGACGTTACAAGCTTTGGCGCACTCTGCACAGCTCTTTCCGCCACTATCGGCACGGGAAATATCGTCGGCGTTGCTACTGCGATCACAATAGGCGGCCCCGGTGCGCTGTTCTGGATGGAGGTAGCTGCATTCTTCGGAATGGCAACAAAATATGCCGAGGGACTTCTCGCCATCAAGTACCGTGTGACCGATCAGAACGGCAACAAGCTAGGCGGCCCATTCTACTACATCGAAAACGGTATGGGTCAGCGTTGGAAGTGGATGGCTAAGGTGTTCGCATTCCTCGGCGTATGCGTAGGTCTGTTCGGCATCGGTACATTCACACAGATAAACGGTATCACATCTGCCGCAAACAATTTCTTTAATCCCATGTTCGATAACCCGATCAGCGTGAATCTGTTTGGTAACACATATTCTCTCGTTACCATCATAGCAGGTGCAATAGTAACCATCTGCGCAGCCCTTGTTATCATCGGCGGTATCAAGAGGATATCCTCTATCGCACAGATCATCGTTCCATTTATGGCTATCATATATGTGCTGGCTGTTCTTGTGATACTTGTCTGCAATGTTGAGGCTATCCCCTCTGCTGTCGTTGATATCATAACTGATGCTTTCGATTTTAATATCGACGAGGTGGCAGGCGGCGCCATTGGTATACTCATTGCCATGAAGAGCGGTATCTCCCGTGGTATCTTCTCAAATGAAGCAGGTCT
>JAZKZL010000242.1:0-5565 GCA_045612645.1 Oscillospiraceae bacterium
GCGCCGACGCAGCGATCACCAACACCGTTTCCGTCACCGCAGCGGGTCTTGCCGCTCCCGTGGCCGCACAGGAGACCGTCACCGCCGACACAGGCGCATCCCTCACCATCACAAAGAGCCTCTCCCCTGAGGTAGTCTCCCCCAACGGCGAGCTGACCTACACCTTCACCATCCAGAACATCGGAAACACCCCCGTTACAGCAGCGGATGACGCTTTCGTGACAGACCTTTTCGATCCCGTTCTTGACATCACATCAGTCACCTTCAACGGCACCGCATGGACAGAGCCTGCCGACTACACCTACAACGAAACGACAGGTCTGTTCAGAACCAATGCAGGCAGCATCACCGTCCCTGCTGCAACCTACTCGCAGGATCCCGCAACAGGCGCATGGATAATAAACCCCGGAATTTCCGTGCTGAGAGTAACAGGCACGGTCTGACGCTGTGTCCCTATTGCGGAAAACGTCATATCCGCCGAAAAAAATTGGATGCGAAAGCACTGCATAATACTCGCTTCACGGCATAACATATCTCCATCCCATAAACGGAGGATGCCTATGAATATCGTGAACTGCAGTGAAAACTGCCGCTGGCAGAACGACGGGATATGCACGCTGGATGACATCTCACGAATCAGCAGCGAAAACAAACGCTGCTGCCATTTTGAGAGCAGATAGAAATCCGCCCCTCACGGTAACTGCCGTAAGGGGCGGTATTTTAGTTTGTGATCTCGTAAATTATCTTCAGGGCGTGTGCGGAGGTCTTTTCGAGGGGTTCGGAAAGATTGTTTATCGTAGCCATATAAGAGCTTATAATATAGAACATCGCCCTTGCTTTCACTGAGGCGCTTGATCCTGTGCTATGGTCATGCCGCTGTGCCCCTGTAACATATGGCGCTTTTACATCAACGCTGTAGGTGGGAAAGATATAGGAATTAAAGTACATCTTGCAAGGGTTTTCTCCCCAGGAAAGGCACACCACATCATTTCCGTAATCCGCCATAAGGCAGCCGTTGTATGTAAACATGCGTGTAGGGTTAACATCCTCATATTCCAGGCTGCTCACTAATGTGCCGCCTGTAGTATAGCTATGCAGACGGTTCTGGCTTGAAAAATACAGGCGGTTCTTCCACAACGCAGCATGAGAAAAGGAAAAATGCGGCATGACAAAAGTTTCCGACTTCACAAAACTGAGCGTCTTGATATCAAGTACACAATACGACACATTCATAGTGTCGTCGTAGTTGTTGACAGGTTCCGCAAAATACTGAACCGTCATGCTGTCTGTATCAAGGAAGAACTTCTGATCGTATTTCAGCTTAATCGGCGTAGCGACAGTCTTTACGGATATCGGCTCAGACACCGCAGAAAGTCCCGTAACGGAATTAATACCGATAGCCGACGGATCCACACTGCGATAGCGGCGCAGCACGAGATTTCCATCAGGATCAAGCTCAGCATACAGATGCACGAACGGTTCAAATGTGCCGATATACTGGCCAAGCCCGTATTCAAATGCGGTATCCGCATTTATGCCTGTGGTGCCGATATTGTGGGGAACTACCGCAAAGCTGCCGTATTTGCTGCCCTGAGATAAAAAGCCCGTGTCGCCGAATTCCTTTGAAGTGAGACCAACGCACTTTATCGTGCCGTTTGCCACATCCGTGCCGAAATCCCATGTGAAGCGGTAACCGTTCTCGGTGGCATAGCTCTCGTTCACATTCAGTGTTCCTCTCGTTGCGCTGTCACCGACATATTCACCGCCCGCAGTAGCAACAGGAACAGTATCCGTGCCGAGCATAAAGCTGTCTGCATTCTCGGGAACGTTATTTCCCAGCAGCATTATGCCGCCCATAAGGTCCTCCCACAGCGGAAGTCCCGTGGTGAACAGCTTGCTGTAATCCATATTGTGCATCAGCATGTAATGAGGGGGATTGAAAATATTCGTTATCGCATTGGTGACGAGGTTTTCCTCATCCACCCTGCGTATCACCTCGCCTGTCTTTGCATCAGCGAGGACAAGTGTTGCTTTTCCTTTCATAGTTGCTCCTTTCACTGAATATCTGCGCTGTCTGTGATCGCTGCAAATCTCACCGTCAGTGCGGCGGCATTCACAGGAGAGAGTGTTTCGGCAAGAACGAGCCTGTCACGCAGGCCATCGGAAATGCCACCCGAGCCATGCACCACCAACGCCGCCAACATCGCTTTCGGCAGAATATAAGCTTCGCCGCTGCCCGTCTGCACAGTCAAAGTGATGGTGTTCTGTCCTGACTTCAGATACTGCTCAAGATGATGGATATGCACCATCGTCCTGCTGACATCCTCAGGCACATGAATGATGCTGCGGTCAGCCTCAACGCCGTTTACATATATTTTGTATGCCGTGAAGTTCGCAGTGCTTTGCGACAGGCTGATGTTCACATCCATCTGCGCAAAGCCACCTCCGTTCGTCTCAAACACAAACTCCGCAGCAGTGACAGGCTCGGTGCCAATAGTTATCTGCTCCTCATTCACCGTCTTGAAGGATGTTACGCTTATCATCTGTTTAAGCTGCTTCAGCGTTTCCTCAAGATCATCCTCGTAAACCAGTGCCTCAACGTTGGTCTTGTTTCGGGAATAAAGCACCGCCGTGAGACCTCCGTCATAGAAGAACTCTATCTCGCTTATCACTATCGGATAAGCCATCGCGCCATCCAGCAGATATATTCCCTCGCCCGATTCGAGATACGGCACTCCCTGCATCTCCACATCCGCACCGTAAAAGCCGAAAGGCTTGAACATCGCATACATCTGATCCAGCTGCTTTTCGGTCATAAGCGGATTATAAAGCTCCAGCGTTGATATCTCCGCACCATCGCCCGAAATAAGCAGCTCTGTTTCCGTCTCGCATTTGAGGCAGGTAACCACCGAGCGCGTCATGTTACGGCGGATATCCATACAGTTCTTGTCCGAAATATGCTCAGATGTTGCATTGAAGGATACGCTCCTGAACACAAGTTTTCCGTAACGGTCTATCTTAGCACAGGCACGGTCAAGCGCCGCGATATAACCGAGCATATCGCGCACTGTGCAAAGTTCGGGGATGTATGCTATTTCATGCGAACCTATATCCGAAGCAAGCTGCAGGTTATATGCCGCGCATATCTCGGATAACAGTACATCGGATGTGACAGGCAGTGTGCCGCCGTAGCTGTATTCCATATCAAGGCTGTACATCCTGTCGTAAGCGGTGACGCTTACCGTGTTTCCACGCACATAACGGCGTGAGATATAGAACACTCCCAGCGGACACCACTCCTCGTTGTCAAAACTGATATAGGGACGAACCTCAGCACCTGTGGAAAGCTCATCCGAATAGCGCACCTTAAAATGAAAGCGGTTCGCACACGCCGTTCCGACTGTGAACCAGTCAGGATGCGTTACATCATCAAAGGCGAATTCCATAAGCCTGTCATCGAGAAATTCCACACCATCCGCAATGATACGGCAGTAAACATGCCTGCCGTTATCCAGCGCAAGCTTCCTGAAATTTTCGGAAACCTCTACCATTGCTCCTCACCTCATTTCTGCAGGAAGATAAGCTCCGTGCCGCCGTACATGCGCACACCGTTCACCTCTGTAATGGCAGGCGCAGGCTCGTTCACGACATGAAACTCTGCTTCTGTCTCGCCCTCGGGTGCAGGGAATCTCACTGTAACGAAGATCTCCTTTGTAAGCTCACGCAGCTCGCAAAGCTCGTTTTCGGTAAGCAGCCCGAAAATGACCTTCAGTATGTATTTTCTGTTCACAAGGTCAATGAGCATATCGCCCTGCGTGTTGTAGTTTATTTCGGTGTGTCGTGTCTCCCTGTCTGCGGAAAGCACCGTCACCTTATCAAAAGCAATGTCGTTGATATATATCGTCATAAGCTTCCTCCTAACGCTCACGCCTTATCTTTTTTGTGTTCAGCTGCCGTGCAAGCTCCCTGTTTCCTGCACGCAGCAGCTTTGCAAGGCGGTAGCTGTCTTCCTTTGCAGCAATGCCCGCATTGTTCTTCTGCAGCACGCTGCGCTTTTCCTTTTCGGACATGATCTCCTCCTTTTTTCAGAAATACCGCCGCAAGCCTTTGCTGTACGGCGGTATGATATCAGACTTTTCTTGCAGTGATGCGCATGTGGTGCGGACGCTCGCCCGAAAACGTTTCAGCACGGATGATCTCATAGCTGACACCGTTATATTCCAGCAGCATACCTGCCTGAAAGCTTACGCCTCTGGGACTGGAATTCGCATAGTCATAATAGACCGTGATCTCCGAAACATCCCTGACATTCACCGCGGAACGATCGGTTATCTCGCTGTTCGTAACCACACGGACGTATTCTATCTCGCGAGTTCTGTAGCCACCGTAATCAGTTGGTTCATGAAGAGTAACCACATCGTTCAGCAGCGAAAAAGGTATCGGCTGAATGGTCATCGCAGCACCTCCCTGCCGCCGAAAAGGCATCCGGCAGCTTTCAGCATGCGCACTGCCTGCATACTCAGATCGTACACCGACTCGGTATCGGCAGCGTCAGCTGCAACGCTGTCAGTGCTTACGGAATAGGAATAGTCGCCGATAGTCACCTTTTCAGAACTGCCTGCCACTGCGGATATCTGCTGCTCCTGTTTCACAAGCTTGCAGGTCTGAAACGCTGCAGCCTGCTTTGCAAATTCACAAGCCATACCGCCTGCGGCAAGCGCATTTAAAATGCGTCCCTCTGTAAGACCCGAGAGCGTATATTCCGCACGCTTCAGGCAGCTTTCAAGCAGCTCATCGTCATCGCATGAAAAGCCCATGCTACGGTATTCATCTGCAGTAATGATCATAGCGTTCTCCTTTCATAATATCCACACCCACCCGCCCGTCTGCGGGAATTACTCAGCCACAGAAACTGCGATGGCTGCCTTCTTGTTCTCAGGCACGAACAAATCGTGGTACTTACGGTAGTCCACATCCCATGCATCCGCAAACTGGTTCACCTCAGGAGAGATGATCTTCACATTATCCGTCTTGGAGACCGCAACAGGTGCGCTCTTGGGGCAGATAAGCCAGTTAACCGCCAAAACCACGCCCCTTACAAACGGCTTGGTTGAGCCAATCTTAAAAATCACCCACCCCCGAAAACACACCAAAACAGCCATTTGCCACTCTGTTGCCACCAATTTTGCATAAAAATAGATCCGATGTTGTATCGGCTCGGGTGGTGTTGAAATATGTCAAATTGTAATGCGTAATATCATTTCGTAATTTACATTATGAGAAGTTCCCCGACGGAAGCGTGAAATGTATCGAAGAGGAGATCCCTTTTGAGCTGCCGCAGGGGTGGGAGTGGGCGAGGCTACAAACAATCTGCGAACCTATTACCGATGGCACTCATAAAACGCCCAGATACAGTGATGAGGGATATATTTTTCTATCTTCAAAAAATGTTACGAGTGGAAAAATTGATTGGAATAATGTAATGTACATTCCTGAGGATTTACATTATGAATTATATTCAAGATTATCGCCACAAAAAAACGACATATTACTTGCTAAAAATGG
>JAZKZL010000243.1:0-2779 GCA_045612645.1 Oscillospiraceae bacterium
CGTGCTATCGTTCGCGTACCCAAGCTGTTCCTGATGGATGAACCGCTCTCCAACCTGGATGCAAAGCTCAGAAATCAGATGCGCGCAGAGATCATCCTGCTGCGTGAGAAGATCAACACCACCTTCGTATATGTAACCCACGATCAGACAGAGGCTATGACCCTCGGTGACCGCATCGTTATCATGAAGGATGGCTATGTGATGCAGGTAGGCACTCCTCAGGAGCTGTTCAATCACCCTGCAAACCTGTTCGTTGCAGGCTTCATCGGCACACCTCAGATGAACTTCTTCGATGCCATGCTGAAGAAGGAGGGCGGAAAATACGCTGCATATATCGGCGATGCCAAGGTCAATATACCTGATTACATCTGTGACGCTCTCGATAAGAGAGACAGCGTGCCCGAAAAGGCAGTGCTGGGCGTTCGTCCCGAAAACCTCATCATCTGCAAGGAGGGAACACCCGATTCCGTTACCGCAAAGGTTGCCGTAAACGAGATGATGGGCAGTGAGATCCACATTCACGCCGTATGTGGCGATGACAAGAAGGTCATCCTGCGTGTACAGATCGCTGATATGACAGATGAGGAGCAGACCGCTCTGCTCAAGCAGCCCAATATCTCTTTCACTCTCAGAGAGCGCACCATCAATCTCTTTGACGCAGAGAACGGCACAAACCTCGCAGTAGAGGGCGCAGTGCCTGTTCCCAAGGAGGAGAAAAAGGCGGTAGAGATCGCCGCTCCCTCCAAGGGCAAGAAGGAAAAGAAAAAGAAGAAGTAATATCTTACAAAGGAACGATAATGAACGATTCTTCACAATCTAAAGCACATAGCCTGGACGATATTGCGGCGGAGTTGGGGCTTTCAAAGTCCACAGTCTCCCGTGCAATATCAGGCAAGGGCAGGATAAGTCCCTGCACCCGTGAAAAGGTGATGGAATGCATAAAGGCTCTGAACTATCGCCCTAACAGCATCGCAAAGAGCTTATCCGAATCCAGAACATATAATATCGGCGTCGTTATCCCGATGGACAGCGATGAGACCGAAGCGCCTTTCTTCCAGACCTGCCTTATGGGTATCAGCAGAGAATGCGCTATGTCCGATTACGATGTTGTAGTGATAAGCACGGATAAAAAGGATCTCTCTCAGCTTGACAGAGTTCTGCTGAATCACAAGGTAGACGGTATCATAGTGACACGTCCGATGAAGGATCATGCCATCGAAACCATGCTCACCGAGCACAATTTGCCGTTCGTGGTGGTGGGAAGGAGTGCGCTGAATGATGTTGTCAGCATCGACAGTGCGCACAAGGAGGGCTGTAAGGAGCTTACATCCTATCTCCTTATGTCCAACCGCCCCGAAAAGATAGGTCTGCTGATGAACAGCATGAGCTTCAATGTAAACAAGAGCAGGTATGATGGTTTTGTGAGTGCGTTTTCCGCCATAGGAGCAGAGCCTGCCGAAAGCATGATTCATCTCGGCGTGGAAGGGACGATGCAGTTCAGCAAGTCTGTAGCGGCGCTACTCAAGGAACAGCCCGAATGCATTATATGCGGCGATGACATCATCTGCATGAAGCTTCTTGCAGAGCTTAACAATCTAGGCATACGCATCCCCGAGGATATCAGGGTGGCATCGTTCTATGACAGCGTTTTCCTTGATATGTATACACCTCCCATAACCTCGCTCATCTACAATGCAGGGGAGCTTGGCTCACTCTCCGCTTCGGTACTGCTGGATATGATAAACGGGAATGCCGCACAGGAAAGCGTTGACATGAATTTCGAGATGCTGATAAGACGCTCAACAATGTGAGTCTGAAACACTAAAATTTCCCGATATCTCCGTTGTAAAACGGAGATATCGCTTTTTGTGTATAATGACAGTGGAAAAAATATCCCTTTTATGGTATAATATATTTACCATAACCGATAGGCTCGGTAAATCTATTTTTCGGAGAATTGCTATGAAACAAAAAAACAAAGCCCCCAAAACAAAGGCTAAAAAGGCTAGAAGGACTTCCAAACTCGGCCTCAGGCTGGTAACGGTGGTGTCCATCATCGTTGTGATCGTGTCGATCTCGCTGACGTTGTTCTCAATGTCGCTGTCTCTTTCGCTCAGCACCGATCTTGTAACAGATCATGCCGCATCCGGCGTGCGTGTGCTGCAGTATGACCTTGATGTTGAAGGCAAAACCCTTGCTGCTACGATCACTAACTGGTCCAACACAGGCTTCCTTGGCAGCTGCGTAAAGAGTGGTACATATACTCAGATGGACAGCTACTGGGCGAAGGAGGGCTACAACGAATATTACTACGGCGCTATCCTTGATACTGCAGGCAGCATTCTTTGGCAGACAGCCAATTATAACCTTGCTTCCACGGATATCACAAAGGCTCTTGCAGGCGAGACTGTTATCTGCTATGCCGCAGATGCAAACGTACCCCTGTCGCTGCAGTGCCTCATTCCTGTAATGAGATCCGCAGAGGTAACAGGCGTTATGGTTGCGGGTATCGATCTTCGTGACGTAACTGTTCTTGACGCAGTAAAGGAGAAATCCCACTGCGAGGTTACTCTGTTCAGCGGTGAGACCAGATATTCCACAACGGTTCTGGATCAGAATGGCAACAGAGCAATCGGAACGAATATGATGCCTGAGGTAAGAAATCAGGTCATCACAGCAGGTGAGGAGTACCTCGGCGAGGCTGTTATCCTCGGACAGAACCACTTCGTACATTACACACCCATCAAGGGACAGAACGGCAGCGTTATCGGCGCATTCT
>JAZKZL010000244.1:0-32426 GCA_045612645.1 Oscillospiraceae bacterium
TGCGCCTGCCGATAAGGCCCCATCTCCGTCGCCAACCGCCCTCCGGCAGGCACAAAGCCTAGCCGAAGGCTGGTTTCCTAGTATCTGACGCTTTCTCATTCGCCTCAGAAAATGTCTTTCCAACGGTATTTTACACGTCGACCCAAGCATATAATTTCCCGAGAACATTTTCGGGAGGACATTATGCGCAGATCAAAACGAAACCGTACATTGCAGCCATTCGCCGCAGGCTTAATTGTCGGATACATCTCTACTCTGCTGCTTTCGGTGTTATGCGCTTTATTACTTCTGCTGACCGACTCCGCAGAAGCACTTTCGGGCGCAGCTTCGATCGTGATAATGGCTGTAGCCTGCTATATTGCAGGGTATGCAGCAGGCAAGCAGCGCCGCCACGGCGGAATGGCAGCAGGAGCATTATGCGGTGTGATGTATATGGTGCTTCCGTTTCTTATTTCTCTGCTGACGCTGAATGTCGGCGGCACGCTGCTTATCGTTAAACTGCTGCTCTGCACAGGATTTGGTGCTGCAGGCGGCGTGGTGGGCGTAAATTCCGTTAAATGACCCTTGACTAAGCAGAAATGTTGTGATAAACTATGCTTAAAAGGAGGGATGAACTGTGGCAATGACCGAAGTCTCGGCACTGGCAAGGGTGCTGGAAATTTCGAGAGAGCTGTATTCCGCGCTTTCTAAAGGCGAGGATGGACACAATTATATCGCTCTGCTTGATAGCCTGTCCGCTGCACTCTCCCACTGCGAAAACGAGAAAAAGCCGCTCAGGAAATGCATGCATGCGCTCAAAAGAGAGTTAAAATCAGGCAGCAAGCCTTTCTATATCAGCATCAAGCAGCAATTCTCATTCCTCTCTCCAACACTGCAATACGACTTCACTAAAGCAAAAAAGCACATTCCCGCCATCATATACGGCAATGACATGATATGCGCCCGACTGCTTAACAACGAAAGTGACAAGGCTCGCTCCATGGCAGACGCCATGAAAAGCTATCCCGGCTACCTGTTTGGCGAGTTTGACGCTTTAACAGACACCCAGTTCTACGAACTGGTGTTCGGTTACTATCCCAAACTGTACGATGAGCCTTTCATGGAGGAGATGAAGAGTCTGTTCGGGCTGTGATATCTCTGTTTTGACGCTCATATAAGGCTATGCGCCGCCGAATTTCGGTATTTTCGCCTAATATGGTGAAAAAGCCGTCTTGGCGGCGCATTTTGTATTGACTTTTTGCGAAAATGTATTTATAATAATAATGTATGCGTTATTCCGTCTTTGTAATGGAAATAACTGTAAATCTAAACAAATATCGAGGACAACTATTATGAAATGGACAGGCTTAAATGACCTTCGTGAGAGCTATCTCAAGTTCTTTGAATCCAAAGGACATCTCCGTATGAATTCTTTCCCTCTGGTACCCCAGGGAGATAACTCCATCCTGCTTATCAATGCAGGTATGACCCCTCTGAAGAAGTACTTCCAGGGCATTGAGGAGCCACCTTGCCACAGAGTTACGACTTGTCAGAAGTGTATCCGTACTCCCGACATCGAAAACGTGGGCAAGACCGCACGTCACGGCACATATTTCGAAATGCTGGGCAACTTCTCCTTTGGTGATTACTTCAAGCAT
Organism: Oscillospiraceae bacterium; assembly: GCA_045612645.1. Taxonomy (GTDB): domain Bacteria; phylum Bacillota; class Clostridia; order Oscillospirales; family Ruminococcaceae; genus CAG-115. The sequence continues at coordinate 1,638 of JAZKZL010000244.1, forward strand.
GAGGCTATCGCATGGGCTTGGGAGTTCCTGACAAAGACTCTGGAGATCCCCGCTGACAGACTGTGGGTGACAATCTACGAGCAGGATGATGAAGCAGGCGATATCTGGGCTGACGAGGTTGGCGTTCCCCGTGACCGCATCATCAAGCTCGGCAAGAAGGATAACTTCTGGGAGCACGGCAGCGGTCCTTGCGGTCCCTGCTCTGAGATCCACTTTGACCGTGGCGAGAAGTACGGTCCCTTCGAGAACTTTGAACAGGCTTCTGACTGCGACAGAATCATCGAGATCTGGAACAACGTATTCACACAGTTCGACAACGATGGCAAGGGCAACTATACACAGCTTGCTACCAAGAACATTGATACAGGTATGGGTCTTGAAAGACTTGCCTGCGTAATGCAGGATGTTGACAACCTGTTTGAGGTTGATACCGTTCAGAATATCATGAAGAAGATATGCTCCATCATCGGCGTAGAGTACAAGGCTGACGCTAAGAAGGATATCTCCATCCGTGTTATCACAGACCACATCCGTTCCACCACATTCATGGTTGGCGACGGCGTTCTGCCCTCCAACGAGGGCCGCGGCTACGTTCTGCGCCGCCTGCTCAGACGCGCTGCTCGTCACGGACGTATGCTCGGCTACACAAACTCTTTCCTCCACGAGGTATGCGACACCGTTATCGACGAGAACCTCTCCGCTTATCCTGAGCTGGACGAGAAGCGCGCATACATCAAGAAAGTCATCAAGACAGAGGAAGAAAGCTTCGCAAAGACCGTTGACAAGGGCACAGAGATCCTGAACGAGATGATCGACGCTCTGCTTGCAAAGGGCGAAAAGACTCTCGCAGGCGCTGATGTGTTCAAGCTGCATGATACCTACGGTTTCCCTCTTGATCTCACAAAGGAGATCCTCGAAGAAAAAGGTCTTTCCGCAGACGAAGATGGCTTCAAGGCTCTCATGCAGGAGCAGAAGGATACCGCCCGCGCTAACAAGAAGCTCGGCGGTGGCTGGGATAATGCGAAGAACTCCGAGCTGGATAATTACAAGACAAATTTCGTGGGCTATACAAGCCTTACATCCGATACAAAGATACTTGCTCTCGTTAAGGATGGCGAGATTGCTGAGCTGTGCGGTGCAGGCGACAAGGTAAGCGTTATCATCGAGAACACTCCTTTCTACGCTGAAATGGGCGGTCAGGTCGGCGACTGCGGCACCATCGCAAACGGCACTAGCGTTATCAAGGTAGAGGATACACAGAAGCTCACAGGCGGTGCTTATATCTGCAGCGGCGAGGTGCTTGCAGGCGGATTCTCCGTAGGCGATAACGTTACCGCAACAGTTGACAGCGAGAAGCGTTCCGCAACAGAGCGCAACCACACCTGCGCACATATCCTGCAGAGCGCACTGAGAGAGGTTCTCGGCGACCACGTTCACCAGAGCGGCTCTTATGTTGATCCTTACAGATGCAGATTTGACTTCAGCCACTTCAATGCAGTTACTCCCGAGGAGCTTGCAAAGATCGAGGCTTATGTAAACAAGGTGATCCTTGAGGGCGTTCCCGTTGTTACTGAAGAGCTGCCCATCGAGGAGGCTAAGAAGAAGGGCGCTATGGCTCTCTTCGGCGAGAAGTACGGCGATGTTGTACGAGTTGTAACAGTGGGTGAATACTCCACAGAGTTCTGCGGCGGTACTCATCTGAAGAACTCTGCTTGTGCAGGTCTGTTCAAGATCGTTTCCGAGACATCCGTTGCAAGCGGTGTAAGAAGGATCGAAGCTGTAACAGGTATGAACGTTCTGGAGCTGCTGAACTCCTACAAGGATACAGTAGTAAAGGCTGCTGATACTCTGAAGATCGCTAACACAAACGAGCTTGTAAAGCGCTGCGAGAACGTTATGTCCGAGCTGCGCGAAAAGGACAAGAAGATCGAGGCTATGCAGCAGGCTGCTGCAAACGCACAGATGGGCAACCTCGGCGATGGCTGCGCAGAGGTAAACGGCGTGAAGATCATCACTGCTGCTCTGGACGGCACAGGCGCTGACGGTCTGAGAAAGATCGGCGACAGCCTTGCAGACAAGTTCGATTGCTTCGTGGCTATCCTCGTTGGCACAAACGACGGCAAGAGCAATATGCTGTGCAAGTGCTCCAAGTCCGCTGTGGAGAAGGGCGCTAACGCAGGTCAGATAGTAAAGGAAATGGCTGCTCTCATGGGCGGCAAGGGCGGCGGAAAGCCCGATCAGGCTATGGCAGGTATCACCGACGTTTCAAAGCTTTCCGAAGCATTCGGTGCCGCTGCTGATATTGCTGCTAAGTATATCAAGTAACTTTTACCCCGTCTTTGCCTGAAATGTTGTAAGATAATATATAGTACGGTCTTTGGATAGTCGTTCAAAGACCGTATTGTGTAAATAGGAGGATATATGGCTATTTTAAATGACGTAGAACTCACTTACGATGAAGAACGCAAAATAACCAATAGCCTCAATGAAACAGAGATCGAAATAATAGAATCTGATATAATACTCAAAACGCAAGATGAACACAGAAATCAACAAAAGCACATCAGCCGCACTATAGTTATGGTATTATGTGCTATTACTGCTTTTTTGGTCTTTGCGATAATAGTCTTTGCAAGCATATTTGCACCACAACACTAATAGGAGGAAACCAAAATGGAAAACTGCTTATTCTGCAAAATAATCGCAGGGGAGATCCCCTCAACAAAGGTATACGAGGACGACAAGTGCCTTGCATTCCGTGATATCGCACCCATGGCTCCCACACATATTCTCGTGATCCCTAAAAATCACATTGGCGGTGTGGATGAGATAACAGCCGAAAACAGCGCAGTTGTTGCGCACATCTTCTCCGTTATCCCTCAGATTGCAAAGGAAGAGGGTCTTGTAAACGGCTACCGTGTTGTATCCAACGTTGGTGAGGACGGCGGTCAGACCGTTAGACATCTGCATTTCCATATCCTCGGCGGAAAGAAATTATCCACTGAAATGGCATAACAGACGGTCGATAATACCGCATCTACGTCGTCACACGACCGCAGTTGACCGCATGTCTAACGACAAGCTACACAAAGTACGCCTGCGGGTCGTGTTCCTCGTATCTGCAACATTCTCAACCGTCTATGATATTTATGATTAAATGCATTAAGGAGCAATAAGTGGCTAAAATAGAAGAAGCACGACTGAAAGCAGACCTCAAAGCAGGTCAGCTCGCCCGTGTGTATTTCCTGTTTGGCGAGGAGCATTTCCTCACAAAGACCTACGAAAACAAGATAATTGAAGCGGCACTGGGGGCTGACCCCTCAGACCTTAACTTCGTGCGCTTTAATGAGGCTCCGCCCTCGGACAGCCTTTCGGATTTTGCGGACAGTATGCCGTTCTTCTCTGAATACAAGGTCATCGTGATATCCGATCTGGATGCGGATAAGCTGGATAACGCCGAACTTGCCGCTTATCTCTCCATTATTGAGGAACTGCCCGATACCACTGTGCTGGTGATCTCTCAGACAGGCATCGAGATCGACATCAAGAAGCCAAAGGCTAAGATGAAAAAGCTGATGGCTGCTGCCGAAAAATGCGGCGTTCTGTGCGAAATGAAGTACATGAGCGCTCAACAGCTCGCAAAGATGGCGTCCAAAAAAGCTGCCCGATTCGGTTGCAACCTTTCGGAGCAGAATGCAGTGTTATTGGCAGAGCTTTGCGGAAGAGATATGCAGCTTTTGTCAACAGAGGTTCAAAAGCTGTGTGACTACACCGCAAGCGGTGAGATAACAAAGGATGCCATAGACGCACTTGTGCCAAAGCTGGTGGACACCAGTATCTACACTCTCGCTTCGGAGCTTTTTGCAGGCAGGGTGGCTGATGCCTTTCAGATACTGGATGACCTGTTCGTTCAGCGTATGGAGCCTGTGGTGATACTCGCTACGCTGTCGGGGCATTTCGTAGACTGCTACCGTGCAAAGCTTGCTATGCTGGCAAGAAAATCAGCGAACGATGCCGCTGCGGCATTCAATTATCCTAGAAACCGCACATTCGTGCTGACTAAGGCTTATAACTCGGTGAAGTATCTATCGGTGGATTATCTGAAGGATTGTATCGATATACTCTACCGCACGAATCTGCTGCTGAATTCCTCAAAGGCTGACAGAAGAACACTGCTTGAGCAGGCACTGACCGAGATATCCGTATTAAAACGCACATGATAAAGATAAAACAAGCAATAATAGTGGAGGGAAAATACGACAAGATAAGGCTTTCCAGCCTTGTGGATGCCGTTATCATCCCCACTGGCGGCTTTGCTATCTATAAGGACAAGGAAAAGCAGGAGCTTATCCGCTCCCTTGCCGCTAAAAACGGCATCATAATCCTTACGGACAGCGACAGCGCAGGCTTTCAAATACGTTCCCATCTGCGCAATATCGTAAAGCAGGGTGAGATAATAAACGTATATATTCCCGATGTTTTCGGGAAAGAGCGCCGCAAGTCGCAGCCCTCAAAGCAAGGCAAACTTGGAGTTGAGGGCATGACCACCGATGTACTTCTCGAAGCCTTTAAAAAGGCAGGAATCATCACCGACGAAGCCGCACCTAAATCCGATCCGATAACCAAAGCCGATCTCTTGGATATGGGTCTTATCGGCGGAGAAAACTCAGCCATAATGCGCGCAGAGCTGCAAAGAAGTCTGGGACTTCCTGAGCTGCTCTCAGCAAATATGCTTATAGAAATACTTAACGTCATGTATACAAGAGAGGAATTTCTTGCACTGACGGAACAAGGGGGATAAATTATGGTATTTTCCAGCCTGACATTCTTATTTGCGTTTCTTCCGATAACGCTGATACTGTATTATCTTATGCCTAACAACAAGGCAAGGAATATCATCATACTGATAAGCGGTATCGTATTCTACGCATGGGGAGAGCCGCTGTATGTATTCGCAATGCTGCTTTCCACGGCGATAGACTATTTTGCAGGTATTATCATCGATAAAAATGATGATAAGCCTAAAATCAGGACTATATGTCTTATCGTTTCACTGGTGATGAACCTTTCGCTGCTGGGTACGTTCAAGTACCTTGGCTTCCTGATAAACTCAGCAAACGCATGGTTCGGTCTGGATATACCCAATCCTAACCTGCCGCTGCCTATAGGTATCAGTTTCTTCACATTCCAGTCGATGTCCTATACCATTGATCTGTACAGAAGAAATATCAAGGTGCAGAAGAATCCTGTAAGCTTCATCGGCTTCGTTTCTCTGTTCCCGCAGCTGGTTGCAGGCCCTATCGTAAGATATGAGGATATACAGAACGAGATCGACAACCGCACTCTCACCGAAAAACAAGTGGGCGACGGTATCTGCCGATTCATCACAGGTCTTGGCAAAAAGGTGCTGATAGCAAACAATATAGGCGCCCTTTGGACAAGCGTAAAGACCATGGCAGGCTTCGATTATTCCGAGCTTTCCGTTGTCACCGCATGGTTGGGAATCCTCGCGTTCACATTCCAGATCTTCTTTGACTTCAGCGGATATTCCGATATGGCGATCGGTCTCGGCAAAATGATGGGCTTCAACTTCCCCGAAAACTTCGATTATCCGTATATGTCGCACAGTATCTCGGAGTTTTGGCGCCGCTGGCATATGACTCTCGGCGCATGGTTCAAGAGCTATATCTATATTCCCCTCGGCGGTAACCGTAAGGGCAAGTGGAGAACGATATTCAATCTGCTGGTAGTATGGACAGTAACAGGCGTATGGCACGGCGCAAGCTGGAACTTCATGCTATGGGGTCTGTACTTCGGAATTCTTATCGTAATGGAAAGGCTTTTCCTCGGAAAGCTGCTTGAAAAACTGCCCACATTCTTCAGCTGGATATACACCTTTGTTCTGGTAGTATTCGGCTGGGTAATGTTCGACGCAGTAGATCCCACAACAGTAAACATCGGCGAAATGTTCTCGCAGGTGGGTGCATATATCGGTGCCATGTTTGGCGCAAACGGCGTGTTCATGGACGATTTTGCCACAAGCGCTATCATGAACTACGGCATCATCTTTGCTGTGTGTATTCTCGGAAGCTCCGATCTTATAAAGATGTTCGTAAACTTCATCAAGGAAAAAGCTCCCACATGGGTGCGCTATGGAGCGCCGATCGTACAGCTGTGCGTTATGCTGGCTGCTGTGGCTTACCTCGCCACCTCCAACTACAATCCGTTCCTGTATTTTAATTTCTAAGGAGGGAGAAGCATGAAATTCAAAATGACGCCTGAAAAGCTGATGATCGCACTGTTTGCAGTTGTGCTGCTGGGCATCCCGATAACAACCATTGCACTCCCTAATCAGGAGCGCAGCGAAAACGAAAACCGTACTCTCGCAAAGCTCCCAACTCTTATCAACGAAAAGAAGTTTGAGGCTGCCGAAAACTTCGGGGATTATATCGGCGCAGTCAAGTGGGATTATATCACAGTACGCGACGAAAATAGCTATATGGATGATCTGGAGGTGTATTATTCCGATCACCTCGCAGGCAGAGAAACATGGGTTCAGGCAAAGAACAGAATGGAAGCGCTTATCGGCAAGGAAGAGATAAACGGCATCTATACCCTTGACGATCAGATGATACAGGTGTTCAAGGAGTATGACGAGAAAGCTGTATCAGACTCACTCAAGGCAATGAGCACATTTGCTGCAAATCACGCAGAAATCCCTTGTGCATTCATGCTTGCGCCTACTTCGCAGGAGATATTCTCCGCAGAAATGCCCAACTACAACGGCTATCTCAGTCAGAAAACCTTTATCGAGAGCTGCTACGGCAATGTTTCGGATATGACTACCATCGATTGCCTCAGCTATCTCTCAGGACATAAGGACGACTATATATTCTACCGCACTGATCACCACTGGACCAGCCTCGGCGCTTATTATGCATACTGTGCGGCAGGCAAGGCTCTCGGTTATAGTCCATATAGCCTTTCTGAATTCAATATTGAGACTGCAAGCAGCGATTTCCTCGGCACGCTGTATTCAAAGACTCTGGACAGCTCCATTACGCCTGATTCCATTGACTATTACCATCTCAAAAACAACGGTCCTAATATCACCATGACCGTTTTTGACGGTGCAAACGAAACCGAATACGACAGCCTGTATGTGCGTGATTATCTTACTGTAAAGGATAAATATTCCTCCTTCACAGGCAGCAATCAGCCCATCATCAACATCGAGACCGATCTCGACAACGGCAAGCGTCTGCTGCTCATCAAGGACAGCTATGCACACAGCCTCGTACCGTTCCTTGCAAACCACTATGAGAAGATCACCATGGTGGATATGCGCTATATAAACGGAGATCTGAATTACTTCCTGGATATGGACGAATATACCCAGGCGCTGTTCATGTACAATGCCGTCTCATTCGGTGAGGACGAAACAGCGCGCAAGATCATGCTTACAAAATGAGAGAGCTGAATATCACAGTTACAGCAGAAGAACATGGCTGGCAGCTTCAGCGTATGCTGAAAGCACATAGTTTCTCCCACAGAACTATCACCAAACTAAAACATACAGGTGGACTTACACGGAGCGGACAGACGATCCGCTCCATCGATCCCGTGGCTGAGGGAGATGTCATAACTATCGTTCTGGAAGACGAGGGCGGACTCGTACCTAACGCTGAACTTATGGCAGGCATTGCGTATGAGGATGAAGATATTCTGATATTTGACAAACCTCCATATATGGCAGTGCATCCCTCTATAAAGCACCGCAACGATACGTTGGGCAATCTTTTTGCAGCACTTCATCCCGATACACCGTTCAGGGCTATAAACCGTCTTGACCGAAACACATCGGGACTCTGCGTATGCGCTAAGAACCGCTTTGCTGCGGCTGCGCTGGCAAAGAAGGTCAGCAAGGTGTATTATGCAATAGTTGACGGTGATATGGGCAGCGGCGAGATAGACGTACCCATAGGCAGAGTGCAAGACAGCATTATCTATCGTAACGTTACTCCCGATGGTCAGCCTGCGCTGACGCTTTATTCAGATGAGCGCCACGGCAACGGCAGGACGCTTTCCCGTGTTATTCTGAAAACAGGTCGAACACATCAGATAAGGGTGCATTTTGCACACATCGGCTTTCCGCTATGCGGGGACGATATGTATGGTGGAGATCTTAGCGGCATAGACAGGCAGGCACTCCACTGCGGCGAGGTTAGCTTTACACATCCTGTAAGCGGCAAACATATCACAATCACTTCGCCTATTCCACAGGATATGGAACAGCTTCTGACAGAAAAGGAGACCACATGAAAAAAATAATTACAACAGCAATGCTATGTGCGGCGCTTTTACTGACTGGCTGCTCAAAGGGCGAGAGCGTATCCATAGAAGGAAATTCCGCTACGCTCGATAACGCAGGGATCACACTTAATTTCCCCAGCGACTGGAGTCTTAGCAGCGTTGACGATATATATCAGAACATGTACGACAACTATTACAACACCACCTTTACAAGCGTTACAGAAATGCGATCAGCGCTGACTGAATACGGACTTTCCTTCTACATATATGCTGACACCGATAATGGCAGCGGCAAGCTGTCTGTATGCAATGTATCTTCGCAGGATATCACTCCTGCCAAGGATGAAACCGATATTCCACTGGAAGAATACGCACGTTCTGTGCATGATTCATCTATCTTTGAATATCTCGCCAACGGCTCCAGAACAGGCGACGACAGCAGCTTTTCACAGGAGACCTATGGCGGTCAGACGGGTTATCTCTCCCACTACGAAATATATGACGTCAACGGTGAGGAGCTTGTATTTAATGTCGGTTTTTCGGAATTCATATTCCAGATAGATATGGAGCTGTATTCGATTCAGGTCTGCTACTTCTCCGAAGAAGATAAGGCGGAAGCTCTATCGATCTTCGACAACATCACAGCAGCATAAATACATACAAAAAGGACTGTACTTTTGGTACAGTCCTTAATTTATTAATCATGATAGCTACGCTTTTTATTCTGCATGACCAGTCTTACCATGTGAGATGTCACAGGTCGTCTCAACGGATCCTTCAGTTGGCGAACCTCCTCCAGATCACGCTCTACGGTGCTTCTGCGCAGCTTTGCAAATCTCGCAGGCACCATCTCAGCTGTAAGCCTTGACAGCGTTTCCACACAGATATCACAGTCACAAGCATTGAATCGGCGAAGTATCTCAGGCGCATGCTCCTCGATCACGAGCGCAGTGAGATTATACGTCTCAGTATCGCCCCCGAAAACCTCCTCCGCTTCGCGCTTGATGATTCGCGAAAGAGGCTCTAAACCTCTCAGGCGTCTAGGAATGCTGCTCTTGCCCGCCATTATGGTGGGGTTGATCATGTCATTCTTCTGATCCACCAACTTCATCACATGAGGAGTTTTGCTGCTTGGCTCAGCTGCTTCCTGTTTCTTTACTGACGTTTTCCCTGAGGACTTCTTAGTGTCATTGGCCGCTGCCTTTGGTGTGGTAGCATTTTTAGACTCAGAGGTTTCAGCCACCTTATTCTGCTTGGCGGGCGATTTCTTTTTGCTGCCCGAAACAATTGGCTTTTCCGCTTCAGCTGCCTTTTTTACAGTCGCTTTTTTTGCTGTTTTCTTTACTGTCTCAACATCAGCCACAGCCTTATCTGCAACCGCCTTGGAAGTGCTTTTTACATTGGATTTATTCTTTTCCGCACTGTTTACAGGCGTTGATTTTTTCTTCTGCGACTTCGTTGATGTCTGTTTGGTCGCCGCAGACTTTTTCTCGGCAGCGCCCTGTTTCTTTTCGCTATCAGCTTTCGCATTGCCTTTTGTGTTTTCTATTTCGGTCTTTTTGACGCTCATTTACCCTTTACTCCGCTCTTTTTCTTAGCAGTAGTTCCTGTAAGCTCATCAATAAATGCTGAAAACTCCTTGGCTGCCTTTGATTTCGGAGAATATGTCATAACGGTCTCTCCGTGGGCGGGAGCCTCCGCAATGCATACGCTTGCACTTATTCTTGAATCGAATATCTCTGTTTCCAGCTGCTCTGCGATCATCTGAGCAAGCTCCTCCACCTCTCTCGTGAGAGTCAGACGTGCATTATACTTATTCAGCAGAATACCACGTACCTTCAGCGCCTTGTTATAATAGCGCTGTACAGCAAATATAGTCTGCTTCAGCTGGGCAATACCCTGCAAGCTGAGGATCTCACAAAGCATAGGGATAACCAACTCATCCGATGCAGTGTACGCATTGATCGTCAATACGGACAATGCAGGAGGTGTATCCAGAATTATGTAATCATACTGATCCTTGATCTCTTCCAACTGCTCACGCAGCACATATTCTCTGCCTACGCCTGTAAGCTCAAGCTCTACACCTGAAAGCAGGATGTTAGACGGGATAACGTCACAGATACCACCGGTCTGTATCGCGTCTGTAATATCGCAGTTGCCCTTGAACAGATCATATACAGTAAAGTTATCATCAGCCTCAACACCGAGACTGAAGCTCAGATTTCCCTGAGGATCGAGATCGATAGCAAGCACCTTATAGCCACGCTGAACAAGACCTCCGCAAAGTCCACAACAGGTGCTGGTCTTGCCGACGCCACCCTTCTGATTGGTAATAGCAATAACCTTTGCCAAAATTTGTACCTCCAAAGTCACTAGGGCGTACAGTTACTGTCCGCCCTATTGAAGTTATGTTCAATTACTTGCCGCACAATTACGGACGTTTCCCTGCGACAATGATCTTAGGATCAGAACTCAGGGTCGATATACTCGCCGGAAGCACTGTCCTCGGGATCGTAAACGTGGTAATTAGTCTTACCGTTCTTCTTTACGAAGTACATCGCAGTATCGGAGAATGCCAGCAGCTCGTTGCAATCCTCGGAATGCTCGGGGCAAAGTGCGATACCGATACTAGCCTTAACGTTGATTGTCATGCTGCCGTCAGCAGTTGTGTAACCGCCATACAGCTCGTTGATGATATCCATGGAGATATTCTCGATGTTCTCGATATCCTCCTGATCGGTGAAACAGAGAACGAACTCGTCACCGCCGAAGCGTCCTGCAAAACCGCCCTTGTCTTCAACCTTGACACGGATCATATCAGCAACATACTTGATTACCTCGTCGCCGATGGTGTGACCATATCTGTCATTGATGAACTTAAAGTCGTCAACGTCGATAAACAGAAGTGCAAGCTTCTTACCATTGCGGCGCTCAAGTTCTGCAGTAAGTGTTCTTGTAAAGGTGTTTCTGTTATACAGCTGAGACAGGAAGTCAAAGCTTGCACGCTCAGAAAGCTGAAGCTCCATCTTCTTCTCATTATCGATATCGGTCATAACTCCGATTACTCTCAGCGGTTCACCGAGACGATCTGTAATGCAGACAGCTCTCAGAGATACCCAGATAACCGCACCGGACTTAGCCTTGAGCTGATACTCGCCGCTGTAGCCGTTCTTATCACGCAGAAGCTGGTTGATATCTCTCTTATACTTTTCTGCATCCTCGCTGCTCATCAGCGCATCGATGAACTTACCGTTGGAAAGTGTGGAATTTGCGGTGTCGATATCAAACTTTGCAAGCGCATTATCCGATACATACATCTGCTCCTTGTGGAAATCCCACTCGAACAGCATGTTGTCAGACAGCTCTGCAATGGTACGGTGACGCTCCTCGCTCATCGTTACCTCGTCCAGCATATCGTTAAAGGACTCCATGATACGACCAAGCTCGCTTCTTCTGTTCTTGATTGTGAAGCGGATATCGTAGCCGTTCTCCTCTTCGGAGATAGCATCCATTGTGCGGAGCATATCATGCATGCTTCCGATAAATTTGGAAATGATTATCATAGCCAGCAGCGCAGCAAGTGCACATGCAACAGCGATAACGCCCCAGCCGATAAGTACTGCAGCAAAAGAGAAGTTATTAAATGTTGCGGTGTCTACAACACCGATCCATCTCCACTCGCTTATATTGGGAATAACACCGCAGGCATAAGCATATTTGCCCATCTTGCCGGTATCAAGGATCTGAGTAGAAGATGTAACAGCAACAGTCTGTGTAGCACTTCTCATCATAGCAAGATCTTCTGCTATAGACGCATCATTGACGATCATCAGATCATTATTGAGATTGATGGTATTGTCGCTGCTATCAAACAGCACCATATGACCACCTTCAAGGAAATTGCCGCTGAGCGCCTTTACGATATTGCTGTCAGGACTTACGGAAACTACTGCAACAACATGACCGAGAGCGCCAACGCCACCCATTGGATCCTCATAGATCTCCTTGGAAACATAAAATGCATCTACATTGCCATAGCTGCTCCACTTCAGCAGACCTGATACGGGAGAAAGCGCATCACTGTAGTGATCGAACTTGCTGTTTTTATTGCCCGCAGCAGATGCAATAATATCGCCATTTGTTCCGAGGATCATCAGATCGATAAAGTCGGTATTTGCATCGGTATAAGCCTTGAGTACATTACCGATATCAGCCTTGCCGCTTGCAGCATCGATAACAAACTCAGATTTGGCAAGATTGGTAACTGTTCCTGTATAGCCGGAGAACAGATGATCCAGTGCCACTGATTTTGATCTTGCTACAGACTGCAGTGTATCTGTTTTTGCATCGCTCTCATAACCGATCGTTGAGAATGTTCCCACAACACCCACAATAAGTGCAGGAAGTATTGCAAAAACCAACAGAATTACCGTGAGAACGACTTTTAATTTTGCGTTGCCCATCTTAAATTGATCCCCCTAAATATGTATTTATTTTATAAGCATATCAATAATCCAATTCATTTGCCATTTCTTTCTGGCGCTGAGCAAACTGGACTTTATAGATGAATTTACCGATGTAATCCTCCTGAGAAGCTGTGAGCCCCTGGAATTCACACCCGTATCCCTTTATCTCACCATCGGGATAACGCTGAACACGAAGCACTTTCGCTATAGCATTCAGACGATAATCGACAAAGAGATCGATATCAATGCAGATCAGATCATCCTGCTGCAAAAGCTCCTGCCCGCAGCTCATGAAAACGCCGCCGATATTGATATCGTGTATCTGAATCGGAACAGGCTCTTCATAACGGAACGTTTCATCGTCACGGACGATGAACAAAAGCCTGCCTTTTTCATTTACTTTGATCTTAAAATATCTTCGCCTTTCTTCAAGCACCTGAGTTTCCCTGTTTTTGAGAACTCTAACATTGAGCTGAGTATCCAGCGAGATGGTCACCTGTCCCGGATATTTTATTCTGTCACCGGCTTTGGTGGTAGATATAACATGAACACGTTCATTCTTATCAAATTCACGCAAGCCATTTCCTTTTATGATGAGAATACTTTCATCATCGCTTTCGATGTTCTTCGGGAACACGAAATTCTTTTCAGAGCTGACAGCAATAACGCCGTTCTTATCCAGGATCTCAACCTTTATGATCTTGTTTCCCAAAAACAAAAGCATCAACCCTCTACTGATATTTAGAAAGCCACATTAACACCTTCAAAGCATTATATGGCAGAATAGTTCTTTTACTATTATACAATAATAAACAAAATAAATCAAGCGTTATCAGCCAATTTCTCAATAATTAACATATTTTTTTATTTTTTTTGGGTAACATAACAAAACAAACAACTTAAAAGCATTAATGTCGCATAAAAAGAGGGGGAGAACATACGTTCTCCCCTCATAATGATATTCACTAAATATTAAACGATCGCAGCTTTCAGAGCCTCTGCCTTATCGGTGCGCTCCCATGCTACGCCGAGATCCTCACGGCCCATGTGACCATAAGCAGCCAGCTGCTTGTACTGAGGCTTGCGCAGCTCCAGTGTGCTGATGATAGCAGCAGGACGGAAATCGAACACCTTTCCTACAGCTTCAGCAATCTGCTCATCGGAATACTTGCCTGTGCCGAAAGTATCAACCATGATAGAAACGGGCTTTGCAACGCCGATAGCATAAGCTACCTCAACCTCTGCACGCTCTGCGAGACCTGCAGCAACGATATTCTTCGCAGCATAACGTGCCATGTAAGCAGCGGAACGGTCAACCTTTGTGGGATCCTTGCCGCTGAATGCGCCGCCGCCGTGACGTGCATATCCGCCGTATGTATCAACGATGATCTTACGGCCTGTCAGACCGCTGTCACCCTGAGGTCCGCCCACCACGAAACGGCCTGTGGGGTTCACGAAATACTTTGTATTCTCATCCAGCAGCTCTGCGGGAACAGTTGTCTTGATGATCTTCTCGATAACGTCTGCACGGATCTGTTCAAGAGTAGCCTCAGCCTTGTGCTGAGAAGATACAACAACTGTATCAACACGAGCAGGCTTGCCATCGATGTATTCTACAGTTACCTGAGTCTTTCCGTCGGGAAGCAGGTAAGGCAGTGTGCCGTTCTTGCGAACCTCGGTCAGCTTAAGAGCCAGCTTGTGAGCAAGGCTTACGGGCATAGGCATAAGCTCAGGAGTCTCTGTGCAAGCATAGCCGAACATCATACCCTGATCTCCCGCACCTGTGTCGCAGAGGTTCTCCTCTCTGCCCTCAAGCGCGTTGTTGACGCCCATAGCGATATCGGGAGACTGCTTGTCGATAGTTGTGAGAACAGCGCAGGTATTGCAGTCAAAACCGTATGCGGAATTGTCATAGCCGATCTCTCTGACGGTCTCACGAACGATTGCGGGAATATCGATCTGAGCGGATGTGGTGATCTCACCCATTACCATTACCATACCTGTTGTGGTGCAGGTCTCGCAGGCAACTCTGCCCATGGGATCCTGTGCTAAAATAGCGTCAAGAACTGCGTCGGAAATGTTATCGCAGATCTTATCGGGATGACCCTCGGTAACGCTCTCGGATGTGAATAAAAACTTGTTCATCTTGTTTACTTCCTTTCTGTATTCCAAATTACTTAAACAAAAAACGCACTCCTAAGGAGTGCGCAACCTTCGTTCAACACTCCTTATCTTTCGGCTTTTGCCGCAGGATGTAGCACCTTTTTCCTTGTGGGAATAGGTTGCCGGGCTTCATAGGGACCAGTCCCCCGTCAGATGACCAGAAGCCACTCTTGATAAGGTTTTTTGTCGTAATTAAGTATAGCATATATTATCAGCGCTGTCAATAGGGCGCAGAAGTTTTTTATAAACAGATATCCCCGTTTCCATGTTCTCGGAAATGGGGATAAATCATCATGCAATGCTTGCGGAATTACCCAGCGGAACTACATAATCTGCGAGATTCTCATCATACAGGTCGAAATAATAGAAATCGATGTATTCGGTCTCAGTGGGAACCACAAAGAACATCTCACCGCTCAATGTTTCGCCTGCTGCGATATTCGCCTGTGCGGGGAAATCAACTACATTCTCCTCAATAAGCGCATAGCAATAATCTTCATCGCCCTCGCCCCAGTATACGCTGAAGTAGTAAGCACCTGTCTCTACAGGCTCTGCGGATGTGCCTTCGATCGTCATATCAACTGCGATAAACTTGTAGCCATCCTCGAGATCAGCCTGTGTATAATCGCCAACGGTATCCACTGTACGAACACCATTTACTGTCATATCGAATACTGTGGTGCTCATCTTATCTCCTACAGCAGCACCTGTGAATGCAGGCTCGTAAGGATCTTCAAGATAACCGAGGTCCTTCAGCTCTACCTGATAGATATCACCGATAGAATCATCCTCAAAGATCGCTACATAGCGGAAATACAATGTCTCAGCATCCTTGGGAACGAGGAAGAACACGTTGCCCTCTGCCTTCTCATGGAACTTCAGATCCTGAGAATAGGGATAGCCGTCGAATCCGAAGCCTTCCTCCTCAATTGCATATGCCATCTCAGACTCTGTTTCTCCCCACACTACATCGAAATCGTATGTGCCGACATTGATCGTCTCTGTGAATGTGCTCTTTACAGCCACATGAACAGCGAGATATTCATAATTGGGATCATTGGGAACGTAGCCGCTTACGGAATTCATTCTGTAAGCCTCTACAACGTTCATTGTGAAGAACTCTGTACGCAGATCATCGCCGATCTTTCCTGTCTTGTCTGCCTCATCGAGCTTTTCAGCTTCGCTTTCGTTGCCGCCCTCTGCATTGTTATCCGCTTCAGCAGAAACAACAGCATCTTCTGTCTCGTTTACGGTGCTGTTTTCCTTATCGCCGCAGCCCACTGCAGTGAGTGTGACAGCAGCAGCCATCAGGATAGCAAGTATCTTTTTCATTGTCATACCTTCCTTTATGTGTAATTATATATCAAACCATTCACAAGTATGGTCTGCTAACCGTTTACCAGTATAATACCTTTTTGTTGAAAAGTCAATAGTTGCAATGCCCTCACAAGTTTTTTCGGCACATACATGAAAAATGTCTCGCTTTCGTGGATAATTATTGACACAAACGAGAATATCCCCCGCTCTCTCGAACGGGGGATAACGTATTATTGAAATGAATTACATCTCGATAATAACATCGTTCTCAGCCTTGAGGATGGAGTCAAGGATCAGCTTGCCCTCGATCTTCTCGCCGTTAACGATGACAGCCTTTACGCCATGCTCGGAACCATTGGGGTTCTTAACAGTAACGTGCAGCTTCTTGCCACGGAAAGTCTTTTCCATGGTGTACTCCTTCCACTCAGAGGGGATGGAGGGATCGATCACAAGACCCTTTGTCTCAGGGTTCAGACCGAGGATACCCTCTGTTGTACCAACCATTACTGTGGAAGCTGTACCTGTCAGCCAGTGAACGTGTGCACGTCCTGCAAAGGGGGAATCCTTACCCTCAACGAACTGACCGTATACATACGGCTCAAGCACTCTGTGCTCTGCGTTGTCGTTGTAGGTTGCGGGAGCTGCCTCTGTCCAGTACTGGTAAGCACGGTTACCGTGACCCAGCTTGGACTCAGCAAGGATCAGCCAGCCCTGAGGCTGAGAGAAGATACCTGCGTTCTCCTTGGTGCACTTGTTGAAGCACTGCATCAGAGCGCCGGGGAAACCATGCTCAACATAGGGAGGATACATAACCATTGCGCCATAGGGAGTGTTCAGCTCTCTGTAAACGCTCTCCATAGCAGCTTCCTGCTGCTCCTTGGTACCGAATCCGGAGATTACGGACCAGGACTGGGGATTCAGCCACATAGAAGCCTCGGGATCGGTTCTCTGACCGATGATGGTGCCGTCTTCCTTATAGCCACGGATCCATCTGTCCTCGTTCCAGCAAGCGGAGAGGATCTCATCCAGCTTAGCGCCGATCTCGTCGAGATACTTGATGTAATCAGCGTCGTTCTTCTCAACTGCGTATGTGCGCAGGATCTTGATAGCGTATACCAGCTGGAATGCAACGAATGTGGACTCACCCTTCTTGCCCAGACGCAGACAGTCGTTCCAGTCAGCGTGCAGACCTGCAGGCATGCCGTGGTTGCCGAGGTGGTTCATGGAGAAATCGATAGCTCTCTTAAGGTGATCGTATACTGTACCCTTCTCGCCATCGTTAGCGTAGAAGATCTCCTCATCGAGGAATGCGCTGTCGCCGCTCTCGGAAATGTACTTGTAGATTGTGGGGAACAGCCACAGAGCATCGTCTGCACGATAGCTGGGGTGACCTGTCTCCTTAGCGTATGCAGTGTTCTCATCTTCCTCGTCGGGATGATTCTCCTGACCTGCCTGATGTGTATACTTAACGAGAGGCAGACCTGCACCGTTTGTAACCTGAGCGGAAAGCATGAAGATGATCTGCTGCTTAGCCATCTCGGGAGCAAGGTGGATGATACCCTGGATATCCTGTACGGTATCACGGTAGCCGAAGCCGTTTCTCAGACCGCAGTACTGGAAGGATGCTGCTCTGGACCAGATAAAGGTAATGAAGCAGTTGTATGCATTCCAGGTATTAACCATATTGTTGAAGTTCTTATCGGGAGTGTTAACCTGCAGATTAGCGAGCTTAGAGTGCCAGTATTCCTTCAGCTCTGCGAGCTCCTTCTCTACTGTGCCTGCAACGTCATACTTAGCGATGAGAGCGCTGATCTCAGCCTCTGTTCTTGCACCGCCGAGAACGTATGTCAGCTCCTTTGTTTCGCCGGGCTGGAGAACGATATCGCTCTGCAGTGCGCCACAGGAGTTGGTGTTGTAGTTCAGATCGCCCTTCAGGCCCTCTTCGATGCCCTTGGGGTTAGCATAGCTTCTGTAGGAGCCTACAAAAGAATCTCTGTCGCCGCAGAAAGCGTCAGCCTTAGCCTGTGCAAGACCGAGGAAACGGCCGCTGTGAGGATTATATACCTCATTCTGCATCTGGTGGATATAGTTGCCCTTGAAGTAGGTGCGTGTGATGAACAGTGTGTACTGGAGGTTAACCTGATCCTGCTCGTAGTTGGGATCGTTAACGAATTCGCAGTAGCCTGTAACATTCAGTTTTCTGGGCTTTGTATCGTTGTTGGTGATCTTAGCTGCCCATACCTCGTATGTAGCATCCTTGGGAACGTAATAAGTTACCTCGGACTTGATAGCCTTGTACTCGGATGTGATAACGGTGTATGCTGTACCATGGCGGCACTCGCTCTTGTACTCGTCAAGAGGCTTACATACAGGCGCCCAGGATGCGGACCAGTATTCGTTTGTGTCAGCGTCCTTGATGTACACATAACGACCGGGCTGATCGTTAGCAACGCCGTTAAAGCGGTAGCGGATAACACGTCCGTTAGCGCCGGACTTTACAAAGCTGTAACCGCCTGCATTGTTGGAGATGATTGCGCCGTACTCGGGAGAACCGAGGTAGTTTGCCCACGCAGAAGGAGTGTCGGGGCGGGTGATGACATACTCTTTATTGAGTTCGTCGAAATGACCGTAGTTCATGGGTGATTCCTCCGTTTTTTATATTTTGCCGCAGCAGCCGCTGACGGCAATTTCTGTTATATCTTTATTATAACAGTAAAACGTTTTCATTACAAGGGCGGTTTTTTGCACAAACTTTTCGACGCTTTTTTGGTGATATCAAACAAATAACAACACCGAATATTATATGGCTATGCTAACAATATTTTTATACCCAGATTTGTTGCATATATCGTCGAAATATGTTATAATGAAATATATATGTGACACTATATAAAATATAAAAACATAATTCCTCGAATATAAATGCGAAAGGAAAACAATGATAAAGGAAAATCAGAAACTGTTCAATCAGCTGAATGTCCTCAGTGATGCAGCGATATCTATCATAGCTGTAGTCCTGTCATACCTGATAGTATTTTATCTGCTGGTATTTGAAAGGAACTATCCGCTGATAGATTACATAAAGCTGGCACTGCTTTTTGTACCTGTTCAGCTTTTCACATTCGGCTGTGTAGGTCTGTATGATTCATACAGAACCAGCACTTTCGGCAAAGAACTCATGCGGATCTTTGAAGCCTTCTTCATAGACGGTCTTATCATGATAGCGATGCTGTATATCGTGAAGATCATCAACTTCTCCCGTTGGGCGCTAGCAATATTCCTTATGCTGGATGTGCTGATGGTGGCTGTAAAGCGCCTTCTTCTCAGAAAAACGCTAAAACGCATCCGTGCAAAAGGATACAACAAAAAATACGTTATCCTGATCGGTGGCGGAGATACCGCAGCACACTATCTCAACGTAATACGCTGCGAAAAGCAGATGGGCTTTGAATGCGCAGGTTATATCTCAGATACCGATACTCTTACCGATGCCGAAAAACTCGGCAGCTTTGACGATATGTTCAGGATACTCGACGAATACAGCTACAGCGAGGCTGTATGCGCTCTTGACTCCGATGAGATGGAGCACCTGGGCGATGCAGTTGAAGCCTGTGAATTGACAGGAACGAAAATATCTGTAATACCCGCAATATATAAATATATGTCTGCTACTCCCGCTATTGACATGGTTGGCGGAATCCCCATGATGAATATCCGCCGCATACCGCTGGATAATATGGGCAACGCATTCATGAAACGCACTATGGATATTCTTGGATCATTGGTAATGATAATTTTAGCCTCTCCCGTAATGCTGATATCCGCAGTGATAATCAAGATCACTATGGGCGGAAAGGTGATTTTCAAGCAACAGCGAGTGGGGCTGAACAAGAAGATCTTCACAATGTACAAGCTGAAATCCATGAAGGACAACGCCGATTCCGACACTGCATGGAGTACCGATAACGACCCTCGCAAGACCCGATTCGGGGCATTTATACGCAAACTTTCAATCGACGAGCTCCCGCAGCTTTTCAATGTTCTGAAAGGCGATATGAGCCTTGTAGGCCCACGACCTGAAATCCCGTTTTATGTAGACAGTTTCAAGCACAGCATACCGATGTATATGCTGAAGCATCAGGTGAAGCCCGGAATGACAGGTCTTGCACAAATAAACGGGTTCCGTGGCGATACTTCTATCGAAAAACGCATAGAATGCGATATCGAATACATAGAGACATGGAATATATTCCTGGATATCTCTATCCTGATAAAAACTGTTTTCTCAGGATTTATCAATAGTGAAAAACTCAAGACAAAAGAAACCGTGAACGGAGAAACAACAGATGAACAAAGAAAAACAAACGCTTGATATCAGCGCACTTCTCGTATTTTTTCCATCGGTAGTTGCGCTTGCCATCATCCCGATACTTATGCGTATTACTGTATTGACTTCAAAGCTAGTAGATGACATGCGCTATTTCAGAGGCACTTATAATGAAAAAGACAGTCTCTATTACATGGTGGATATATACTCTCAGTGCAAGGCATTTGCAGTAGTGGTGTTTGCTGTAATAATGCTTGCTGTGGCACTGCTGTGCTGTGTATACCTCTTCAAACGAGCAGAAAAGCGCTCATTCATATATGTAGGTGCTTCAGTGACCTTTGTGCTGCTGTCTCTGGCGTCAGCACTGGGAGCAGCCTATAAGGACGCGGCATTTTTCGGAGTATCTGATCGTGCGGAAGGTTTCTTTACCACCGCCTGCTATTTCGTGATGTTCCTGTTCACTATGTATGCCTTTAAAAAGACTCAGAACTTCAAGTATATTGCAGCTGCACTGATGATATGTACGGGTATTAATATCATCTACGGACTTTTCCAGTACACAGGCAACAATCTCTACTCCTATGAATGGTTTGCAACACTGGCTACAAACTCCAGCTACAGTGATATAATTGAGATGAATGCCGAGATAATAGCGGAAAAGGGCAAGATGTACGGCGCTCTCTACCACTATAACTATGTGGGAAGCTTCACGGGTATGGTGATTCCGCTGTTCTCTGTTCTCGCAATATACGGAAAGACCATTCTCCATAAGATACTGTATGCACTGTTTGCAGCAGGTTCGCTGTTCATGCTGCTGGCAAGTACCGCACGAAGCGGTCTGATTGCGCTTGCTGCTGCTTTTGTTGTGGGCATCATCGTTTTCGCTCGTGTTCTGATACGCCGCTGGAAGATCACTGTATCTGTGATAGCTGCGGTTGCAGTTCTGGCTGTAGGTGCAAATATTGCTCTTGACAATGCTCTCTTCCGCCGTATACCTTCACTTATGAATGATGTGGTGGATTTCATCGCCCCCTCTGACGAAACAGATCTTTTCGATACTCTTCCCATCAGAGAAATCTCGCACAACAGCGATGGCAGCGTCTCCTTCACCACACAGACAGATAAAGTTAATATCAGATTTGATGCTGTACTACAGGATTATATATTCACTGACAATGCAGGCGAAGAGCTTACTATGAGCTTCAACGAAAAGGGTTTTGGTGCGATCGACGATCCTGACTTTCCGAGAATATACTTCGAGTTTGTCTCCTCAGATGGCAACCCCAACTACAATGACGCTTTCTATGTGTGGTTTGATAATAATGACCATACTACTCTCCTGTTCAAACTGTTCAACGAAAAGCAGATACACATGCTGGATCTGGATGTAGGAGACAGAGTCATCCCTGAAAACGCAGAAGCCATCGGCTTCAAGGGCAAGGAAAAGCTTGGCTCCTCCCGTGGATACATCTGGTCCCGCACTATCCCTCTGCTGAAAAACTGTCTTGTTACAGGTTATGGCCCCGATAACTTTGTGTATGTATTCCCTCAGAATGACTATCTTGCAAAATACTACGCATACAACGAGGGCTTCCATATAACTGTTGACAAGCCGCATAATCTCTATCTGCAGATAGCTGTGAATAACGGCATTATTGCACTGGCAGCATTTCTGCTGATCTGCGGTTTATATCTCATCGACAGCTTAAAGCTGTATGCTCTGAAAAAAGAATATCGTATTGAACAGGTATACGGAATCTCCATAATGCTCGGCATTGTAGGATATCTCGCAGCGGGATTATTTAATGACTCTGTAGTATCTGTAGCACCTGTGTTCTGGATACTGCTGGGCGTAGGTGCTGCATTAAATGCCATCAACCGCAAGCTCGATCGCGGAGAAGATCCTGAAGCTGATATCATTCCCATACGCCGCAAGAGTAAAAAGGAAATTCTTCATGAAGCTGCTATTGAAAAACAGGCAGATGATCTTGTCGCTTCTATCCGCGGCGAACAGGCCGAGCAGCGTGAAGCAAACAGACGCAAGTTGGAAGATGTAATGTCAAAATACAAGGCTGCTGCAGAAGCTGAGGAGGCTGCGAACAAGGCACGTGCCGAAAAGCGCAGACAACGTGAGCTGGAAGCTGAAAACGCTCCCCCAAAGCCCAAAAAGGAAACGATCTCCAAACAAGAGGCTGACGAGATGCTTGCAAGAGTCCGTGCGCTTCAAAAGAAAAAGGAGGCAGAAAAAGCTGCGGCTCACGAGGCAATCTGGGGCAAAAACAACGATACCGAGGACAACGAATCATGATAACTGCTGATCAGCATGTTCACACCCGCTTTTCAAGCGACAGCGAGGAGCTTACCGAAAACTCTGTAAAGGCTGCAATAGCAGCAGGACTCACAACTCTCTGCATCACGGAACACATGGATATGGATTATCCTACGGGGGAGTTTGCGCTGGATGTTGTATCTTACCATAAAGAGCTTTGCCGACTAAAAGAAAAATACGCCACTCAGATAGAGCTTCTGTTTGGCGTAGAATTAGGACTTATGGATTATCTTGCACCCCGTCTGTATGAGTTTGCAAAAGCTCAGCCGTTTGACTTCATTATCGGCTCATCCCATCTTGTGGACGGCGTCGATCCGTATTATCCCGAATATTTCGGCACATATGGTGATAACAACGGCATACTGCGCTACTTTGAAAGCATACTTGCTAACATTAATGCTTTTGATGACTTTGATGTATACGGTCATCTCGACTATGTGGTGCGTTACTCAAATGCTAAATCATATCTCCCTGCTGACTATGCTGATCTGCTGGACGAGATACTGAAAAAGCTGATCTCAATGGGCAAGGGTATAGAGCTTAACACAGCGGGTCTGAAGTATGGTCTTGGCTGGGCGCATCCGCATCCCGATCTGCTCAAAAGATACCGCAAGCTTGGCGGAGATATAATCACCGTAGGCTCTGACGGACATAAGGGCGAACATATTGCCTATGACTTTGATAAAGCATCTGATATACTGAAAGCGGCGGGTTTCGAGTATTACACTATTTTCCGACGCAGAAAGCCTGAATTTATCAAAATATAAGGTCCACCCTGATAAAAATAGCTTGACCCGTGAAATCTTCACGGGTCATTTGCACTATTTGGAAAGCTGTATTTTATCGCTGTATTATTTGATTCAGAAAACTATCTGCTTCATCTCGGTTTTTAAAAATATTAATATCTTTATGTGAATATTTGTACAGTAATTCGATTATCTTCGGTCTGCTTTGATGCCTGAAGCTTTTCACAAACTCAATGAACTCCGCATCTTCTTCATCTTCGCTTTCTATCCACGGCATATCCGTTCGTGCTTTGCCTCTTCTTTCCATAATTCCATCGAGACAAACATCAAGCGGATAATCCAGGAAAACGACCGTGTCACAAGCCTGCAATCTTAACTCTATTGTAGAGCCGTAATTGCCATCGATTATCCATTCGTTCTTTTGGATGGCAGTTGATAATCGCTCACGAAAGACCGATTTTTCTACAGTTGTTCTATCGGCATTCCAATACATCATATCCAGATGGATGAGTGGAATTCCTGTTCTCTGATGCAGTTTTTTTGAAAATGTGCTTTTTCCGCTTCCAGGGCAACCGATTACTATGATTCTTTTCATATTCTATATACCTGCAAATTTATTATTCGTTGTTAAGTAAATTATAACAATACCACAAAGAAAAGTCAACAAAAAGGCAAATCCACTTTTGACGTCAATATCAAAAGTGGATTTTGTTATGCTCGGGTGATATCTTATTTTGCAAGCCCCTTGGAAAATATCGCTTTTTTGCGCTGGCGTAACGTCACATCGTGATTGTTGTTATATACGCCGATTGCCTCTGCGAGAAGTCCGATAGATGTTAATGCTCCTGCAATGAAATCATCGACGTTTTGCTTGAATATAAACGACAACATACCAAACTGATGAACAAGCACCACGATTGCGATACACAGTATACCTGTTATAAGATATGCATTGAGCTTTCTTTTCTTCACGTTTTTCTCCTTTTCCGATAACTCCAGCACTGCATTTATGCTGTCCCTTATAGCTATCATTTCCTGTTCTGTCAGTCGTCTGCCATTCAGCAGCTCTGATATACTTACACCCAGCTCATCGGCGATTATACTGAGCAATGAGAGATCAGGCATACAATGTCCATTCTCCCAGCGGGATACGGTGCGATTGTTTACACCTAGCTTTTCAGCAAACTGCTCTTGCGTCAGTTTCTTTTCCCTACGAAGCTCAGAAATAAATCTACCGATACTTACCTGATCCATCTTTCATACCTCCTTTGGTGTAAAGCATATCACATTTTGCTTGAAATGAACAGGACATAAAGTGAGAATCTGTGATAACGCTTATTTTTTAGCGTAAATATCACGCTGTTCTACTGCCATGCGATCACAGCGCTCGTTTTCGGGATGACCTGCATGACCCTTGATCCAGTTAAATTCAACAGTATGAACCTCCAGCAGCGCCAACAGCTGCTCCCACAGATCAGGATTGAGCGCAGGCTTGCCGTCGCCCTTCTTCCAGCCACGTTTTTTCCATCCTGCTGCCCAGCCCTTTGTGACAGCCTCTGAAACATACTTGCTGTCGGTTGTAATGAGCACCTTGCAGGGGAACTTCAATGCCTCCAGTGCCTTTATCACCGCTGTTAGTTCCATTCGGTTGTTAGTGGTGTGCGCCTCGCCACCGCTAAGCTCTTTTTCCTTACCCTTGCAGCGCAGGATAGATCCCCAGCCGCCTGGGCCTGGGTTTCCGCTACAAGCGCCATCGGTGAATATTTCAACGTATGTAAGTTCCATTATATACCTCTATCGTGAATAGTTATCCGAAACAAAACAGCCTCCGTTTCCGAAGGCTGTATTTGATTGAAATCCAAAAAGAAATGTGCGCAAATGCAGTATGCGTGCATTAATTGAAGGATTATTAGTTTGCGAGACCTGCTCTTTCGATACCCTCTGTAAAGTACTTCTGAAGGAAGATGTACATGATAACGATAGGAGCGATAGCCAGTAAGCATCCTGCCTCCATCCATACGATGAATTCCGATGCATTTCTGATCTCATTGTACAAGTACATGGAGATCAGGTTTGCGATACTATCGATCTTCAGGGAGATGGTGTTGCCCTGTGTGAAGTACATGGAGGATACATAGTAGTCGTTCCAGTACCAAACGATGGAGAAGATGAATACTGTCAGGAAAGAGCTTGCTGCGTTGGGAACCATAACGCTGATGAAGGTCTTGAACGGACCACAGCCATCGAGGTAAGCAGCATCCTCCAGTTCCTTGGGCAGTCCACGGAAGAACTGTCTGAACAGGTAGATGAACAAACCTGCACGGATACCGTTACAGAAGAACGCGGGAATATACATTGCCCAGTTTGTATCTACCAGTCTGATAGAGTCACCCAGCAGTGCATTGAAGATACCGAATACATCAAAGTATCTGAACTGCATGTACTGAGGGATCAGAATGATCTGTGTGGGAACGATGATCTGCAGGATAACAACACCGAACAGCAGACCCTTGCCCTTGAACTTGAATCGTGCAAAGCCATAACCTGTCATAGCGCATGTAGCCACCTGAAGTACCGACGACACGATGTTCAGAACCAGTGTATTCCACAAAGTGTTGGGGTAGTCGATAGCGTTCCAGATCTCCACAAAGTTCTCGAAACGGAGAGTCTTGGGGATCCACATTACGGAAGGATCGTGCATCTCTGCCTGAGGACGGATAGCGGTTGCGATCATATACATGATAGGATACAGAATTACGAAAGACAGACCGAATACAATAACGAATCTGAAGAAAGGCCATACATAACCGGAAATTCTTCTCCAGAAGATGTAGCGATAATGCTTCTTTTCCTTGTCGTTATAGTGACGGTAGTTCTTGATGATCTCAAAGTTGGAAACTCTGTAGTCATCCTTCTTTTTCTTTTCCTTCTTGGGCTTCTTTGTCTCAATGGGAGTTGCTGTAACCGCAGCAACGTCAGCATTGATATCAGCGATGTTCTCCGCGATGCTCTCTGCCGAGGTATCAACTACCTCGGTAGCAGCTGTCAGATCATCGGCAGCGGGAGCGATCTCGGGAACAGATGTTACATTTTCAGCAGGCTGATCAGCAACATTATTAACATCTTCCACTGTGGGAAATTCAAAATTATTATCTGTCACTTCTCTAACCTCCTTAATCATTCTCATAGAATACGAATCTGTTAACTATAACAGTTATCAATGCAAGACACGCACCGATAATTGCGAAGTAGATCCATGCCAGTGCTGCGGAATAACCGTATTCCCAGTCTCTGGACAGGTTCAGAACGTATTCCATTACCTCGTTATCAGTGGATACGAATGCATCGATGATTGTATAAACGAGGTTGGAAAGGATCATCGGGCTGATATAGGGGAATGTGATCTTCCAGAAGAACTCCCATGCGGTAGCACCCTCCATACTCGCAGCTTCCTTCGCAGAGGGAGGAATTGTCTGCAGCGCGGACAGGAAGATCAGGATCTGAATACCTGAGTTCCATACAAGGTTCAGTACGTCACTGGTGATATCCTTGATGATATCAGTAAACGTCTGGTTGATATTGTAGATACCTATGAACTCCATCAGTTCGGTTACAAGGTCTGTTTTGAACAGTGTACTGAACTGCGATGCCTCAGATACGCCCTGAGACGCCATATCACCGTTAATAACACTGATAACGGGACCTGTTGCGATAAGTACAGGCAGGAAGAAGATCGCTCTTGCGAGTGTTCTGCCTCTGAACTTCTGGTTCAGGATAACCGCAATAAACAGGGAGAAGATCAGGATTACGATCGCTTTAGGACCGATATCCGCAAGGGATGCAGTCAGCTTAGGCAGGAAGTTTGTATCACCTGTGAAAGCCTTGATATAGTTTCCGAAGTCATTCCACTCGGTGTAGATACCCGCTGTGGTCATACCGTGCAACAGAGCATCTTCCTTAGCGTACAGATATGTATCGGAGAGTGAGTACCACAGAGATGTGATAACAGGAATAATGAACAGCCACAGGGTACCGATTGCCCAAAGAGCAATAAATCCGTAACCATACAGGCTCTTCTTTCTCTCATAAGAGATTTTTGTGGTCTTGATCTTGCGCTGAACCTTTTCGCCGTTCTTTCTGCGCACATCCACTTCCTCATTTGCAGCATTGAATGCTGCGGCAGCGGCAGTGTTATGTGCGGAAGCTCTTGCAGCAGGAGCTTCCTCAACCGCTTCAGCAACAGCCTCTGCAGGAGCCTCAGCCACTGTTTCAACAGCAGCTTCGGTTACTTCCTGAGCTGTCTCAGCGATGGTTTCAACAGCTTCTACAGCGTCCTCGGCAGCCTGTGCGGGAGCTGTCACAACTTCTGCTGCTGCATTAACTTCAGCTTCACCTGCAAGGTCGAAATTTCTTTCGTCACTCATCAGTTAGTTGTCGCTCCTTTCAGTGCGGCGAGATCGATATCAACGCCGTTAATTTTAAGTGTGTTGTTTTCAAGATCTGCTGTGATAATAGTGCCATCAGAGAACTCTGTCTCAACGACTTCTCTGGAAAGATACTCGAAATCAACGATAGTTTCATCTGAGAGAGGCTTCAGATATTCCTGTGTCATCTTATACTCAGCAGCTGCAACATCGAGCCAGCCACCGTAGTATGTGTAGAACAGTTCATCGTAAGCACAATCTGTGAACTCATTGGGATTCTCATACATTACCTCATAATGAACAGGCGTACCTGTTGCAATAGAGAGGAGTAAGAGCTCGTCAGCACTGGAGCTTGCATTCTTAGCCTTTGTGGTATAAGGAATGTAGCCGTGGATAACGATCTCGTAGAGAGGAATGTCATAGTCATATACATCGAAATTACTGCTGTAGAGCGGTACATTTCTGATGTAATCAACATAAGGTAATGCATAGTCGTTACAAGCATCAGCAACAAATGTCAGACCATTATCCTTGATTGTCTGATAGCAAGCCTGAAGATTTACAACTGCCTGCTGTCTGGAGGTCATCTTCTTGCTGTTTGCTGTGAAGTCACTATACAGCATGTTTGTTGCCTGCTCAAGAGAGATAGCTGTGAGACCCTCCTGAACATAACTCTTAACGATAGCATCCACTGCCTTCTGATAATAAGCGGGAGTCATGATATACCAGCTTGTTCTGGTGTCATGGGGAGTACCAAAAGCACGCTCATGTGTGTGGATAGTAGCGTAAGCCTTTGTTACACGGATAGCGGATGCACCGGTCTTGGAGAAGCCGTTGCCGGATCTCTCGTACTCCTGGATATCTACGCTGGGAGCCATTGTAGCGCCGATAGAATTGCAGTAGCTCATGAGAGCTGCAAAATCCTTCTTGCCGCCGAGTACACTTGCGTAATCAACGGAATCTGAGATCCTGCTTGTGATGCCAGCCTTGTTGAAATCCTCGTATGTAACGATCATGTTATCAACGCCGCGGTTTACAAGTTCCTCGATTATCAGCTTTGCCTGCTCGTATGTTGTTGCGGGTGTCTGCAAAGAAAGAGGGAAACCTGCAACAGACTGCTTCTTTACAGTGCCGCCAAACAGGTCAAGATAGAAAGGAACATCGGATTCAGCAACCTTCTGTGTCAGAACGCCTGTATCTACCAGGTATTTCTGATAACGGAGAGCTACGTCAACGAAGTCAGCGCCTTCCTTTGCCATGGGATAGTAACGAACTGTTACATCACTCTCGGGAACCATATTGATCTCGTAAGCCTCAAGTGCTGTATTACTCTGACCCATATAGTAAGAGTCAGAAGATCTCAGATCGAAATCAAACCATGCAGAGTTATAGCCTGTAGCACCCTGACCATTGATGCTAGCTCTTGCGGAAGCATACGCCTTACCCTCAGTAACAACTGCGAGCAGAGCGCTGTTTTCCTTAACGATGCCCATAATAGGGAGATAAGCCTGCTCAGTCTTTGCAGGAGCCAAGTCCTGGCTGATAGCTATATCTCTGCCATAGATCTTCTGATTGTATTCACTGGACTTGGTTTTGCCATTGTTGAAGTTGATAACGGCACCGGAACCATCAGGAGTGATGATATATCCGTTTTCATCGCCATTGCCTGCACCAAGATCCTTGAAGAGGCTGAGAGTTACGATAGAACGTACGCTCTCTGCTGTGTTGCCATTCATCTCCTCCTCAACTACCTCATCAAGAGGTACGTTTACCTCAAAGTAGTCATCGACAAGTGTTACAATATAAGGAATCGTGATTCCCTCGCCTGTGAACTTGCATGTTGCCTTGAAGCCGTTTTCAATCTTTTCGAGAGTGAAAGTACCCTTCTCAACGGAGTCGGAATAGGACTTCAGGGGAGTTTCGGGAGCCTCGGTATCGGTTACCTTAACGGAATCGATAACGAGCGCGGACTTAAGTCCGGCTAAGTTAGAGCCTTTTGCGATAGGATCGGAATCTGCTGCGTAAGGGTTGCTCCACCAGCATTCGCCTGTAGCCTTATCCTTGACAGCAAATACGCCTGTGTTTTCATTTACATGAAGCTCCAGTGTATCGGTCTGAGCATAAAGCACACATTCTGCCAGCGCACCCTCCTCGGTCACTGCAGCTTCTGTTTCTTCCTCTGCTGCAACCTCTTCAGCGGCTGTATCCTCGGCGGTAACTGCGGAGTCCGCAGCACCTGCTTCGGTGGCAACTTCTGCCGATCCATACCATGCAACGCTCTGGCTTGCCGAAAGTACTATTGCGGAGCAAAGTACGCCGACAAGTATTTTCTTGCGTAATTGAAGCATTTTTACACCACCATTTTCAATATTCAAAGCCTTAGTTTACTAGTTTCGATCAGGATCTCAGTTTTTCCAGTTCCTTCTTCAGCTGGTATTTTTCAAAAGCTGTGTAGGAAGCAATAACGATAGCTGCAACCGCTACGATAACACCGATGAATATCAGTATGAGGATCGTAGGCTCCAGATTGGAGAATCTGTACAGCAGCTCGGTATAGATGGAATATACAAATACATATACCTGCTGGAAAAGAGAAACGAGAAGCACGAGCAGTATGATGATCACGACCATTGCAAAGATCGTAATAAACATAAACAGAAAGGTTTTGGGTATTGAATACTGGTGAACCGTCTTCATGCCC
>JAZKZL010000245.1:0-3159 GCA_045612645.1 Oscillospiraceae bacterium
GAGCAGGGCATGTCATGCAGTGAGCTTTACCTCAACAATGTTTCAGTAGCGCACATCTCTCCTGCCCACCACTTTCCTACAGGCATCGTAATGCCGATCTCGCGCCGCAGAGAGATCATGCACTGGGCGGAGAATGCTCCCGAACGCTATATAATCGAGGACGATTACGACAGTGAATTTCGCTGGAGCGGTAAGCCTGTGCCAACGATGTTCGGCATGGACACTGCGGGACGAGTCATCTACATAAACACCTTTTCCGTTACTATCGCACCGTCAGTCAGAATCGGATATATGTGCCTGCCTGAGGAGCTTTGCAGACTGTGGGAGGAAAAGCTATCCTTCTGCTCCTGCCCCGTGCCTGTTTTTGAGCAGCACACTCTTGCCAGATTTATTTCGGGCGGAAGTTTTGAACGGCACATCAGCCGCATGAAAAAGCACTACCGCCGCGTGCGAGAGCAGGTACTGGAGCTTTTTTCAAGACTTGACTGCGAAATCACCGAGGAAAAAGCGGGGCTGCATTTCCTTGTGCGCACCGATGAACCCAAAGCAATTGCAGATATATGCAAGGACAGCGGCATACGAATTACGCCGCTGTGCAATTACAGCAGCACACCAACAGACAACAAAACATTTGTGGTAAGCTATCTGTATGCGGATGATACAGCGCTCAAAAAATCACTTGCACGCAATGCTTAAGCCGTGAATGATAGCATTAATATACAAGAATTTACCAGCGACGCTACGCTTATGCAGAACGCAAACTCCATTTCTATTTTCCGTAGGGGCGACCTTTGTTCGTCCGTTATGTACGGTCGTATTTTGTGGGGCGACTAAAGGTCGTCCCTACAAATGTTCTGCAATTATAATGCACACACAGATTCCGATTTAACAGCAATATTATTATAGCAATATTGAAAGCAACCTGCGAACACCAAAGGAAAAGCCGTTTCTGACATTCCCTGTCAGAAACGGCTTTAATGCTTTTTATCAATTTGCCTTAATATCAGCGACTGCGCTTTATCTCTTGATAAACTCCTGTTTGATCTCAGGAGCGATATCGGCAATAGGCTCGGGAGCAGGACGACCTGTATAGTAGCCCTGAACATAATCGACGCCGAAATCAATAACTGTTTTCAGCTCGGAAGAAGTCTCAACGCCCTCCGCAAGCACCTTGATGTTATTAAGACGTGCGAAATCTATAGTGCTGTGAACGAACATCTGCTTATTGACATCCTTATCGATATCCTGAATGAGGAAACGATCTATTTTGATGATCTGTGGCTTATAGCGCATCAGATTAACTATATTAGAATGACCTGCGCCGTAATCATCAATGGCTATATCATTGGTTCCGTTCACGTTTCCTACGCTCTTGATAGCTGCAAGCTCCTCATCGGATACGCTATTCTGCTCGGTTATCTCAAACACCACGTTCTTCATAAGGTTTCCATAGCGCTTTACAAGAATTGCACTGTCATCAGCATTAAGTATTGAACCGGGTATAGAATTGATAAACACCCTTCTGCCACGGAAGCTTTCCTGCTCGTTTGCATAACGCTCCATAACATTGAATACCGTTGCTTTTTCGACATCATAAAGACGCTTGTATGCCTGAGCTATCTCCAGCACCTGGAACGGATTCATGCCGATAAGCGGATCAGTACGCATAAGCGCCTCATAAGCGTAGATCTCACCTGTCTTAGCGTCAACTATCGGCTGGAAGTGATAATTGAACATATTCTTATCGATCAGAGTACGGAATGCGCCATAATTCTCTACAGGCGCAACCTTGTCCTTCTGAACCTCAATAATGCCCATTTTCAGACGGTTCATGTACATTTCACCGTTTGCAAGAGCGATAAAGCCTGCAAGAGTTCCCTCCCATTCGGGATTTACAACCGTGCAGCCGCAGTTCACTTCAATGAAATAATCCTTGCCGCAGCTATCGTTGTATTTACCCTGCTCCGCAAAGAATACAGAAGTTGCATTGTTGATGGTAGGACCGATATCATCGCTGGAATCATAGTAGTTGACAACGATGAAATCCTCCTGAGAAATATGCGCGATCATACAGTTATTACGGTTTGCAGCTTTAAGCATACGCGCAATATTCTTCAGTGCCTCGTCAACATCCTTGATTCCGTAATTCTCGTAGATGAAACGATAATTAGGCAGACCGTAAATCGAAACAGAGAGGAACTTCTTTCTGTTTTCGGGATCGTTATTAAATTCATCAAACCACTTTGTAAGGCCCTTCAGATTCGGAAGACCGGTATACTGATTAATGAATGTCGCATTCTCCACATCACGTCTGAATGCATTCTGACGCATAGTTTTTAATGTGCAGGTGAAAGAGATATTCAATATCTTACAAATACGGTTTATCTGATGACTGACAATATCAACCTCATCAGTCTTGACAGCGTAATAGCCGCATGCTTCCACACCGGAATAAATGCTGGTAAAAATATACATCTTATTGTCCGATAATGCCCACTCGTTAAGATTAGGAGCCATGGAGGAATAATCGAACTTCTGGAACATCTCTATGCCATCGTCATACTTTTGTGACGATATTGCGCACATCTTATCCGAACTGTCCAGATGAATATCGTTATGCACATAATCATTATCCTCAAAGAGCGAAGCACTCACGCAAACAGACGAACAAGCCATTATGCAATTATGTGTGTAATCGCTGAGAGTCATGAAATCAGCACAATCGATCATTCTGTCGATCCAGGTGTACATATACATCTCGTGGCTGTTAGAGCTCTGCATGCTGTTATAAAGATCCGCAGCGTCCTTAGTGATGGAGACATCGGAAACCTTACAGCCACAAGAGCAAGCAATGGCAGGAGCGTATGTCTCGGTAAACACGCCGCAGGAAACACTGCCATCCAGCGAACCATTCACAAGCTCGATGCAAAGGCTCACAAGCTGATCCACATCCTCAAGACATGTGGTGAGGCGGGGATTATAATACCTTGCGTCAGGCATTCCGTCAAAACCTGTTACGATAGTGTCATCCGGAACGGTGTAACCTCTGCTGCGAAGCTCCTCGCATATTGCGATAGCCATGCTGTCATTCGCACAGAATATTGCCCTAGGCGGTCTTTTTCCGCCTGCCATCTTCTTATTAAGTGCAGCAATAGCAGG
>JAZKZL010000246.1:0-4659 GCA_045612645.1 Oscillospiraceae bacterium
CCCTCGCCGTTTACTCCGATACAGAAATCGCCATACACTATCTCAGCCTTATGAGCAGTCATCGGAGCTGCGATCTCGGGAGTTTTTATAACCTCCTGTGCAAATGAGATCTCGTGTCCCTTTTCTGCCCAGATCGTGTCCTCTGCAAGAACTGCGGAGGCTGTCAGAACATATTCGCCGCCGTTTTCGGCAATATTCAGACCAAGCTTCACACTGCCTGTTTCCCCTGCGGAGATGTTCAGACGGTGCTCCTCTGTGCCGAGGATGTCGCCCTCCTTTTCAAGAGTTACCTTGAAGATATACCCGCTTGTATCAGTGAAAAGATTTCTGTTCTCTACGGTCAGCACGCTGTTTTCTACTCTCATTCTGATGTTGGAGTAAAGCTGCTTTGCTTCGCTCACCTTAGGCGAATATGTGCGGTCAGCGTAGACGATACCATTCGTGCAGAAGCCGTAATCGCTTGCTCTGTCGTCAAAATCACCACCGTAAACAAGCACTCCGTCCTTGTAAAGCGACTGGTCTATGTAGTCCCAGATAAAGCCGCCCTGATATGCTTCGTACTTATCCTCAAGGTCGGTATAGAGCTTCATACCGCCGAGAGAATTACCCATAGCGTGCATATATTCGCAGCTGATATAAGGCTTGCCTGTGTTCTGCTTGAGGTATTCCTCAACCTCGGCAGGCTTTGCGTACATTCTGCTTTCCATATCGGTGATGTGGTCGTATTTTCTGTTCCACACTACGCCCTCGTAGTGAACCAGTCTTGTCTTGTCAACCTCGTGGAAGTAGTCAGCCATTGCCGCAATATCATCACCGCAGTAGCTTTCGTTTCCGCAGCTCCATATCAGCACGCTTGCGTGGTTCTTATCACGCTCATACATTGACCTTGCTCTGTCGAGGCAGGCTTCTTTCCACTCGGGAAGAGAAGCAGGGATATTTATAGACGGCTCACAAGCGCCCATCTTCTGCCAGGTGCCGTGTGATTCAAGGTTCGTTTCGTCAATAAGGTAGATACCGTACTCATCGCAAAGTCTGTACCAAAGAGAGTTGTTCGGATAGTGGCAGGTGCGGACAGCGTTTATGTTGTTACGCTTCATAAAGCGGATATCCCACAGCATATCCTCCTCTGTCACAACTCTGCCGCTCTCTGCGTTCCATTCGTGACGGTTGATGCCTTTGAAGATGATACGCTTTCCGTTAAGACACATAATGCCGTTTTTCAATTCAAAGGTGCGGAAGCCTACCTTTGTTTCGGCTGTTTCAATGACCTCGCCGTCTGCAACGATCTCAGCAGTAAGTGTGTAGAGGTTTGGCTGTTCAGCGCTCCAAGGTCGGATATCGGGGATAGACGCCGTAACATCCGCTGTATCGCTCTCGAAGACCTTGCTGCCGTTTTTATCTGTAAGGGTAATATTAACTGAATAGTCGCTGTCGCCTGTGATATCAAGCTCTGTCGTGATGATACCGTTGCCGTTTTCGTAATCATAATCAGCGATAATCTTCATATCACGTACGTGAATTTCGGGTACTGCGTACAGATACACATCACGGAAGATACCTGAAAATCTCCAGAAATCCTGATCCTCAAGCCAGCTTGCTGTGCTGTAACGATACACCTCGACTGAGAGCTTATTGCCCTTTTCCTTGAGATAAGGAGTAATGTTGAACTCAGAGGGAGTGAAGCTGTCCTCGGAGTAGCCTACAAATTCGCCGTTGAGCCACACATAGAACGCAGTTTCCACACCCTGAAAGCTTATGTATGTATCCTTACCGAGCAGCTGTTCATCTACATTGAAGAACTTCACATAGCTTCCCACAGGGTTACGTTTCTTGGGAATCTGTGGCGGAACAAGCTGTTCGTGACCTTCCCAAGGATACTGAGTATTCACATACTGTGGCTTGTCGTAGCCCTGAAGCTGAATGTGTCCGGGCACCTTGATTTCATCAAAATCTGTCACGTCAAAATCAGCCTTGTAGAAATCAGCAGGTCTGTTGTCGGGATGCTCACAGTAATTGAACTTCCAGATACCGTTGAGACTCTGACGAAGATCGCCGTTCTTTGTCTTATAGCTGTGATCGGAATGTGCTCTTTCACGATTTACTTCAAATATTTCAGGATCAGAAAGCCAGCTCAGTGTAGGATTCATAGATCATACCTCCTCGGTAGTTACAGCGTGTGTCTTGTCCCAGTCCTCATTTGCCTTTTCGACATTCAGTCTTGAAAGCAGCAATGTTATCAGAAGGTTAAGCAGCATAGGCAGCCACAGATACATAAAGTTCAGCATATTGATGCAGGATTCAGGCTGAACGGGAGCATTCGCAACATATCCGCCTGCTGCAAGCAGCCAGCCTGTCAATGCTGTTCCGATACCGCCGCCGATCTTTACGCCGAGCGATGAGCAGGAATACATTGTTCCATCGATACGCTTGCCTGTTGTACGGTAGGTATAATCAGAGCAAGCTGCAATAAGTGCGTTGAGGTCGCCCTGCATAGGACTCATTGCGATCGCCGCAACACCTGTGAAGATAAGCATCATAGGAATATTCTGCATATAGCCGCCGACCATTACGAGCGCTCTTGCGATAGTGGAGATCAAGTAGCCTGTGAGGTTCAGCTTATACATACCCTTGCATTTCTTTACAAGGAAAGGAGTGATAAGCAGACCGCAGATCATAGGGACATTGATTGCGAGAGAGAATGTGCCGAGCATATCTGCGTCGCCGAGAATGTATGTCATATAGTAGATGCCCATACTGAGTGTTGCAGAAAACAGCTGAGTAAGAATATACACGCCGCAGATAAGAACGTAGTATTTATTTGACAGCAGCAGCTTTGCAGCGTCGATGAGAGTGTACTTCTTGCTTTCGTCTTTTGTGCGGTTGTCTTTGTCAGCCAGCTCAAGATCAGGGAATGCTTCTGCGGAGAACTTTGCAGCTTCCTCATCAGCGGGATTTTCCTTTTCAAGCTCCTTTTCAGGAAGTTCTTTTACAGAGAATACGGAGATCGTGTTTACAACAAGACCGATGATCGCATAGATGATAGCTACTGTTCTCCAACCCTCAGCTCCGCCGCCGCACAGTTCAACAGCCTTAACAGTACCCCACTGGATAAGGAGGCTTGTGCTGAATGCGAAGATAAAGCGGATGGAGCCCATCTGAACTCTCTCGTTGCCATTGCGTGTGATAAGAGCGGTAAGTGCGGAGTAAGCGATATTGTTTGCGGTATAGAATACAGCGTGCAGCAGTGTATAGCAGATAAAGAAATATGCATATTTTGCTACATCGCCAAACTCCATAGGAACAGCAAACAGTGCAACCAGCATAACGCTGTTTCCTATGTATGGCCACAGCATCCAGGGTCTTGCCTTGCCCATCTTTGTTTTAGTCTTATCTATCAGCGCACCGAAGATCACATCTGTAAATCCGTCGAAGAACTTAGATATCATCATAAGCGTACCTACGATGCCTGCGTTAAGACCTGCGGTGTCCGTCAGATAGATCATAATGAATGTGGATATGAACGCATATATCACGTTTCCTGCGATATCGCCTGCGCCGTATCCGATCTTATTGTACCATTTAAGATACCTTCTGTCAGTCATAATAACATCTCCTTTGAATTGAAAAACCGTTGTTATAAGGGGTCGGCACAAGTCTCGAGTTTTGTACCGATAACAGCATTTTCGTCATACCCGAAGAACGCTGCTTTCAATTAAAGGCGCCTTTGCTTCTGTCTTTATTCTACCACCGTTTTCAGCCATAAACTATAAACACAATTGAATAAAACATACACAAAATGATACAATCCACTTGAAATACTCTGAAAAATATGATAAAATCATATCAGACTATGATGAGAGGAGATATTTTTATGTTTACAAATGTTGCATATTTACATAACTCGCTGTCCGATATGGTAGATCATAGTAAATCGTTGGTCGTTACCAGCTGCGGATATTATCGTGTCCACAGCAGACCTGTCGTCAGCACTGAACGCCCGAAGGGCAGAAAGGACTACCAGCTCCTATATATCGCCAAAGGCAAGGGGTATTTCTACTTTGACGGGCTTGACGGCAAAGAAACAGTCATTACAGAAGGAAATATGATATTATTTCGCCCGGGCGAAATACAGTATTATTACTATCACGCTCCCGACAAAACTGAAGTGTACTGGGTGCATTTCACAGGAAGAATGGTGGACGGTATTCTTGATAATTATGAGCTGCCACATTCAGAGAATGTGTTTTACACAGGCACTTCTCCTGACTATGCTTGGTTGTATCGCCAAATGATACAGGAGCTGCAGCTATGCCGCCCGAATTATGAAGAGCTTATGGCACTTATGCTCCGTCATATATTCATTATGATCAACCGTTATCTAAAAGAAGGAAAGAAGTCAGGCAGCGAGATCCAGAACGAGATCGAAAGAGCTACACATTATTTCAACGAGAATTACAACAAGCCTATCAACATAGATGAGTATGCAGAATCTCGTCATATGAGCACCTGCTGGTTTATACGAAGCTTTAAGCAGATATTAAAGGTCACTCCTATGCAGTATATCCTATCTCTACGAATGGCGAATGCACAAAGCTTGCTTGAGGGAACTAAATATAACATCTCTGAAATAGCTGAATATGTCGGCTACGACAATCCTCT
>JAZKZL010000247.1:0-14665 GCA_045612645.1 Oscillospiraceae bacterium
CAATAAAAAGCCTTGGTGCATATTGTTTCAGTATGTACCAAGGCTTTCTATATTCACAAGTATAAAGGGAGATCAAGCTCGTTTGCAAGATGAACAGAATCTTTTGATCATAATCATTACCTTTGCCATCAACAATATAAAAGTAATAATTATTGCATATGCTTGTCTTGTCATTGCTAAAAACAGTACTGTTAAAATGCTGATAACAACGGAAATGTTTGTGACAATGTTCTGCCATTTTTCTGTTTTAATTTGGTTCATAATTATCTTTATAGTACCTGTCAGAATGAGTGTAACAAACATCCCCCACAGAATTATACTTTGAACAAATGTTGTTTCGGTATATGCAAACAGGTTGACGGAATAAATATGATCATCCATCGGCATAGGATAAAGCGGCAGTATTATCAGCATTATGCTCATCAGATCCACGATTCCGAATAATAAGTCGCAGATGTTCCGAATATTTGACTCATTCTCCCGTTCTGCAATGTACATTACTTTTTCGCTTGACAGCAGATCGTCCACTGTAACCGAAAAAAATTTTGAAATCTCTTTCAGCGAATCAATGCTCGGATATCCTCTGCCCGATTCCCACTTTGATATTGCAGTTCTGGAAACATACAAAGCTTCTGCAAGTTCTTCCTGTGTCAGACCCCGGCTTTTTCTTAGTTCTTGTAATTTCTCGTTAAGTTCCATCATACGCCTCCGTTAATCGTTACGCATATTATCAAAGCGTAAAACGCTTGATAGATAAATCAGATACAGCCCTGTACTAAGAGTTATCGAGCCGATGATGTCGGTTAACCAGTGAACTCCTGCAATGGTTCGTCCGATCACCATAAGCAATGAAAATAAAACCGCAAAGGCAGTTACTGTATTTCTGATCAATGCCGCTTTAATTCTGCGTTTAACTTGAAAAATCACTGTAGGCATAACACTCAGCACAAGGAGAGTTGTTGACGAAGGGTAAGATGCTTCTGTTATTCCGTGGATCAGTATAGGTCTGTAATTTATCGTGAACGTTTCAAAAAACAAATACCCAAGGATTATTACTAAATAGTACACCCCTAAAAGTATAATATCAGAATCTACCTTAAAAAGACTCTTTCTTTTTATCAGCTGAACAAAACCGATCATCCCGAAGATCATACAGCAGAATAACGGCACAAGGCTAAGCCAATCGGTGATATAATAGATCGTCATATTTACGCCTGTCAGATCGTGAAACCAACTGTTAAGTGCTGCAAGGCCTACATCTGTTCCGCTTTCTCCGATGGGCATGACATTCACATTCTGAATTATTACTGTCCAGAGTATAAATGATAAAACAAAAATGATACCTGTGTTCAATAGTTTCTTCTCTTGCATAATTTGAGTTCTTCCTGTATTGTGTTTTTTATCATATAATAGCAAACTATATAAAAACAGTAAAGAACCTCGGCGTCACATCAGTGACACGAATCGTAGCAAACGTATCAATACGGCATTAAATTAATAGCTGAGTGTATGTAATCAGATCTCTATCCAACTCTTAGCCCAAGCAAACAGCATTTCAGACATTTTGTAAAAATCAATCGATCCGCCATTCTTCAAATGTAAAAAAGTATCAATGATCAAGCGCTCGTTAGGAGAAACTGTTTCAAGCAGCTCTTTTTGGCGGTGGATATATGTTCCTGTTTGTTTAAAGCAGATAGCCTGTATCACAAAGCAAGCGGATTTATACAAGCCTGTCAGAATTTCATTGCTTTTTTCGTACAGCATATTATGAACGCATCCATGATAGATGTTGCAGGCACCGATCTTTATTGCTCTGTCAACGGCTGTGTCGTCTATAAGCGGGAGAAGTTCATCAAGGCTGCCCTTTATAGGATTTGTATCAAAATAGAACTGGAAAAGGTCAGATGGCGCCCAGTTGAAAATCTCATTTTTACCTGAAAGAAAACCACAGATCAGTTTCCTGTGCGGTAAGGTATCTATCATAGCATTATAGGCTTGAATATCTGGTGCGGATAGCTCATCGAGTATTACTACAATATCAATGTCGCTTGTTTCGGTTGCTTCGCCGCGCCCGTAACTCCCTTGCAAACCAACAAACCACACCCGTTCTCCGAAATTTTCATTTAACGTCTGCAAAAAATGATCTACCCATGCGCTGATATCTATCAATTTTGTCACCTCATATAATACTGTTTGGTGGGCAGCTTATCTGTTCAGCAGCTCCCTGACTTCTTCCATAGTTGGAGGATTCAGCGGCAGAGGGAACCTGGATATTGCTATTGCAGAACATGCACTTGCAAAACGCACAAGCTCATCATCACTTATACCGTGCAGTAAGCCGTAAACACAGCCTGCTTTGAATGTATCGCCTGCACCCAGTGTGCTTTTTACCTCAACAGAAAAAGGCTTCATTTTCTTGATTGGCTGATTTTTTCTGCCGTAAATCATTTCCTTTTCTCCGCGGGTGATAATTACAAGACCATCGGTATTATCTGTCAGCAGCTTGTATATTTCTTCCACGCTTTTATCCTTATACTGTTCGGAGCCTGTGCATTCCTTTGAAACTACATTGACAGCACAATGCTGATGAAGATAGCTGTCGTGGCGGCTGTCTATTGTGACAAAGGGCTTATTGTGCTTGACACAAAGCTCTGCGGCAGCCTGTGTTGCTTCAAGAAAGAACGGATCGATCGCTGCAACCTTACAACCTGCAATGTCTGCCTCTTTAGGCATACTCCAGCGTCTTGCTGCGCCCTCTTCGTAAAGAGACTGGAATACGCCCATCGGCGAGCGCACCAGCCCTGCGATCACGACATAATCCATAAGCCCCTCATAGTTGGGATCGAAATACAGAGATGAAAGATCCACAGTTTTATCCTTGTAAAAATCCCTTAACAGCGGCGCTACTTCTGTGCCGATGTGTGTGCCGTCGATTTTCACACTTGCACCCAAAGAAGAAAGTACGGTTGCTGCTGTGCCTGTTTCTCCTCCGGGAAGAAAATATTTCGCTTTGATCTCGGAATATTCGTCAGGCTGTAAGAACTTTCCCTTTAATAAAAAGGAATGGGTTCCCAAAACTTGTCCGTGCATATAGATTTCGTGATTCATATGTACCTCCTGTTTTATCGGACTTTATTTCTCGGCGTAAGTGGAAATAAAGTGTTTTGCAAAATTTTCAATACGCTTAAAGATCTGTTCCTGATTTTCGGGTTCCCTGTCACATAGATGAACCAGTGAAGTAACAGGCGCAGTATAGATAAAGCTGAGCATTTCGGGATCATCCTTTTTTAATATTCTGTCGGACATCATCCTTTCAAAGATCCTTGCAAATATTCTTTGCGTTCCCTCAAGGAAATGCTTTGTGGCAAGTTTTTTCACACGCTCATCGTGAAATTGTTCTGTTAACAGCAGCTTTCTTGTAAGAATGATCTTCGGATCATTTGCAGTGAAATGAAGCATATTCATAGTGATTGCAAGCAACTCTTCGCAGGTTTTCGGCTGAGGTGGAAGATTGCTTTCCGAGCCGAAACGCTCAGCATAATATGCCTCCATCCTGTCAAGAAGGCAGTTCCATATATCCTCTTTGCTTGAATAGTGCTTGTACAATGCAGATTTGCTCAAACCAAGCCGTGCTGCAAGGTCACGGAGATTTGTACCCTTATAGCCGTTTTCGGCAAACATGATAAGCGCCTCGTCAAGTATTCGGTTTTTTGTTGGGTTTTCCATTATGTCCTCCGCTAAACAACAAAGGTGACCGTTTGGTCACCTTTATTATAGCAGAGATCTGTAAGATTGTCAATCTGTTTTATGTAATACAATATATACTGCCCCAGTGTTAGCAGGGGCAGTAAAGCAGTATGCAAGTAAGCGGTGAGTTAAATCAGATACCGAGAAATGTTCCTATAAATACAGCCGTAATAAATACGGGCGCTATCCACTTGACGATAAACTCAAAGCTGCGGCGGCGCTTAAATTCGCCGCTTTGTTCTATCTCATCGGAAAGCACTTTCGGTCCCACTATCCAACCGATGAATATGCAGGATATCAGCGCCACCAGCGGAGTGATTATCGAATTGCCTGCGTAGTCCATGAAATCGAGTATCGCCATGCCAAATGGGCGCAGATCGGACCATATACTATACCCCAGAGCAGATGGCAGTCCCAGCAGGAACAGTACAGCTGCCATTGTAAGCACGGCGTTTCTGCGTTTCATGCCAAAGCGCTGTATCAGATTTGCCACATTCACCTCCATCATCGAGATTGCAGAGGAAAGTGCTGCAAAGAAAACGAGCATGAAGAATACCGCACCGATGACATCGCCAAAGGGGAGTGCGGTAAATACCTCGGGCAGCGTTTCAAATACCAGACCCGGGCCTGCCGTCACAGCAGAGTTTTCTCCTCCCGATACTGCAAATAACGCGGATATAACGATAAGTCCGCTCAGAAATGCAACGCCGAGATCAAATATTTCTATCTGCTTTACGGAGCTTTCTATGCTGTCCTGTTTCCTGAGGTATGAGCCGAATGTGACCATTATACCGCTGGCAAGCGAAAGCGAATAGAACATCTGTCCCGTTGCGGCAAGCACGGTCTTGAAGGAAAATTTAGACATATCAGGCGTAAGATAGTATTTTACGCCCTCCCATGCACCGTCAAGGGAAAGTGTGTATGCAGCCACAGTGACTGCAAGAATTATGAGAGCGGGCATGAGGAAACGGTTTGCCTTTTCGATGCCGCTGCGTACTCCCAGCAGAAGTATCGCAGCAGACATCATTACGAAAAGCAGCTGATAGATGATAGGTTCTGTTGTCTGGGCAGTGTACTGAGTGAAATATTCACGCTCTGCCGATAATGCACCCTCGCCTGTGAAGAAGAGTACAGCATATTTCAGCACCCATCCGCCGATAACGCAGTAATACGGCAGCGTTATCAGTGTTACCACAGCTGTAAGCCATCCTATGAAACCGCCGCGGCGATCGAGCTTGCCGTATGCGATGACGCTTGCCGCAGCAGTCTTTCGGCCTATGGCGATCTCCAGAGACATTATCGGAAATCCGAAAAGTAATGTAACGAGGATGTAGACCAGCAGAAAAATTCCGCCGCCGTATTCCGCAGCGAGAAACGGAAAACGCCATATATTTCCCAGACCCACTGCCGAACCTGCCGCTGACAGTACAAATCCCAATTTGTTAGAAAAAGTTGGTTTGCTCATAGAATGTATTCTCCGCAAATATATTTTACTGAAATAATGTTTGCCATGCTTGCGGAAATATTCATTTTGTTGACAAAATATTAAAGAAATGATATACTTTATTACAACAAAAACAGTAGGCCGCATTATACCAAGTGTATAATGCACCTAATATA
Source organism: Oscillospiraceae bacterium (assembly GCA_045612645.1). GTDB lineage: Bacteria > Bacillota > Clostridia > Oscillospirales > Ruminococcaceae > CAG-115. The sequence goes on from JAZKZL010000247.1 coordinate 5,368, forward strand.
TTATCGGAGGTATATATGAAGGTTATTCTTGTTAACGGAAGTCCCCACGAAAACGGCTGCACCTATACAGCGCTCTGCGAAATGGAAAAGGAGTTTAATGCGAACGGTATTGATACCGAGATCTTCTGGATAGGCAACAAGCCTGTTTCGGGCTGTATCGGTTGCGGCGCGTGTCGTAAGATAGGAAAGTGCTGCATTGACAACGACACTGTAAATCCGTTTGTGGAGCTTGCCAAGGGCGCAGATGGCTTCATATTCGGCTCTCCCGTGCATTTTGCATCTGCAGGCGGTGCGATAACTGCTTTTATGGACAGAGCTTTTTATTCGGGCAAATCCGCATTTATGGGTAAGCCCGCTGCAAATATCGTAAGCTGCCGCAGAGGCGGAGCTTCTGCAGCATTTGATCAGCTCAACAAGTATTTCACCATCAGCAGCATGCCTGTGGTGTCCTCGCAGTATTGGAATCAGGTACACGGAAACCGTCCGGAGGAAGTACTTCAGGACGAGGAAGGCATACAGACAGTGCGTATTGTTGCTCGTAATATGGCGTGGCTGTTAAAGTGCATCGAAGCGGGAAAGGCGCAGGGCATTGATTTCCCCGAGCCTGAAAAGCCTGTACGCACAAGTTTTATCAGATAAAATCGTTGATCGGAGAGGAATATGAAAAAGATCGTTGGTTGGATTTTGGCACTGGCAATAGCGCTTACCCTTGTCGGCTGTTCCGATAACGCAAAGACTTATAATATCGGTGAACAGACAGATTTTGCGGGCGATTCGCCGCTGCCGATACTTTATATTCAGACTAAGGCTCAGGGCGATGATGCTCTTGATTTCGTGACAAAGCCTGTTTCTGAACACGTTTCGGAGCAGATCGCTTCGTGGACGCCGAATTATGTATATCCTCCTGCACCCTATTACGAGGAATGCTCCATCTCTCTCAAGGATGAAAAGGAAAAGCTTCTTCTAGATGCTGTTGACGCTGAGGTAAAGGCTCGTGGTAACTGGACAACTACCTATGATAAAAAGGCACTGCGCATAAGATTTGCTGAAAAGCAGAGTATGCTGGATCTGAATGATGGCGCTCAGGCACGCAACTGGCTGCTCCTTGCGGAATACAAGGATGGTTCCATGCTGCGAAATAAAACGGCGCTTTCCATTTCCCGTGAGCTTTTGGAAAAGGACGGGTTATATGCTTCTGATGCAGAGTTTGTTGAGGTATATATTAACGAGCAGTATTGGGGCATATATCTGTTGGCAGAAATGCAGCAGATTAATGAGAACAGAGTCAATATAACCGAGGCAGAAAAAAACTATACAGGCACTGATATCGGATACTTTCTCGAATTTGATGGATATTTTTATACGGAGGATCCATGGCAGCAATTCCATGTGGATTATGCAAATAATGCCGCGCTCATTCCCTACGATGGTAACGGTGGCAGTGGCAGTATGATCAGATGTCTGCCTGTTAACGGTTCAGATGCCAAGAAGGATGTAGGCTTTACTATTGTCAGCGATATCTATTCTCAGGGGCAGCATGATTTTATTTCTTCCTATGTAAACAATATTTATAGGATCATGTATGAGGCGGCTTATAATGACACCGCATACGAATTCAATGATTCTCTCACCGACATTGTGCAGTCCTCTGCGCTAACGCCTAGAGAGGCTGTTGAAAAAGTAGTTGATGTGCAGTCGCTTGTGGATCTGTATATAATCAGCGAGCTTACCTGCGATGCGGATATCTACTGGTCCAGCTTCTTTATGAGCGTTGACATGGGTGCAAACGGAAACGGTAAGCTCACATTTACGGCGCCTTGGGATTTCGATTCCGCAATGGGAAATAAAAACAGAAGTGCCAAGGGTAAGGGCTTCTATGCATCCAATATTGTGCCTGATGTGAATGGCGGACCCGCAGGAGGCGGAGAGTACGAAACCATTAATCCGTGGCTTGTCGTACTTGCCTATGAGGACTGGTATCAGGATATGATAAAGGAAAAGTGGACAACTGCCTACGATAATGGCGTGTTTGATCGGGCGTGCGAGATGATCGTGACCGACACTGCGCAGTACAGTGACGCATTTGCAAGAAATTATGAGAAATGGGATAATATCGCTCACAGTTCCTTTGCAAATGAGCTTTCCCGTCAGGCTGCGGCTTGTAAGACTCATGCTGAAGCGGCACAGCAGCTGCTGGAGTGGCTGCAGAACAGAGTGGCATTCCTGAATGAGCAGTGGCACTTGTAATAATTTCAGAACATGATATAATAAAAGACCTCCGATGTGATCGGAGGTCTTTTGTTGTATGTTTTCCTTATGCCTCGTTTGCAGGCAGTGTGTATTTCTGCTTATATGCATTGAGTGCAGCGATGAAATCGGAATCCTCAGAGCGCTTCAGCTCGGTCATATATTCATGAGTATCCATGTTGTTTTCCTTAACCTGGATCATGCATACCGCAATGTTGGAGCAGTGGTCGGATACACGTTCAAGGTTTGTGAGCAGATCGGTGAGGATGAAACCAAGTTCGATAGTGCATTTGCCTTCACGCAGACGCTCGATATGGCGCATTTTCAGGTCTGTACGCAGCTCATCGATAACATCCTCCAGAGGCTCAACTTCCTTTGCGAGCGGAATGTTGGAGTTGATGAAGGCTTCGACAGCTTTGTCCATGATCTCTGCAACGGCATTCTTGATTACGTTGATCTCTTCATATGCGGCATCAGAGAACTTGATCTTCTTCTGATACATCTCTTCAGCAGCCTCAACAACATTTACGGCGTGGTCTGAGATACGCTCCAGGTCTCCGATGGTGTGCAGCAGCTTTGAAATAACGCGGCTGTCATGCTCGGAGAGATCCTTAGAGCTGATCTTCAGCAGATAGGATCCGATCTTGTCCTCGAAAATATCGATCGTATGCTCGTTTTCCACGATCTCGAGCGACTTCTTCTGATCGTAGTTTTCAAGGACATCCAACGAGCTGAGGATTGTCTTGCGGGTGAGCTTTGCCATTCTGATAGCAACGTTGCGGCACTGTTCGATAGCAACAGAGGGGGTCTTCAGCAGACGATCGTCCAGAAGAATCTGAGTATTCTCCTCGTTGGGATCGTCCTTGATGACCCAGCATGCCAGCTTTTCGATCTGCTTTGTGAAGGGCAGGAACGCTGTGGTTGCAAGAACGTTGAACACAGTGTGTATGATAGCGATACCCGTCGAATTGAGAGCGTCGTTCAGGAACGAGAATTGCAGGAATGCATTCAGCAGATAGAACAGTGAAAGGAACAGAAGCGTTCCTATGATATTAAAGAAAAGATGAACGATAGCCACACGTCTTGCGGATTTGTTTGCGCCTATGGAAGAGATCATTGCGGTAACACAGGAACCGATATTGGAGCCCAGAATGATCGGGAGAGCGATAGCGTAGGTAATGCCGCCTGTTGCGTTGGACAGGGACTGGAGGATACCAACGGATACCGAGGAGGACTGCAGTGCTGCTGTCATCAGGGCACCTACGATAACACCCAGAATAGGATTGGAGAATGCAGTCATGATGCTGCAGAACTGCTCGTTACCTTCCAGCGGTTTTACAGCAACTGACATGGCGTTCATACCGAACATCAGTGTTGCGAAACCGAGGAATACCAAACCGAGCGTGTTCTTCTTGTCGGATTTAATAAACATTACCAGTACGATACCGATAACGGCAAGTACAGGTGTGAAGGTAGTGGGCTTGAACAGATTGAGTATGCCGCTTCCGCTGATGGATGAAAGGCTGAGCAACCAAGCGGTAGCTGTAGTACCGATATTGGCACCCATGATGACACCGATAGCCTGAGCGAGCTTCATGATACCAGAGTTTACAAAGCCTACCAGCATTACCGTTGTAGCAGCCGAGGACTGGATAAGTGCAGTAACGCCTGCGCCGAGAAGCACGCCTTTGATGGGGCTGCTTGTAAGCTTTTCAAGCCATCGTTCAAGGTTACCGCCCGCAAGCTTTTCCAGAGCGCCGCTTAGGATATGCATGCCAAAGAGGAACAGGGCGAGACCACCTAACATATCAAGAATGTTATAAATTGTCATATTCTTTTCTCCTGTAAATTTTTGCAATCGTTCTTTATTGCATACGTCTTAATTCCTTTCGCAATCAAATTCATTATACAGGATTTTCACGAAAATGTACAGTATTTTTTGCATATTTTTTATTTTTCCTCATATTCTCTAATTTAGCTTAATTATCGATACTAGCTTTTGTCGATTTTGCGTATTGGCGGTTAATCCTCGTAAAAATATGTAAAGCCGCTGTCAGCGGCTTGCGGAATTATTCCTTTGAGATGACGGACATGGGATCTATCCATTTCCCGCCCTGCTTCACTGCCAAATGCAGATGTGGCTCCTGCAGAATCTCTGCCTGACAGGTATCGGAGGTTCTGCCGATGATGGCGCCCTCCTGAATGCTCTGTCCTGTTTTGATGTCGAGCTCCTTTGCAAGACCGCAGTAGTGCACTTCCAGACCGTTTTCCTGTTCCACTATCACGCATACGCCCCACAGCGGATCTTCCTTGATCTCCTTGACAACTCCTGAGGACATAGACTTGACCTCCGTATCCAGCGGGCAGAGGATATCGCAGCCGTCATGGGTCTTCCAGACGCCGAGCGTCTCGGATTTTACCAATTCGCCGTTGCTGAACGGATGCGAGATTTCGCCGTTCACAGGCATGATGTTGCGTGCTTCAATGACGACAGGTTTGTTTGCTTCTTCCGCTTCTGCTGTTACAGCGGTAGGTGATTCTCGTATTTCGTCGTCTTTGGGTACATCGTTCTTGTGATTGTTTACAGGAACATCGTTGTCATCTGCGATGTCAGCCTCAAACACCCAAGTGTTTTGGGAGGATGGATCCTCGTTTTCTGTAGGGGTGAGCTGACTCATTGTGCGGCTGTATGCCGCGAGAGAAGCGATGCTAACTGCCGCAATGCCGAGAACAACGGCAATTGCCATGCCTTTTCCTGCAGGAAGTGTTCTTCTTGACTTTTTCATGCTGTTATTCCTTTCATGATCATGGTATGGAGCGATCGTCTGTATGATCGTGTCAGTATTTTTGCCTGATTTATGGATTAATATACGGTGAGAGGATATTTTTCGGACTACTATTGCACCCAAAGGGATTTTATGCTAAAATATAAGGAACACATCATCACAGAGGAACGGGGGTGCGCCATGATAAGAGTTGCTCAGGTATTGGGAAAAATGAACGGCGGTGGCGTGGAGCAGGTCGTCATGAATTACTATACTGCCATAGACCGTGAGAATGTGCAGTTTGACTTCTATATTTTCAAAGGCTCGACAAAGGTGCCTGTTGAGGAGATAAAGGCGATGGGTGGCAGGATATTCGTACTGCCGAATTTAAAGCGCCCGTTCAGATATATGAAGGTGCTGCAGAAGCTACTTCACGAGAATGGCTACGATATCGTGCACTGTCATCTCAGTACGCTTTCGGGCTTTGCGCTGAGAACGGCGAAGAAAGCAGGAGTCAGGGTACGGATACTCCATAATCACAGCACGTCGGGCGGCAGGAGAGAGCTTCTGCGAAATCTTGCAAAGGCTCTGCTGAAGCCGTTTGCAAAATACTATGCAACGGAATATATCGCCTGCTCACAGCACGCAGCACGCTGGATGTACGGAGCTGTTTCTGTGTTTGCGCTGACAGAGGATGCGCCTGTAAAGCGATATGCAAGGCTGCAGCTAAATGCGATAGATACCGAAAGATTCCGTTATGAGGAGAAAAAAAGAGAAAAGCTCCGCAGGGAGCTTAGGATACCTAAAGGAGCGTTGGTGTTCGGACACATCGGCAGATTCTGTCCGCAGAAAAATCAGAACTTTCTGATAGATATCTTCCGTGAGATAGTAAAGCAGCACGAAGATTCCGTTCTTGTCATGACGGGCACAGGCGATGATATGGAACTGATAAAAGCTCGTGTTCTGGCGGAGGGACTTGCGGATAAGGTGAGATTTACGGGTCAGCGTGACGATGCGGACTACCTTTATAGCGCCTTTGACTGCTTCCTGCTGCCCTCGAATTACGAGGGTCTCGGAATGGTGGCTATAGAAGCTCAGTGCAGCGGACTTTATTGTGTGCTTTCCGACATGGTACCGCAGGAGGCTAAGGTCTCGCCCTCGGCACAGTATCTGAGTCTTAAAACGTCCCCTGAGGACTGGGCGTGCGCCGCGATATGCTGTGCAGGTCTCAGAAATGAAAAGGGTGCGGAGCAGGTGGCAGCTGCAGGCTATCAGATCACTCAGGCTGCTAAGGAGCTGGAGCAGTATTATCTGGGATTATGAATCAAAACGCCGATTAAGGAATTTAGCGAGGAAAATAAAGATGAAAATTAAAGAACTTAAAGGCGCCAATATGGATATTGATTTAGTCAGTGAGAATGTTGGTTGGAACCAAACTAATTGTCCGTGGAATGAAGAAGAAAATACAAAAGAACATAAATGTGCGGTAAAAGATACTTCTATTTGTAAATATTTTTGTGGAATCAAATACTTGGATAGTGTGCTTTGCAGTTATCCGTATGAAAATTTAGATGTGTTAAGCGAAGATGAAATAGATAGAAAATGAAGTAGTTATATCCCAATTTATCTGTTAGATATTAAACTAACCCGTGAAAATAATTTCACGGGTTATAGTTCTTTATAACTATCAATATTAATATCGGCGGTTTTTCTTGACTAACCGTATGGTTTGGTGGTATACTTTATTATATCATTATTTTTGACAACAGGGTGAGTATATGACGCAATTATTGATAAAGTTATTTATAAAGGAGCATAAGAATTTGCAGGATACTTCGGTAAGAACAGCTTATGGCAAACTTTCGGGCTGGGTGGGAATTATCTGCAATATACTGCTGTGTGTGGGTAAATTTATCGTAGGATTTATTTCCGGAAGTGTTTCTATAGCAGCCGATGCGGCAAATAATCTTTCCGACGCATCCTCAAGTATCATCAGCCTTTTAGGTTTTAAACTGGCGGAAAAGGAAGCAGACGAGGATCACCCCTACGGTCACGCGCGATATGAGTATATTTCAGGTTTCATTATTGCTGTTCTGGTAATTGTAATCGGATTTGAGCTTCTGAAGGGAAGTATAGAAAAGGTGATATCGCCATCGGCGGTGGAATTCTCATGGGTTACTGTGGGAGTGCTGGCAGGCTCGATTCTTGTAAAGCTGTGGATGATGTTCTTCAATCTGAAAGTGGGTAGGCTCATCAATTCCCAGTCGCTGACAGCAACTGCCGCAGACAGCAGAAACGATTGCATTTCCACGCTTGCTGTACTGGCTGCAGCGCTTATTTCTCATTTTGCTGCAATAGAGCTAGATGGCTGGATGGGTATACTTGTTGCGGTGTTCATCCTTTACAGCGGAATAAATCTCGTGCGGGAGGCTATGAGCCCCCTGCTTGGTAAGGCTCCCGATCCCGAACTGGTGGAGGATATCCGTAAGAAGATCATGGCGTACGACGGCGTTCTCGGTACACATGATCTGATGGTGCATGACTATGGTCCCGGCAGAGTGTTTGCGAGCGTCCATGTGGAGATGGCGGCAGAGCGTGATGTGCTGGAAAGCCATGATGTCATCGACAACATCGAAAGGGATTTCCTGCATTCGGGATTGAATCTGGTAGTACATTTCGATCCAATTGTTACCTCTGATTCCGCAGTGGGAGATACTCGCCGTGAGATATCAGATATTGTAAAAAATATAGATGAGCGTCTGTCTATCCACGACCTCAGAATGGTACCCGGCCCTACTCACACGAACGTTATTTTCGACTGCGTAGTACCTCATACATTTTCCATGACCAGCGAGGAGCTGACAGAAGAGATAACCCGCTTTGTTCGGCAGGCTCATCCCGATTATTACTGTGTAATAACGGTTGAAAACAACTACGCCCCTATACCACATCACACATAAAAATAACCGCCGAAGTCATTGACCTCGGCGGTATTTTTGTATCAATTGATCTCTTTAAGGGTCTGATAGATGCTCTGCATTTTCAGATCGGTTGCTGCAATCGTCTCGGCACAGTCTTTCAGCTGCTGTGCAAGCTCGGCAGAGACCTCGCTGTCTGTCTTGTATTTCAGCTGATGCTCAAGGCTTGCCCAGAAATCCATTGCAATAGTGCGGATCTGAACCTCAACATGTACCATTTCCTTGCGGTCAGACAGGAACACAGGCGTTTCAATCACGAGATGCAGGCTCCTGTAGCCGTTTGGCTTAGGGTTCTTGATATAATCTTTGGTCTTGATGAGTGTCACATCGTCCTGACGTGTCAGGAACTCCGCAACGGAATAGATGTCCTCTATGTAGTTGCAGATAACACGCACACCTGCGATATCGTGCAGTGTAGCGCGCACGTTTTCGGTGCTGAAGGTCATTCCCTTGCGCTGGAGCTTTTCCATCATGCTCTGGGGAGATTTCAAGCGATCTTCTATATGGTGGATGGGGTTATAGTCGTATTTTGTCTTGAATTCGCTGTCCAGTATCTCGAGCTTTGTCTTGACTTCGCGAATCGCTGATTCGTATAAATGCTCAAGTTCAATGAACTGGTAGAGCTGTTCGATGATCTTTTCCTGTGACGCTGCAGGCAGCAGGGTAGTCACAGGTTCAAGATCTTTGTTTACAGACTGTGTTTTTTTGTTTGCACTAAACATTATGTATAATTCCTTTCAGAATAACAGGTCTTATTACCTTTATTCTAGCAGATAAATTACACTTTTGTGTTATAATCATGTGAATAAGCGATGAAAATTATTTATTTGCCTCTTCTTGCATACTGTTAAGCAGAGCTTCTATTGCATCCTGCGACATCTTGCCACCGCTTGCGGGAGCGGTTTCCTCAACCACAGGAGCAGGCTCATGCTCAGCAGCTGCATTCGCGGCAAACAGAGCAGCGATATCGTCCTGAGACATCTTACCGCCGCTTGCGGGAGTTTCAGCAACGGGAGCAGGCTCAGGCTCTGCAGCTGCATTTGCGGCAAACAGAGCAGCAATATCATCCTGCGACATTTTACCGCCGCTTGCGGGAGTTTCAGCAACGGGAGCAGGCTCAGGCTCGGCAGCTGCATTCGCAGCAAACAAAGCAGCGATGTCATCCTGAGACATCTTGCCGCCGCTTGCGGGAGTTTCCTCTACAACAGGAGCAGGCTCAGGCTCTGCAGCTGCATTCGCGGCAAACAAAGCAGCGATATCATCCTGAGACATCTTACCACCGCTTGCGGGAGTTTCCTCCACAACAGG
>JAZKZL010000248.1:0-3842 GCA_045612645.1 Oscillospiraceae bacterium
TGCCCTTGCACAGACTGATGCAGTGGGAAAAGCAGGCAGTTGCCGATGCGGCGGCCGAAGTGTGTGGCTCAAAGCCGTACAGCCTGCCGAGATATGTGATGGCATCGGCACTGATCTTATTCATGTTTGAGCGCTGTTCCAGCGCGAGATATGTCAGCAGCTCAAGCAGTGCAATGCCTACGCTGTTTTCGGTAAAGTTGCTCCATTCCGTTGTAAGCGCGGGTATTCTGCTTTTAAGCCTTGCCAGTGTATCTTCAAAATCAGGTCTACCGATTTCAGGCAGTTCCAGCATACTTTGTTCACTCCAGTTTCAGAGCATTATTGCCCTTTGATATTGATGATTGGCATACCGCAAACGGGCACACCGAATTTTATTTTGATCGCCTCCTCATAGTCAAGCGTAAGCTCTCCGTTTTTGCAGATAAGCTGAATGTTGTCCACGCTTGTTACATGGGGGATATCCGAAATTATCTCATACATCTGAGAGATAGTAGGGTATGTACCTATCCTGAATCCGTCGCCTGAAATATCGCCACTGATAGGGTCGAGGAAGGTTTTGAGTCTTGAGATCATTTCATTTTCGATAGCCTGCGGAAATACCTTTCCGTCTGTCCTGCACAGGATAACAGGCTGTATTTCGATATAAACCGCAGGGATTATATTTAGCTTGTTACGCATATGGAACGGCATGGCAGGCAGTATTGCATTGGAAACGCTCAGCTTTGCCGCCGTAAACTCTCCGTCGAAGCGCCTGTCGGTAAGCAGTACAAGTGTTACGGTTGAATGTTTGAAGTAGCAGCGTGCATCGAGAATAGAGGGATCAGCGTTTTTAGCAGCGATCTCATAATCCTTCTCGCTTATGCAACGCTCCAGTGTGCTTACCTTTGATGTGCCGCGCGTATAGCATTGATCGAAGCTTTCGGTATCGCGGCCGCCATGGGTGTTTTCGGGGTTTGTTACGGTGTCGACAAATGGTACAGGATCAAGGAAATAGCTGATCTCTCCTGCATTCAGATTGCCTGCGGCACCTGTTGTGATCGAATATCTGACACGTACTGTCGGCTCATCAGCAGCAGGTGGAACATAACCTCGGTCAAATCGAAGTATTCCGTTACCGTTATCGAGCGAGAACTGTTCGTTTGAAAGAGCTGTCCAGTTTCCGTCGTTAAGTACCGTTACCTGTGCATCGTATACCGATCCCGAAGCAAGTCTTAACTCGGGCTTTGTATCACCCGAAGCGATGATAAATCCCATTTCAGCCATGTTTTTCTGCTGACGTATCTGAACGGCATTAAGATGGATGCCATCAAGCAATACAGTGTCAGGGCGTGTTTTCATGGCGATCCTGAGCCAGTAGCCTTTTTGCCCGAAAAGAGTAGTAAGCTGCATAGGCTCCTCAATATAAAGCTTAACGATGCCATTCTGCCTGAACCCGTTTGTCAGATCGCTGAAAGGAAGCTCGTTCCATCTGTTGCCTGCAGACAGCGACTGCCATTCGGACTCTCTGCAAAGCGCAAGTCTTTTCAGCCTGAACGCAATGCTTGTATATCCTGTGCTGAGAGGCCTGTCAAAGCACAGATAAGTATATGATGTATCTTTTTCGTGGATCTTTGGTACAGTAATTCCTGATGAGCCTGCTTCGATACAGGCAAGATCCTTGAGTATGAAGAGCGTGTCCGCGGTGCGCTGAGAGCCGTTGTAGCTGTAGCTTAGCTCCACGTTTTCTGCAAAAGGAAGGCGCAGAGTCATGTTCTGAGAGTACCCGGGAGTCATCTTGTCGATACGGCAGCGTATGAACAATCCTTCATCAGCGCCGACAAAGACAGGACTGAGATCATCGGGACAGGTAAAGGATATGCTCATGGATGCACAGCTTTCATCTGCAAAGAATTTTGAATTTTCATTGTCAGTATAGATCCTGCACCAGCCCTTGCCGTTCCAGTATTCCCATACGGCAAGCTCGATCTTTTTTACAAGAGGAGGCTTTGTTTCGAACTTTGAAATGGGGATCACATTCTTCCACTGAACGGGAACCTTTTCCTCTGTGCCCTCTATCGTGTCAACATAAGAATAATTCATTGTTACTGTAACAGTGCTGCCTTTTTTGCTGAGGCAGTCATTGCTGCAGATATAGAAGGAATCGAATTCCACAGGCTCCTCTCCGAAGGGATAGAAGTTATTTGCGGTAAGCATAGTGTCATTCAGATAGACTGCCTTTGGCGGGATCTTGTCTGCCTGTGCTGTAACGGTAACGGAAGCGGGTGAGATCCTGCTCATTACATTTCCGTTTTTGAAGATCACCTTTATCCAGGAGCCTTTTATACCGTTGAATTCTGTTGCAGGTATCGGCTGTTGAGTGCGAAGCACGAACATATTGTTTTCAAATGTCACATCAGTGATATCAACAGCTCCGTTCTGAACAAGATATTGCCAACGGACATCGTTGCTGCCGATATCGGCATATGGAGTTGTTCCGTGCTGATCTGTGCCGGAAATGTCCAGCAGGGAAACGCTGAATTCGCAGGCGCCGTCACCATGTGTGATGTCATTTGCAGAGAACACCAGTGCAGTCTCCTGCAGGTTTTCGCCGCTGAAATCAAACAGTTTTTCGACATCGCCCTTTGAAATGTAATTGTCTGCAACATAAAATACCGCAGATATCTGCGCGTTTGAGGCATTTAACTCCTCGGTAGTCACAAATTCCACATCTGAGGCACTGCTCAGTCTTGTGCCGCTTGGTATATATACCGATTTTTCGGAAGTTGGCATGACGCATACGTATCCCGATGCAGGAGAAGCGTTGTTCCGCTTTAGTCCATACATGTTGAGATACATCAGATGATGTCTTTCCCATATAGAGGAAAGCTCTGCGCTGTTTTGTGCCATCAGCTCTGCGAAAAGCTCTGCGAGTGCCGAAGCTGCTCCGGGCTTTGCCGGATCCCAGTTCGGGGTGTAGTATTCGGAAAGCTGTCTGAGCTGTTTTAATATAGCTTTCTTTTCTTCGTTTTCTCTGATAGTCAAAATGCCGCACCCTTTCCGGTTAGAATTGTTCCTTCAGCGGGAAGCTGAGCATCTGCTCCCTTGCATTGTCCTTGATCTTATAGGTTATGTTTATCACAAGTGTTTCGGCGCTGAGCGTGGAGCCATCTGCGGTATCGAGTACGACATTAACATTCTCAACGCGTGGCTCAAAAAGCTTGATTGCTGTTATCACTTCACTGCGTATGTTGTTGAGCAGCGAATAATTCACCGTTTCAAACGCAAACTGCGACAGATTACAGCCGTAATTCGGTCTCATGATACGTTCGCCCTTGCGGGTGCTGAGCAGCATATAAAGCGACTGGCGGATATCATTTTCCAGCGAATTCATTTCAGCGCAGCCGTTGTTGAACACGATAGGATATTTCCAGTCTGTTCTTTCTTCTTTCATCAGTGTAATTCCTCGCTTGTCTTGGAGCTGTTTTCTGTTATATTCAGCCATTTACGTGCAATAAGGTCGTTACGGTCGCTGCGGATAACGTCTATCAATGCAGCACGCGCATCTATCGTATCGTTTTTATTGAGATCGTCAAGGGCGGAATTATAGCTTGCCAGCGTTGCCATACGCAGTTTCCTTATTTCAGAGGGACAGCCATCTACCACTTCGTAGAGCGGTGTATCAGGCGCGTTGTCGCCCAGCAGCTGTCTCACAGTACCGATAAATCTTGTGGTTATATCTTTTTTGGTACTTATTTCATCATAGATATCCTTGGTGATGACGTAGGTGAGATGATATCTGCGGATCACTTCTGCGAGATGCTCTGAAAGTCCGACAGCTGCGGATACCGTAATTGTTTTCATAG
>JAZKZL010000249.1:0-22374 GCA_045612645.1 Oscillospiraceae bacterium
GCTCAGATGTTCCGCATAGTCTGCCAGCAAACCTTCCAGCGCCGCAGCCCGAAGCACATTTGAAAGCTCCGCATAACGGCACATTTCCCTGCTATGCTCCCATGCATCATAACCGGTGTTATAATCGTTGTGAGGCTGCCAGCCGTTCTCCCCGTCGTATATATCAAACACCCAGCGGTCTATAAGCATAGGCGCATCTGTACGAACAGTAAACAGCAGATTTTCACTTGACGAATTATCACCTTTGTTGACCGATGAATGCGAAACGAAATTGCTCAGCCTTTCATCACCCTGATAATAACCCTCTCCGGGAAGGAATACACTGTCAAGATAGCTGCCCAGCGGAGTTTTGCTGCTTTTCGGAAGAACACACGCCGCCAACGCCGAGATAAGCGCCAGTCCCACTGCTACCGCAGCACGGACATATCCACCCCTCTCATCCCGATGCACCGCCACGCCCTCGGGCGGGCAGGCTCTCGCCGAGCCAAGCACAGCCAAAACAAATGTGCCGAACATTGCCGCCTGAAGCACGAAAGGCAAGCCGCCCGACGTTCTTGATGACAATATCAGAGGGATGAACGATACTAACATCAGATAGCACATTCTCGGCATTATAACCGAGAAATAGCAGCACATAAAACCAAATACCACCGAGAAAATCACTATGGCTGCCGCAGCGAACTTCGGGTCAAAAAACGCTGACGCTGTGAACAGGAAATCCATAAATCCGTTTTCGGCATAAAAAGTGCCTGTCATAAGCACCGCAGCAAAGCAAAGCCCTGTCAAGCACAGCGTCAGCGCTGCTGCTTTAACGGGCTTATTACGGAAGCTATAGACAAGCATGTAAACTGCGCAGGCAAACACGCTCATTATCGCCGTGCATATCCAGACATGATCACGGCAGATAGTGTACATCATTGCTGCGCTTGACGCCACGACATAAGGCAGCACAAGCAGCGGCTGCGCCCCATCATAGCGGACTTTTTCTTTTTTCTTCTTCATTATTTGTAGTAAGAATACAGGCGGCAGAGCATCATTCCGTTATAAAGCTTGCGGTTCTTGTCTGCCTTTTGCCCGAAGGTGTCCTCAAATTCCTCGTCGGGAGTGATTATATAAAGCTGATTGCCATTCAACGGCAGCAGCTTTTCACCCATCGTGCGATAGATCTCACGAGCCTGAGACACCTCCAGCATACGCTCGCCGTACGGAGGGTTGGTGATGATCTTCAGCGGCTGTTCGGGCAGTTCAAAATTACGGATATCACGCTGCTGACAGGTTACTTTCACGCCTGCCTTCTTTGCATTCATCTCGGTCAGCACCACGCACTCTTTATCAAGATCATAGCCATAAGCCCTGAACTGAGTATCGTGCTTAACCTGTTCCGCAGCCTCTGCTCTTGCCTCCTGCCATATCTTTTCGGGGATAAAGCCGAACTTCTCCGCCGCAAAGCTCCTGCGCAATCCGGGGGCGATGTTCAGTGCTTTAAGACCTGCCTCAATAAGCAGCGTACCCGAGCCGCAGAACGGATCGCAGATAATGTCGTTCTCTCGTACTCTTGCGATGTCAATGATTCCCGCCGCCAACGTTTCCTTTATGGGAGCAGCGTTGCTCTCGCGGCGATAGCCACGCTTGTGCAATCCCGTGCCGCTGCTGTCAAGTGTAAGAACGACCTCGTCCTTCATGATGGAAAAGCGTATCTGACACACTGCGCCCGTTTCAGGCATAGAGTTCAGCTTATATGCATTGCAGAGATTCACCGCCATAGCCTTTTTGATTATCTTCTGACAGGCAGGAATGCTCTTAAGAACAGAATTAAGAGAATGTCCCGTGTTGGGAAAAGCATCGTATCTTCCGATATATTCCGACAGCGGCAGCTTTTTTATCCCCTCAAACAGCTCGTCAAAAGTTTTTGCTTTGAACTGCCCGAGAACTATTCCCACACGCTCGGCGACAGAAAGACCAATGTTCGCCTTTGCGCAGACAGATGCGTCTCCGCTGAACATAACTCGTCCGTCGCTGACCGTGATGTCCTCGCCGCCTATCTTCTTCACCTCAAAAGAAAGAGTCTTTTCCAGTCCGAAATGGCAGGGTGCCATGTATCTGTATTTTGTCATTTGTTGTTTCCTTTCGGTTTTAATGTATTTAGCAGTGATATATTACTTCTTTACCGCTTTTTTCTGCGTACTCTATCTCTTTTCTGACGGATTCTCCGATGTAGCCGCCGATATTCACTACATAAATACCGTCGCTGAGATCTATCTTGCGGTAATGCGCAGCCTCAAGGCATTTTAATTCTTCGGGGGCGGGCATGCCATCGCAGTATATGCACTGGAGGATATTGTAACCATTCTTTGCTTCAAGCGCGTAGGCTATCTCTTTCATTTCCTCGGCAAACCTCATGCTTCCGCAGATCGTCAGTGTTGTCATCCCATCGCCCTGTCCTTTTATATTTTAAATGATATGTATATTGTACCACATAACCCGAAAAAAGTCCACACTTAATGAGCAAACGGCATTTTGTGAATACTGCCCAAAATATCACAAAAACTTCGTTAGGATTTGCCGAAATTGACAGCTTGGCTTAAAACTTGTTGCAAAAATAGAAAATATAATATATAATAGAATTACACAATTATCTGCGCAGCTCAAAATATATATAAAATATACCTGCGCACCCGAAAGGAGAACAATTGAAATGGGCATCAGATTTGATGACAAGCATTTAAAGAGCTTTATTTCCGCTCACGAGCTGGAAAACATCGCTCCTCAGGTAAAGACAGCGCATGATCTGCTGGTAAGCCGTACAGGCCCCGGCAATGACTTCCTCGGCTGGATCGACCTTCCCGTTGATTACGACAAGGATGAGTTCGCACGCATCAAGAAGGCTGCAGAGAAGATCAAGAACGACAGCGAGGTACTGATCGTTATCGGTATCGGCGGTTCCTACCTCGGCGCAAGAGCAGTTATCGAGGCGCTGAAGTCTACTCTTTACAACAACCTCAAGAAGGACACACCCGAGATCTACTTTGCAGGCAACTCCATCAGCCCCACATATCTCAGCGAGCTGGTTTCCATCGTTGACGGCAGAGATTTCTCCGTAAATATCATCTCCAAATCCGGAACAACAACAGAGCCTGCACTGGCTTTCCGTGTGTTCCGTGATCTGCTCATCAAGCGCTACGGCGAGGAAGAAGCAAACAAGCGTATCTACGCTACCACAGACAAGGCAAAGGGCACTCTGAAGGAACTCTCCGATAAGAAGGGTTACGAGACATTCGTAGTTCCGGATGATGTGGGCGGACGTTTCTCTGTTCTGACAGCAGTTGGTCTGCTCCCCATCGCTTGCGCAGGCTGCGATATCGACGCTCTGATGAAGGGCGCAGCAGACGCTCGCGAAGAATACTCCGTATGCGATATTGAAAAGAATGCAAGCTATCGCTACGCGGCTCTCAGAAATATCCTCTACCGCAAGGGCATGAAGGCTGAAATGCTGGTGGCTTACGAAAACAGTTTCGCAATGATGAACGAGTGGTTCAAGCAGCTGTTCGGCGAATCCGAAGGCAAGGACAACAAGGGTCTCTACCCCACTTCCGCAGTCTTCTCCACCGATCTGCACTCCCTCGGTCAGTTCATTCAGGACGGCTCCAAGATCTTGTTCGAGACCGTTATCCAGTTCACAGAGCCTCAGAAGGAATACTTCCTCGAGGATGAGGCTGATAACCTCGATGGCCTTAACTTCCTGTCCAATCAGAATATGTCCGTTGTAAACAGAAAGGCTTTCGAGGGCGTTGTTATCGCTCACACAGAGGGTGGCGTTCCTAATATGGTGCTTGAAGTGCCTGTGCTGGACGAGTACAACCTCGGATATATCATCTACTTCTTTGAGAAGGCTTGTGCTATCAGCGGCTACCTGATGGGTGTAAATCCCTTCGATCAGCCCGGCGTTGAGAGCTACAAGAGAAACATGTTCGCACTGCTCGGTAAGCCCGGTTACGAAGCAGCAAAGGCAGAGCTTGAAGCTAAGCTCGGATTAAACTAATCTAAGGAATTTTTTCGGATGGCGAAATGCGACGGGTGTGCATACGGCACAGCAAACATCGCATTATCGTCAGCCGATGAATAAATAACGGAGGTCACTATTATGATTAAGCTTATTACAGGCAGAAGAGGTTCCGGCAAGACTAAGGTTCTCATCGACGCTATCCACGCAGCAGAAAAGGCTTCTAACGGTAACGTTGTTGCTATCCAGAAGGGTTCTTCCCTGAACACAGACATCACCTACAAGGTACGTCTGGTAAACATCGAGGATTACAATGTTGAGGGCTACGATGCATTCTACGGCTTCATCGCAGGTATCCTTGCATCCGACCACGACTGCACTGATATTTTCGTAGACGCAACACTCAGAATCACAGGCAGAGACTACGACAAGGTTGGCGAGATGTTCGAAAAGCTGGCTAAGATTTCAGCAAATACAACAATCACCTGCACAATTTCCGCTGACAATTCTGAACTTTCCGACAACATTAAAAAGTTTGTTGATTGATTTCAAAAAAACCCTTGACAAATCGATTTCCGCATGATATAATGTTAAGCGTGACTATAAAAGAGTCCGCATTATGCGGCTCATAGATTATGATTAATGTTATATGGAGGAGGTGCAATAATGGCAGTTCCGAAGAGAAAAGTTTCTCGTGCAAGACGTGATAAGAGACGTTCCCAGGTATGGAAGTTATCCGCACCTGCATTCTCTCGCTGCAAGCAGTGCGGTGAGCTGAAGCTCCCTCACAGAGTTTGCGGAAATTGCGGTTATTACAATGATAAGGTTGTTATCGCTAAGGAAGCGTGATCAATTTATTTGAGTAAAAACTAAACGAGATGACCCCGACATTTGTCGGGGTCTTTTTTTATGTGTTTGTTCAGTCTGTCAGCAGCTCGTTGAAAGAAGTCAGCAGAGACATCAGCGAGTCAGCTGCACTGCCGCTGATTTTTATATCTGTGCTATCCGTCGGCTCCTGCTCTGTAGCAGGTTTCCTGTCGGGGATCTTCATAAGCTGTTTGCGCAGCTTTTCGTCGGTCACTTTATATGTGCTGCGATCATATCTGCCGCCGGGCGTATCCCACAGCACGGGACACGCGCCCATATCATACGCCGTTTCGCAAACAGATGTCAGGAACTTTCGCACAGAAGCGGGATCCTTGTTTTCGTAGGGGCAACCATACTCACCGATTATCACAGGTATGCCCTTATCGATAAAGGAGGTTTTGAGCAGCTTCATGTTTCTTTCAAGCTCTGCTATGTCATCCTCATCGCCCCAGTAATACTCTGTCTTGCCCCAGCTTGCGTCCTCAGTAAGGATAGCGAATGTAGGCGGTGTGTAGTAATGCACTGATACTGCGCATCTTCCTGCGGGGTCGTCAGGCATTACAAACAGCTTATCAGCGGTCTTTGCGATATCTGTATTGTAACCCGAAATAAGCAGATGTCGCTGCGGATTGTTGCCGCCCGAGGCTCTCACCACATCCACGAACTTCTGATTTACTTCATTAGCAAGAGCATAGGATTCCGCCTTGCCACTGTCTGTGCCTGACCATTCGTTCCATACGCTGCCCCATCCCAGTTCTTCATTCTGAGACTCGAAGATGAGATGATCGCCGTAATCCTTGAACTCCTCGCTCACCTGCTGCCAGATACGCTCGTACTTCTTCATGCAGTTGGCTTTATCTGTTGGGAATTTCTCCAGCCAACCGTTGTCGTAATGCAGATTGATGATCACATACATATCGTATTTCAGCGCCCAGTCCACCGCCTTGCGCACCTCTTTCATGTATGCGGCACTAATGGTGTAGTTCTCGGACATAAGGTTGGACCACGCCACAGGGATTCGCAGAGAGCCGAAGCCTGCCTCTGCATAGCCACGGATGATATCCTCGGTAATAATGGGACTTCCCCATGCGGTGTAGTAGGACTCGGGGGTGCCATCGCCCCACTGAGCTATCCAGTCGCCGCAGGACTCAAAGGTGTTTCCGAGATTGATGCCAATGCCCATATCATGCACAAGCTCCATGGTGGTGATATCACGCATCCCGCCGATGTCGTTCTTTGCCGAAGCTGCCGTCATGCATGCGGATACCGTCAGTACTGCGGCAAGGGCAAGAGATATTATCTTCCTGAACATATCGTACCTCCGTTATAATAATGTTACGTTAAGTATATCATATATAAACCCAAATTACCAGTATGCCAGTGAAAATAACTCAAAAATCCCGTTTCGGCTTGCAAATCGCGTTAAAATGTGGTATACTAAAATAGTATAATTATGTGCTATTCACGCCAAGACATACAAGAAAGGCAGGAGATAAAATGCAGGTAGTAGCTATCGTGGGCAGACCGAATGTCGGCAAGTCCACATTATTCAATAAGCTGGTAGGCAAGCGTCTCTCCATAGTTGACGACAAGCCCGGCGTTACCCGCGACAGAATTTACAGCAAGTGCGAGTGGCTGGACAAGGAGTTCATGCTCATCGACACAGGCGGTATCGAGCCTAAGACAGACGACATCATCCTTGCGCAGATGCGCGAGCAGGCTATGCTCGCCATTGAGCGTGCGGACGCCATCATCTTCGTTACCGACATCACCACAGGCGTTACCGCCAACGACAGCGAGGTTGCCGCTATGCTGATGAAGAGCGGTAAGCCGCTCGTTCTCGCAGTAAACAAGGTGGATGGAATCGGTGAGCCGCCGCCTGAGATCTATGAGTTCTATAACCTCGGCCTGGGTGATCCCATCGCTGTTTCCTCCGTTCACGGACACGGCACAGGCGATCTGCTGGAGGCTGTTTTCGATCAGCTCCCTCCCGATACCGAGGACGATTACGAGGATGAGGCTATCAAGGTCGCTGTTATCGGCAAGCCTAACGTGGGCAAATCCTCCCTCATTAACTATATCGCAGGCGAGGAGCGCTCCATCGTATCCGATATCGCAGGTACAACACGAGACGCGATAGACTCCACCGTGGAGCGTAACGGCGAGAAATTCATCTTCATCGACACCGCAGGTATGCGCCGCAAGGCAAAGGTCACCGAGAATATCGAGCATTTTAGCGTGCTGAGAGCACTCATGGCGGTGGACAGAGCGGATGTCTGCGTTATCGTTATCGATGCCACTGTCGGCTTTACCGAGCAAGATAGCAAGGTTGCAGGCTATGCCCACGACAAGGGTAAGGCTTGCGTTATCGCAGTAAACAAGTGGGACGCTATCCCCGATAAGACGGATAAGACCATGAAGGAGTTCACCAACAAGCTGGAAGTGGATTTCTCCTTTATGTCCTACGCGCCGTTCATATTCATTTCCGCAAAGACAGGTCAGCGTGTGGACAAGCTGTTTGATATGATAAAGTTCGTGCATGAACAGCACTCCATCCGCATCTCCACAGGCGTGCTGAACGATATGCTGAGCTACGCCACATCCCGTGTGCAGCCTCCCTCCGATAAGGGTAAGCGCCTGAAGCTCTACTACATGACTCAGGCAAGCACGAATCCCCCGAATTTCGTTGTATTCTGCAACAGCAAGGAGCTTTTCCACTACTCCTATCAGAGATATATCGAAAATCAGATCCGTGAGACCTTCGGACTTGAGGCTACGCCTATCAAGATCACAGTCCGCGAAAGAGGCGAGTAATGAACAGCAGAAAATTAAGCGCTGATTTTCTAAAAAAACACCGTCCTGTCGCAAAGGATTTTCTGAAACTTCAGCTGCCTGCGACACTCGGGTATATCATTGTCTGCGCTGCCGCTACAGCTGCTGTAATGTCAACAGGCATAGCAGAGCATGAAATTCTGCGTCTTCCCGCCGTTTCGGCACTGGTGTTGATTCTTGTTATACTGATAGCGCGGGTGATGAGCGTTTACTATATTGCTCCGCTGAAATATATGGAGCAGGTGCATACACTCCCCGTGGAAGAAAAAGAAAAGCTGCTGCAGGATTACCCTAATGCAAAAAAAATGTGGCTGCACCGCTATCTTGAAGATCAGATGATATTCTTCACTAAAACCAGGATATTTGTGGTCAGATATAAGGATATCAAGGGTGTGGAGGCAAAAAAGCGCGATCTTCTGCTGCATATAAAGGAGCGAAAGGAGCCACTGCTGCTCCCCTGCCCTTCAAAGAGCGTAGCACCGGTTGTGTTTGCGTTTCTTCGCAGCAAAAATCCCGATATAAAAATAATCCGAAAGGAAACTTCTGTATAATGGAATGGATCTGTTACATCATAATGATAATTGTGCCGTATCTTCTTGGCGGTATCAACACATCTATCATTGTCACAAAACTGAGGACGGGCAAGGATATCCGTGAAATGGGCAGCGGAAACGCAGGCCTTACAAATACACTCAGAACTCAGGGCAAAGCAGTAGCAGGAATCGTTCTGCTTGGCGATGTGCTGAAAGCAGTTATCGCAGTATTTGCTGTAAAACTCACTTTTCTACTCATCGGCGGAATTGATACCACCGACGTTGCTCTTGGCATGAACTGGGTCAATTATGTTTCCATCATGATGGTGGTTGTGGGACACGTTTTCCCCGTTTACTACAACTTCAAGGGTGGCAAGGGCGTGCTGGCAGCGATCTCTGCGATCTTCGCGGTTGACTGGCGCAGCGCAGTTATTCTGCTCTCCATCTTCATCGTGCTGGTTGCTATCACAAGATACGTTTCTCTGGGTTCATGCATCGCATCCTCTATGTTCTGTGTAACAGCACTTATATTCACCTACTTTATGGACGGAGATCCCGCAGGCATAATTAACTCCATCCTCGGCGGTCTTACCGCAGCATTGATCATCTTTATGCACAGAGGAAATATTCAGAGACTTCTCACACACACCGAGAAAAAGCTCGGCGAAAAAGCAAAATCATAAGGAGAACGCTATGGCTAAAATTGCAATTCTCGGCTGCGGCTACGGAACAGCGCTTGGTGTGCTGTATGATCATTACGGCCACGATGTAATAACATGGACAAAATTCGAGCAGGAGGCTGAACAGCTCCGTACTGACAGAGAGCACAAGCGCCTGCTCCCTGGAGTAAAGCTGCCTGATTCACTCGGAGTAACCACAGACGTTACCTGTGTAAAGGGTGCTGATCTTGTGGTGGTGGCTATTCCCTCCCCGTTCTACCGTGACGCAGTACGAGCTGTAAAGGATCATATCGATCCGAATACTGTCGTAATCAATGTCAGCAAGGGTCTTGAGGGCGAAACAGGCAACCGCCTTTCTCAGATACTGCAGGCAGAACTGCCCAATAACCGCATCGGTGTTATAACAGGTCCCTGCCACGCAGAGGAGATCGCAAGACTGGTGCCTACAACTGAGGTATGCGCTGCTTATGATTCCGAGACCGCTGCATATATCCAGCAGACTCTCTCCAATGAAAGATACAGAATATATATGAATGACGATGTGGCAGGCTGCGAGCTTGGCGGCGTGCTGAAGAATCCCATCGCCCTCGGCTGCGGCATAGCAAGAGGCATGGGACTTGGCGACAACACCGTTGCCGCTCTGATGACCCGTGGTATGACCGAGATAACACGTCTGGGCGTTGCTCTCGGCGCAAACTGGAAGACCTTCACGGGCATGGCAGGCATCGGTGATCTTATCGTTACCTGCACATCCCTGCACTCCCGTAACTATCGCGCAGGCTATCTGATCGGTCAGGGAGTTGCGGCGAAAAACGCTGTTGCTCAGGTCGGCACAGTGGAAGGCTATACTAGCAGCAAGATCGCTTTCAAGCTGGCTCAGGAGCACGGAATATACACTCCGATAATCGAACAGATTGTAAAGGTTTGCTACGAAGACGGCGATCCTAAGGAAAGTCTCTCTTCGCTTATGACCAGAGAAAGCAAGCACGAACGAGAAGTGTTCTGGATGGACTGATATTCGGAGGATCTATGGCAACAAAGAAAAAACTTCCGGCAACCATAAAACAGCAGATCGATAAGCTGCGAGGCCGTGGCTGTATCATAAATGACGAGGAATACGCCAAGCAGACTCTGACCTATATCAACTACTTCAGGCTCTCCAACTATTTCGATCTTTTCTCTGTCAGCAAGGACAGATATGAGGAAGGCACTACATTCGAGGATATCATGCAGGTATACGAATTTGACCGCAAGCTGCGAAGCATCCTCATCGCTGCGCTGGAAGAGATAGAGATAGCTCTGCGTGCCGCAATATCCAACTACCATTCGCTGAAATACGGCGCGCTCGGGTATCTCAATGCCACAAATTTTGATTTCCGCCATAATCACAATTCTTTCATGGGTAAGATACGTCATCTGGTGGAATCAAACGAGGACAGAGCTTTCGTAAAGCACTATAACAGCAAATACCGTGGTGATTTCCCACTGTGGGTAATAATGGAGCTTTTCAGCTTCGGCACGCTTGCATTCTTCTATAAAGACATGCACAACCCCGATAAAAAGGAACTTGCGGATACCTACTATCACTGCAGCAGCTCCGATCTTGACAACTGGATGTTCTGCCTGAACGAGCTGCGCAACTATTGCGCCCACTACAACAGGCTGTATGGCAACACATTCCCTGTAATGCCTCGCAGTCCCAAAGGGTGGCAGGATGAATTGGAGCCAAATGTTTTCGGCTACATAATGGTCATGAAACAGATCTACCACGACCATGACGGCTGGAACAAGCAGGTCGTAAAGCCGCTCGCCCGTATGATAAAGCAGAATATGAATGTCATCAAGCTCGTCCATCTCGGCTTCCCGGATGACTGGGAGGAGCAGATATCTTTCACAACACAATAATATAAAACGCCAGCCGTTTAAGGCTGGCGTTAGCGATACAAGGAGGTGAGCGTATGGCAGACAATCCATTCAAACTATTCATAAACAACGCCGCAAAAACCAAAAAGGAAATAGAAGACGAGGTGCAGCGCGTCATCCGATCCAGAATAGAAAAAGTGGTGAGCAGCGCCATGCGCGACGCCGAAGAATATGCAACAGAGAAAGTACCGCCCAGAAGCGCTGTTTATTACGGAAGAAAACCGCAAGCCGATGCTGAACAGCTTTCTGCTGACGAGATTGCCTATGCCCCCGAATCTCCCGACAGTTCTTCGCCCGATCTTACGGACAAGATACGACAGATGCGTGAGCTTGGGCAGACATTCTATAATGGATACATGCTGCGCCAATGCGCCGAACTGACCATCGTAAAGCAGGGCGAATTCATGCAGGATGTGACGGATGATTTCGGCAGAAGTGCTTTCTGCTCCATTGAACGCCCGATATACGGCGCACTCTCCCTTGAACAGCTGCGCACATACTTTACATGGCGTACCGACGCACGAAAAGGTACCTACTACAAGACCGACAAATCCTATATAGTTCTGTACTGCTATGAACTGCTTAACAAGATCGGTGTGCTGTCCTCGGAGGACGCTTTCAACCGCCTCGTGGATGTGTGGGAAAACTGCCGTGAATTCTGTCCCTATCTCGACAGCGTGATGCCGTTCTGGCTGAGGGATTTCTATGCCTACAACGAAATCAAAGGTGATTTTTCAGAGTTGGAAAAGGGCTTTCCTGTGCAGTTACAGCACTCAGATACCGCTACCTCTGAATTTCTTGCAAGCGACTACCGCAATAAGCTGAACTACCTGATGGAACGCTCATCCTACAATATAAAGGGCAGTATCTTCCTTTCCGACAAAACACGCCCCTTGTTTGACGGCGCACTCGAAAAGGTGCTTTCAGCGATGGACAAATACCTGAAACTATATGATGTGACGCTGTTTGAACTGGTCTGCGGCCGTTCAAGGAAAGATCATACATGGGCGCCGTTTGCGGGAGCTTATGTAGATCAGGAACGCATGGATGGATTCCGCACCTGCCACATCAGTGCAACGGAGCGCTACTGCATAAAGCGTGGCCAACCCTGCCATGAACGCTTTGAGCATTCACCCTACCGCAATTTCATCGGATATATGCTTAAATCAACAGAGGCAATTTTGCGGGAACGCACAGGATTCCGATATAGCATCGTGCCAAATCTATCACTGGTGCTGGACGACTTCTGCAATCGGGATAAGCTGTATAAGCTCGCAAGCGCCCCCGATTTCATTGAAATCATACCTGACGCAGTAAACCAATGGTGTGATCAGAACGGAATATATCCTAAGCCCAAGGAGAAAAAGCGCAAAAAAACGCAATTCACCGAAGATGATCTCCCCGCGGAATATGGTTATTCTCCCTCGGCTCCGCCGCCCGTGGAGATCGATATCGCACACCTCGAAAACATCCGCGCTGCATCGGAGGAGATCGCCCGAAAACTCATAATAGAGGAAGAGGCTGCGGAACTTTCCACCGAGGAAAGCATCGCTGAAATGACCGCCCGCATAGAGGATGACGTTTTTGAAGAACGTACCGAGCTTGCCGCTGCAGAAATACACTCCGATTATGATTTCTCTGCACTGGATGAATCCTGGCGCAGCTTTGCCGAAACCCTTGACGCTCAGGCACTTGAGCTGCTGAAAGCACTGCACACAGGTAATGCAGAGGCTCTGTGTCACGAGCTGGGCATTCTGCCCGAAACGGCATACGAGCCGCTGAATGCTGCCGCACTGGAGCATATAGGCGATTATCTCATCGAAAACGGAGAGCTGATAGCAGATTACGCTGAAGATGTTGCGGTAATAATCAGTATCATAACATAATTATTTGAAAGAAGTAGATAAATGATTAATTTAGTTCCATATAACAAAAACTACGAAAGCATAGTCACTGACTACATTATCTCTTTCTTCGGTTTTCATTTAACAATAAATGGACAAGAAAATAGCCCTGAATTAACGCAAGCAAAAGAAAATATCGAAATGTGGACTTCTGCAAAGCACGAATTATATACAATTGAAAGCGATAACACACCTGTTGGGTTTATTCACATTTGGTATAAGGGCGGAAACGTCGCTTGGATAGAAGATGTATTCGTTGATGAATCGCATAGAGGTAAAGGTATAGGCAGTCAAGCGATAAATTTAGCCGAGGATATAATTAAACAAAAACCGGGCTATACTGCTGTATGTATGGATGTTGTCCCTCGAAATAAAAACGCTTTAGCAACCTATCACAAGTTAGGATATGATACATTAAGCCTGATTACAGTCCGCAAGGAGCTTGAAGAAAATCACAGAGAAGAAACAGCTGATGTTTTAGGACATAAATTCAAGATATAATGGGGTGCCACAATGGATTTCAACTTTTGTGTACAATGCGGCAAGCCGCTTACATACAAGTCAATCGGTGATGAGGGAGAGCAGAAATATTGTGAATGCTGCAACAAATTCTATTTTGATAATCCCACAAGTTGTGTACTGGTGGCGATCATCAACGAAAATAAGCAGGTGCTTTTGCTGAAACAGAATTATATTTCAACGAAGAATTATACGCTCTGTTCGGGGTATCTGAAAAAGGGTGATACCCTTGAAGAAACCGTTGCTCGTGAGGTGTTTGAAGAAACTGGACAGCGTGTGATTTCCTGCGAGTATGTGCAGAGCTATTATTTTGCACCAAAAAATCTGATCATGACAGGCTTTATCGCTTATGTCAAGGCGAGCGAGTTCGGTAGCTCCAATGAGGTTGACGGTCTTATGTGGGCTGATTTGGATAAGGCTGTAACTATGATAGAGAGGGGAAATAATTATTCGGGTGTGCATTTGGACAAGTGTGTTGAGATGTTAAAAAGGAAAGGCATAGGTTAGCTTTCGTATTCTGCTGTTCTGTCTTATCAATAGTGAATATGCCATTATTCGGGTCTTTTTGGGTTTCTTCGGCTTTGTCTCAGGCAGCTCATCACACATCGCTTCAAACATCATCTGCAGGCGTTCCCTGTCATCCACATCGGCAAGCAACATCGGCTTTGCGCCCTCATACGGTATCTCATATACTGCTTCTGATACTATCTCCAACGCGCTCTTAACAGGTTTCAGCAGCAGACGATCATCATATACTCCACCTACTATCTTCCCGCGATAATAAAGTATGTATTCTCCCATCATCTGTCGGTATGTTATATCCTCCAGCCCCGAAAGCTGCTCCAGAACAAATTCAAGATAACCTTTGCTTGTTGCCATAATACCTCCATATACAAAAGCCGCCCATGAAATGGCGGCTTTATTCATATCAGACTATCAATCCTTGCGATCGTTATGCTCGCCGTTCCATTCGCCGACCCAATCACCATGATCTTCGTCATTGTCGTTGTTGCTTGCGGAAACGAATGTGCCACTACCATCGGCTATCACCACATCACCCGCAGATATGCCATTGAGGATCTCAGTGTATCCGCCGAGGCTTCGTCCAATAGTGACGCTAAGACGATAGCGCTCCTCTCCGTCGAGTAAAGTTACCGATGAAGTTGTGCCTACTGTCTTTACAGCTGAATCCGGTACTGCAAGCACATTCTTCTTTTCAGTAGTCAGGCATACAGTGGCCCAGCCTGCCGCAATAGCCATCTCATTCTCTTCGATAAGCTTTTCCATAACGCCTTCTTCAAGGGCAAAAACTGCTCTTCTTGAAGCGTTTCCATCTGCAGTTGCAGGGAGCATATCAGGCGCCATCACCACCTTTGCGGCATATTCTTCGCCGTCTATCTTTACCACAACATCCTGACCGTAACGGAACTTGTTCGCATCACTGCCATCAATATATATCTGCACATCCTGCTTTGCGGACACCATGCAGCACACATCACCCTTGACCACCTGATCGCCGGGAGTACCACGATTGATATATGTCACAACTCCGTCAAAAGGCGCACGGATAACATATCGCTCTTTTTCGGCAATCAGCATATCTAAAGTATACTTTTCGATCTCATACTGCAGCCTTGCGGATTCTCCTCCGCTGAGCGATGCAGCGTATGCAGTATCAACAATAGTGCTCTGATTGTTGATCTCATAATCAAGATCAGAGGAATCCAGCTCTGCCAGTATCTCACCCTCAGTTATAGCACGTCCCTTTACTGCATTGAATGCAGTAAGCTGCGCCTCTGCGGGATAACTGAGTACATCGGCATAAGGATAGCCTATAATGGCGCCCATGCTGTCAGTCTCTGATATATCCATATACTGAGCTGTTGCGATCTCATATGTGATATCAGAACCGCCATAGATAGGCAGTTTGATCTCAGCTGCGACATCGTTGTTGTTCTTGCAGCCGGTAAATGCACAAGCGACCGTTACAAGCGATAATATAAGCGCCGTTGTTCGTTTAAACATACTGACCTCTCTTTGCCGATGCAGGAATTAACCCTGCTTCTCCAGTCTGCTAATAGCCTCTATGCACATTCTGCCATTGTGATAAGGACACTTCCACGGATCCACCATCGGCTTGAACTCGGCAAACTTACCATTGTCGTCAAGCTGAGAATGCCATTCGCCGCCCTCACGCTTATCCACGATATTATTCTGAATAAAGCTCCATACTGCAGCTGCGATATCCAGATATTCTCTGTCGCCGTAGCCTCTTTCATAAGCATTGAGGAAACCTACAACAGTCTCTGCCTGAACCCACCAAATGCGCCATGTATTCACAACGCCGTGATCGCTTTCGTTAAGCAGGGATCCTGTTTCCTTGTGATATGCGATATCTGCGATCTTGCGAACGATCCGCTTGTTCATCTCAGCGAACTTTTCAGAGATCTCAGCGTCGCCGATAACGTCACATGCACGGTCGATCAGCCAAGTTGCCTCGATATCATGGCCGTAAGAGTATACATCGCCTATAACATCCATATTCTTGTCGAAGAATACAAGCAGCTTGTCATTCTTGCTGTCAAATATCTTGTTATATGTAAGCTCCAGCTGGAACTTCAGGCGCTCCAGCACCTTTTCATTGTGATCTGCAAGGTAAAGCTCGGTATATGCCTCCATCAGATGCAGAGTGGTGTTCATGGTCTTGTCAGCCATGAGACCATTCTCGGAAAGCTCATCATTACGAAGCACGCTCTTCCAGTCACGGGAGATGGTCTCAAGATATGCCACATCATCGGTGCCATACTTCTCTACAAGATCCACCACCTCATAAGCCAGTTCCAAAGCTGCCTTACAGCCTGTTGCTCTGTAATAGCTGGAAAGTGCATAGATAAAGAAAGCCTGACAATATGTGTGCTTGAAATCATCCTTTACACTACCATCGGCATTCATAGACCAATATACACCGCCGTATTCCTTATCCACACACTTTTCAGTAAGGAACTTATATGCATGATCTGCATAAGCGAGAAGGGATTCATCCTTCAGCAGCATATATGCATTGGAATAGAACCAGAGTATTCTGGAATGAAGAATTACACCCTTTTCTCCGTTCTTGTCGATGTTGAGTGCGCTGTCCATAAAGCCTGTGAAGCCTCCGTTCACATCATCCTTCAGGTTATTCCAGAACGGGATTATATGGCCGCAAAGCTCACTGCGAAAATCTTTAGAATTCATAATCAATATCCTCATTTATCAGCAATACCGCAGCAGACACGGATTGCCGCTGCGGTAATGTGAGATTTTTAAATTACTGTGCCTTGTGGAGCTTAACAGGAACGGTGAGAACCATTCTTACTGTTTCTTCTCTGATTGCTGCGATCATGTCATCGAACATTGCAAAACCCTCAAAGCGATATTCTACTACAGGATCCTTCTGTGCAATGCCACGCAGATAAATACCGCGCTTCAGTTCTTCCATTGCGTCAATATGGTTGATCCAGTGCTTATCTACAGCTGTGAGCAGGCAGATTCTCTCAACCTCTCTCATTGCTTCAGAACCCATATCCGCCTCTCTTGTCTTGAAGATCAGGCTTGCACGATCCTTCAGGAAGCTGATAAGATCCTTCTTTGTAAGATTGTTCAGCTCATCAACGGAATAGCGCATATCTGTATCCATAACGTAAAGATTCAGATAATGAGCACGCAGACCATCAATGTTCCAGTTCTCTGCAACGCTGTCGCTGCAGTACATATTTACAGCGTCCTCGATAGTCTGATTGATCATATTCTGGATGTTCTCGCTGATATCCTCACCCTCAAGAACTCTTGTACGCTCAGCATAAATTGTTGCACGCTGCTGGGAAAGTACATCGTCAAAATCAAGGACGTTCTTACGGATAGAGAAGTTTCTGCCCTCGATCTTCTTCTGAGCGGATTCGATAGTTGCGGAAAGGAAACCTGCCTCGATGGGCTGAGTCTCCTCAATATTCATGGTCTCCATTACTTTCTGTACTCTGTCGCCGCCGAACAGACGCATCAGATCATCTTCAAGAGAGATGTAGAAACGGCTGGAGCCGGGATCGCCCTGTCGTCCCGAACGTCCGCGCAGCTGATTATCGATACGGCGGCTCTCATGACGCTCGGTACCGAGAATGAACAGACCGCCAAGCTCACGAACCTCTTCAGCCTCGGGAGCGATCTTATCAGTATACTTCTTGTTCAGCTCCTGATACTTTGCTCTTGCCTCAATGATATCCTGATCATCGGTCTCAGCAAAGCCGGTAGCCTCCTGGATCATCCAATTCTTGTAGCCGAGCTTCTTCATCTCAGTGCGGGCAAGGTAATCTGCGTTACCGCCGAGCTGGATATCCGTACCACGGCCTGCCATGTTGGTAGCAATGGTAACAGCGCCCTTCTTGCCTGCCTGCGCGATGATATCAGCCTCACGCTCATGGTTCTTTGCGTTCAGCACCTCATGCTTTATGCCTCTTGCTTTCAGCAGCTTGGAAAGCAGCTCAGACTTCTCGATGGTAACAGTACCAACCAGAACAGGCTGACCCTTCTTATAGCACTCCTCTACCTGCTCGCATACAGCCTGGAACTTTCCGCGCTCGTTCTTGTATACCTGATCCTCGTGATCCACACGGATAACGGGCTTATTGGTGGGGATCTCCACAACGTCAAGGCTGTAGATGGCACGGAACTCGGATTCCTCTGTCATAGCAGTACCTGTCATACCACCCAGCTTTGCATACAGACGGAAATAATTCTGGAATGTAACAGTAGCCAGTGTCTTGCTCTCGCGGTTTACCTTTACGCCTTCCTTAGCCTCGATAGCCTGATGCAGACCCTCATTGTAGCGGCGGCCGAACATCAGACGGCCTGTGAATTCGTCAACAATAACGATCTCGCCATCCTTGATAACGTAGTCAATATCGAGTCTCATAACGCCGTTAGCCTTGATAGCCTGATTGATGTGATGCAGCAGAGTGCTGTTATCGGGATCCATCAGATTATTGATGCCGAAATACTTCTCTGCCTTTGCAACGCCGTTGGGGAGCAGGTTACAGGTCTTAGCCTTTTCATCAACGATATAATCGCCGTCAAACTGGCTGTCATAATCATCCTTGCTGTTCAGTTCAACCGTCTTGTTCATGGTGAGGCTCTTAGCAAAAACGTCAGCCTTCACATAAAGATCGGTGGACTTATCGCCACGACCGGAAATGATAAGGGGAGTTCTCGCCTCATCGATAAGGATGGAGTCCACCTCATCCACGATAGCGAAATTGGGCTTGCGCATTACTCTTTCTTCCTTGCGTTTGCACATATTGTCACGCAGGTAATCGAAGCCAAGCTCGTTATTTGTTGCATATGTGATATCGCAGGCATAAGCCTCACGGCGCTCGTCGGGACTAAGATCGTGAGTAATGAGTCCTACGGTCAGACCGAGGTAACGATGCACCTTAGCCATCCACTCACTGTCACGCTTTGCCAGATAGTCGTTTACGGTAACGATATGAACACCGAGTCCTGTCAGCGCATTGAGATAAGCAGGCAGAGTTGCCACAAAGGTCTTACCTTCACCTGTTCTCATCTCCGCGATACGGCCCTGATGCAGGACGATACCACCGATGATCTGTACGGGGTAGTGACGGATACCCAGAACTCTTGTGGACGCCTCGCGGCATACAGCAAAAGCGTCGGGCAGGATCTGATCGAGGGTCTCACCGTTTGCAAGGCGCTCCTTCAGGATGCCTGTCTGAGACTTCAGCTCAGCATCGTTCATAGCGCCGTACTTATCGGCAAGATCAAGCACCTGCTGCTTGATAGGTTCGATCCTCTTTAACTCCTTAGAGGAATAAGTTCCGAAAATAGACTTGAAAAATCCCATTTTTTTGTCCCTTTCTTTGTTCGTATAACGCAAAAAGCCGTAATAATACGGTATCTTTTGTTAATCTCGAAATATAAATATTCATCTTATATTATACTACAGCAGTTTGGTTTTGTCAACCTTGAATTTCTGAAACGAATATCCGCTGCAACAGCTGCAAAAGCTATTACATGAAAGGAGTTGATAACATGGCAGAATATCCACATCCAGCCAAAAGGAGCAATCACTTCACGCAACAGGACTATCTGAAAAGCGGTTCATCCACTGACTGCACAGGGCTGATCCCCACTGCGCCACTGAATGATAACGAATACGACAGCTATCAGGAGGTTTATAACT
Organism: Oscillospiraceae bacterium; assembly: GCA_045612645.1. Lineage (GTDB taxonomy): Bacteria > Bacillota > Clostridia > Oscillospirales > Ruminococcaceae > CAG-115. The sequence continues at coordinate 19,491 of JAZKZL010000249.1, forward strand.
TTTTGCCACCACTGCTCAACGAGAATACAGACAGCTGATATCCACATTGAGCTTTGTATAAAACAATTGATTTTCAACAGAGTGTTAAAAGTTCTGTTGAAAATCAATTATACAATTAGTTTTCAACACAAGTTTTTAACAGCGCGTTGAATAATTTCCTAAAATATATATCGTTCCACCTGCCGTATGCAGACAAGTCATAACAGCCTCTCTGATAAATGGGACTTTCACTTGAACCAACCATAATATATTTTTGTTATCTATATATCTGTATCGACGAAGCAGCGTGCCGCTTATAATACACAAAGTATTATCTTTTGAGATATATTCCAATCTGTAATAATACATAAACCACCATATCAATAATATAATGAAAAAGGCTGCAAACATCATTCTGATATAACGGGCTGTAAACAGTATCAACGATGCAGCCAACGCTGATATAATAATTCCTGTAATAAATATCAGCATAAATAGACTTTTTCTCAATATATTTTCATCCTTTTCACGTCATTTTCAAGTTCAGTATAATAATATCATTCGTTTTGTTGAGTGGTTTTATACAAAGTGCTGAAATGGTTTCCCTTCTATTGACATTAATATTTAACAGTGTTAAAATATAACACGAGTTAAATAAAGGCAGGTGATATACGATCATGTACGATCTTATCAATGTACTGGAAAAATACTCGCCTGGGATACTAAAGAAAATATCGGGTGAAGAACTGGAATGCTTCCTATATAATATACAGGCAGGCGGAAATTGCTGCCCTGCTACTGTGATTACAAAGCTTACAGGAGCAGAGCTTGCGCTGCTGCACACAGCGACGTGCTATCCACGGTTCAACAATGGGGAATATATCACCGTTGCACAGACCGCTGCACAGCTGGGGATATCCGCTCCTGCAGTATCCAGAACACTGAAAAACCTCGAAAGCAAGGGATACGTTTCGAGAGAGACAAATCCAGATGACAGACGCAGCGTTTATGTTCGGGTTACCGAAAACGGCCTCTCTGCTATGACGGAATGTATCATAGAAAGTGTGAAGATAATAAACGAAGCCCTTTCCGATTTCACCGATGAAGAGCTGCGCACCATGATACATCTTCACAATAAACTGACAGCCAACATGACTAAAGTAATTACAGCAAAGAAAAGAGAAATATCGAAAGGAGCAACAACTAATGCTTGAAATCAAAAACATTACCAAGGATTATGTCACCGGCGATGAAGTTGTTCATGCGCTGAGAGACGTATCCATCAGCTTCCGCGAGAGCGAGCTGGTATCCATCCTCGGCCATTCGGGATGCGGTAAGACAACCCTGCTGAACATCATCGGCGGTCTCGATCAGTATACCTCGGGTGACCTTATCATCAACGGAAAATCCACTACAAAATATAAGTCCTCCGACTGGGATACATACCGTAACCACTCGGTAGGCTTCATCTTCCAGAGCTATAACCTCATTCCACATCAGACTGTGCTTTCCAACGTTGAGCTTGCGCTGACGCTTTCTGGCGTATCCAAAACAGAGCGCCGCCAGCGTGCAAAGGAAGCGCTTGAAAAGGTTGGTCTGGGAGATCAGATCCACAAAAAGCCCAATCAGATGTCAGGTGGTCAGATGCAGCGTGTGGCTATTGCCCGTGCGCTTGTTAACGACCCCGATATACTGCTTGCGGATGAGCCTACCGGTGCGCTTGACACTGAGACCAGCTTCCAGATCATGGAGCTTATCCGTGAGATTGCAAAGGATCGTCTGGTTATCATGGTAACCCATAACCCCGAGCTTGCGGAGCTTTATTCCACCCGTATAGTGCGCCTGGTTGACGGCAAGATCACCGCAGACTCCGATCCATTCGACGGAAATGCTGAAAAAGTAAAGAAATCTGATGTGAATAAGGGTAAAAAGACATCCATGTCCTTTGCAACAGCGATGTCACTCTCCCGAAACAATCTGATGACCAAAAAGGGACGCACCTTCCTCACCTCCTTTGCAGGAAGTATCGGTATCATCGGTATTGCATTGATCCTTTCGCTGTCTAATGGTGTTCAGGATTATATCGACGGCGTTGAGCAATCAACTCTCGCATCCTATCCTATCTCCATCCAGCAGGAAGCTATAGACTATGGTAGCCTGATGGGCTCCATGATGGGTATTGCAGAGGATGCCGCCGCTGAACGTGATCCCAACCTTATCTATACCAACGACATCTCCACTGAAATGGCAAAGACCATGCTGTCGGAAATGACCACAAACAATCTTGCGGAGTTCAAGGCATATATCGAATCCAACCCCGATAATATTCTCGACAACGTAAGTGAAATCCAGTACAGCTACTCTCCCAACCTTTATATCTATGGACACGATCTGAACGGCGATATTCTCCAGATCAATCCGTCTACCGTAATGAACGCTATGATGGGCGAGGAGATGTCAGGCAGCGTGGGTTCCATGGCAAGCACCTATTCTTCCATGATGGGCGGTATGTCAGGCAATCCCTATGACGTGTGGACCGAGCTTCTCAGCTACGACACGCTTCAGAATCAATTCGAAGTCATCACAGGCAAGCTGCCCGAAAGCTACAACGAGGTAGTTCTTATAGTAAACGAAAACCATGAGCTGTCTGATATTACTCTTTACGCTCTCGGTCTGCGTGACCAAAAGGAGCTGGGCGATATGATGTCCGCAGTAATGGTAGGCGATAGCTTCGATATTGAAACAGGCGATCTCACCTTTACCCACGATGAACTGATGGGACTTGAATTCCGCCTGCTGACCGCCTCTGATTTCTATCAGGAAAACGAGGATGGCATCTGGGAGGATATGCGTGAAGACACCTTCTATATGGAGGATAAGCTCGAAAGCGCACCCGTTATAGAGG